>CAYRGS010000001.1:0-2693 GCA_964423875.1 uncultured bacterium
GGTGAGCCGCCCCGGGCGCGCGCGCGGGCGGGGGGGGGGGGGGCGCGGGGGGGGGGGGGGGGGGGAGGGGGGACGCGGTCTTCGCCGTCATTCCCCGAATTCGAAGACCGCCTCACAGATTCATCCCCGGCCGGATCTCCACCTCGGCTGAGCGGCGCAGGGCGTTCGCCCAGCTTCGCAGGACAAGGCCCTGCTTGCCCTGAAGGTACTGGGCGCGAAACCGGCCGTCGTCCTTCTTCAACTCCGCTAGGTCGGCCACCTTGCGGCCGGTGACGACGAAAAGCATCCGCCCGCCTTGCGCCGCGGCCTGACCGGCCCGGCCCACCTTCAACCCGAAGATCTTCCCGTAGAATTCACCCCCCGCCTGGGGGGAGGCGAGGGGCCGGATCCTGGTGAAGAAGGGGGTTTCTGACACCTTCAGTCCTTCCCTCTTGGCGATCTCCCGCAGGCGTCCGCCCCCATCGAGGGATTTCACCCAACCCTTGGACCGCTCCTCGGCCAGGCGCTCGCTCTGCCTTTGGACATACGCCTTCCGGGCCTCTTTGCGGACCTCTTTCAGGTCCGGAATCCGCGAGGCCCGTTCGGCCGTGACGCGAACCACGTACCAGCCGCTGTCTCCTTCGATGGGGTCGCTCAATTCCCCTTTGGCGAGCTGGAGCGCAGCCGCGGCGACCTTCCGGAAGTCCGGAACAGGCAGCCCCTTGCCGTCGGCGGAGAAGAATTTCGAAACGCCCCGCTTGATCCCCGCCGTTTGCGGGAAACTGTCGAACGCCCTTCCCTCCGAGACCTCGACCCAGAACTTCTCGATGGCGTCCCGGGCGTCCGCCGCCGCGCGGGCAGTGCGGAGTCCGTCCATGAGGGAGGCCTTCACTTCGGAAAGCGGCCGCAGCCGCTCGGGTTCAATCGCGTCCAGGCGAACGATGTGAAAGCCGAACGGGGTCTTGACGGGGCCCTTCATCTCGCCCGTCTTCATCGCAAACAGGGCTTTCTCGAACGCGGGGTCCAACTCGCCCCGGGCGATGGCGCCCAGGTTTCCCCCATCAGCGGCGTTCGGGTCGTCCGAAAACTTTTTCGCCAACGCGGCGAAATCCTCGCCGTCGCGCAGGCGCCGCAGCAGGCCTTCGGCCTTGTTCTTCGCCTTTGCGACATCGTCCGGCTTAGCCTCGGGCCGCACCTTTATCAGGATGTGCTGCGCCTTGCGCCGCGCAACCTCCCGGAACTCTTCCTTTCTTGCCTCGTACGCCTGGGCGACCCCCTCCTCCGTCACCTTTACGGACCGCTCAAAGGACTGGATATCGGCGAAGAGATAAGCGGCCTGGACCTTCTTGGGGACGCGGAACCGCTCCTTTTCCCGATCGAAAAAGGCGCGCAGATCGTCTTCTTTGACCTCCACTTCCTTCTCCAGGCGGTCGGGCGGGAAAATCAGGTATCGCACCTTGACCCCCTCCCGGCTCCAGCGGTAGGCGTCCTCGACCTCCGGCCCGGTCACCTTGACGCTGTCCCGGATGATGGACTCCATCCTCCTGAGAAGGAGAATCTCCCTTTGTTCTTCCTCGTACGCCGCGACGGGGACGCGGTTGCGCCGCAGGATTTCCAAGTAGAGGGGGCGATCAAACCGGCCGTTACGCTGGAACGCCGGCCGACTCTGGATGTGGCGGGCCACCTCTTCATTGGAGATCGAGATCCCGGCCAGGCGGGCCTGCCGGCTTTGAAGCCTGGAACGGATGATCGTCTCTATCGCCTGCCTGCCGAGCTGAAGCCGGTTCAGTGCCGCTTTATCCAGGGCGCCGCCGTACATCCTGCGCACAAGGTCATACGTTTGCCGGTAAGCCGCCTGATACTCGCTGAGGGAGAGGGGCTCGCCGTCCACCGTTGCGACCACATCCCTCGTGAACGGCCCTTGGGCGGCGTTCCAGCCGAAAAAACCCACAAAGGTCACAACGATCATGCCCATCATGACCTTGATGAACCAGGCATTCGCGTGCTTGCGCATGAACTTCAACATCGGGGAATCAACCTCCGGTGCATGGGGGCCGTTGAGTTTCCGGTTACGATCCCTGGTTGTTTAACTACAGGTTTTCTACCCGTATTTGACAAGATCGATACCGAGTATGCCGATAAGGGTTGTCGAGATATCCACCAATTTAGACCATCGCCGGCCGGAAATCAAGATCCTCCGTAAGCCTCGGAGAATGAAGGTTCAAATTAAATTCACGCATTTCGCTTGCCATCCGTGTCATTGAATTGTTAAATTGCGCTCCAGGAAGGTGTTATGCGCCTTGGGCCTGGATCTGTCTTGTCCATGGAACTCGAACCGAATACAGACTTTAAAGTGAATCCGCAATGACGAGTCCAAAAATATGCTATTGAACCGGCTTTTTGGGTTGCTGTCCGACGACTTGGCCGTGGACCTGGGGACGGCCAACACGCTGGTCTACGTCAGGGGAAAAGGAGTTGTGCTGAAAGAGCCTTCGGTGGTCGCCATCCATAAGGATACGCAGCAAGTTCTGGCCGTCGGGGCCGAGGCCAAAAACATGCTGGGGCGGACGCCCGGATCCATCGAGGCCATCCGTCCTATGAAGGACGGCGTCATCGCCAATTTCGAAATCACCGAGATCATGCTCCGTCACTTCATCCGCAAGGTGCACAACCGCAAGACGCTCGTCCGGCCCCGAATGATCGTCTGCGTACCC
>CAYRGS010000001.1:2703-66015 GCA_964423875.1 uncultured bacterium
CGCTGGTGCCCGGGAGGTCTTCCTCATTGAAGAGCCGATGGCCGCGGCCATCGGCGTCGGCCTGCCCATCCAGGAAGCCTCGGGAAATATGATCCTCGACATCGGGGGCGGGACCACCGAGATCGCGGTGATCTCCCTGGCGGGCATCGTGTACAGCAAATCCATTCGCGTGGGCGGCGACGAGATGGATGAATCCATCCTCAACTACGTCAAGCGCAGCTACAACCTGCTCATCGGCGATCGGACCGCCGAAAAAGTCAAGATACAGATCGGCTCCGCTTACCCGATGGATGACCGTCGGACGATGGAGGTCAAAGGGAGAGATCTGGTGACGGGCGTTCCCAAGACCATCATCATCACCGACGAGGAAGTCCGCGAAGCCTTGAACGAGCCCGTCCAATCCATCGTGGATGTCGTGAAGATCGCCCTGGAGCGCACGCCGCCGGAGCTTTCCTCCGACATCGTCGACAAAGGCATCATGCTGGCCGGAGGGGTGGGGCTGATCCGGGGGCTCGACATCCTGCTCCGGGAGGAAACCGGTCTGCCCATCACCGTAGCCGAAGATCCGCTCTCCGCCGTGGTCATGGGGACGGGCAAGGTGCTGGACGAGATCGACCTGTTGCGCAAATTGACAATCTAACGTTCGGAGAATGTTTGTTTCCATGAGGCCAATCAGCGAGCGACGCCAGGACATCCTGTTGGTGTGCGGCCTGATTATCTTCTCGCTGACCCTGATGACCCTCCAGGTGCGCCACAAAAGGCTCGCCCTTCCCGTTGAGCGGCTGATGCTGGCCATCAGCGGTCCGATTCAATCCCTGGTCCACAAGCCGGTGGGGGCCCTTCGGCGGCTGAGCATCAAACTCTCCTCGGTGGAAAACCTCCGGGAGGTGAACGAATCCCTGAAGGCCGAGGTGCAGCGTCTGCGCACCGTGGAAACCACTTACCGGGAGCTTCTTCTCAAGAACGCGCGGCTGCGCCGGCTCCTTCTTTTCCAGCAGCAGATGCCCTTCCAGACCGTCACGGCTTCGGTGATCGCCCGGGCCTTCGCCAACTGGTCGAAGACCATCACCCTGGACGTCGGATCTGAGTCCGGTTTCAAGGAAAAACTCCCCGTCCTGAATCATCAGGGGATTGTGGGCCACATCATCCGGGTCGCCCCGAAGCACGCGGTAGTTCAACTGATCACCGACGCCCGCGGCGCGGTGGACGCCCTGATCCAACGCACCCGAACGGGCGGGATCTTCATCGGATCATCCAACGGCCGCAACACCGGATACCTGTGGTACGTTTCCCGGGAGGAAGACATCCGGGTGAACGACCAGGTCATCTCCTCGGGTTACGGGGGGGTCTACCCCAAAGGCGTTCCGGTGGGTGTGGTAAAGGCCGTGGACCGCAGCGGCACGGAGATGTTTCAGACCATTGACGTACGGCCCGCCGTGGATTTTTCCCGTCTTGAAGAAGTCCTCGTTGTGGTGGGCCGGCGACCTCCCCGATGATCTTTCTGTATGACCTCGGCCTGATCGTTGTCATTCTCGTTCTACAAACAACCCTGGCCGAGTTTGTGGCCGATTTGACGGGTGCCACGCCGGACCTGATCCTCCTTCTGGTCGTCGGCTTCGGGCTGTTGCGGGGGAAGAAGGCCGGAATCGGTTACGGTTGGGGGTTGGGCCTGCTCCAGGACGGCCTCTCGGGAGACCTTCTGGGCCAGAACGTCCTGTCCAAAGGGCTCATCGGGTACGTCACGGGGGCGTTTCACCGAAACTTGGGGTACCATACGATGATCACCCCGCTTCTGGTCGTCCCCCTGGCCACCCTGTTCAACGCGGCAATCCACCTGGGCACGAAGTTTCTACTGTACGAGGTCTCGGTGGACAAAACCGTGTGGACGACGCTCGGGACCATCGTTTTGCTCAACACCGCGGTCAGCCCCCTGGTGAGTTGGACGGTCCGGACTTATACACTCCGGGTGAAGCGGTCGGCGGGCGATGTCTCTCTGGGAAGGTCTCGATGAACTTTCGAAAGCTGCGCCGAACCCAGTCCGAACTACAGACGGGAAACCTGAACCGGCGTCTCATGTCGATCGGGATCATCGCGTTCGTCTTCATCGGCGCCCTCACCATCCGGCTCTGGGATCTGCAAGTGACCCACGGAGAGGACTTCCGCCGCCGCTCCGAGACCAACCGGATCACGACGAAACTCGTTCCCGGGTTGCGGGGGAAGATTCTCGACCGCGATGGACGGTTGCTGGCGGGAACCCGGGCGGCCTTTCATCTCGCCCTGATCGTCCGCTCCGTCCCCGACCTGTCGAAGACCCTCAAGCACCTGCAAGCGCAAACCGGCCTCGACCCCGATTGGGCCCGATCCCGGATTCACCGGGGTAATCTCTTCAAGCCCATCGTCGTCCAGAAGAACCTTCCCCGCGAGGCGGTCGGGCAGGTGATGGAACACCGCTGGCAGCTTCCCGGCGTTCTCCTCCAGATCAATCCCCAGCGCGAGTATCCCCAGCGGGACACCGCCGCACACCTGATGGGGTACCTCGGGGAGGTCTCGGACGCACAACTTAAGAAGAAGCGAGGCTACCGGAGCGGCGACATGACCGGAAAGCAGGGCATCGAGCGGGAGTTCGAAGAGGTCCTGCGAGGCGCGTACGGCAAGCGTTTAATCGAGGTGGACGCCTTCGGGCGCGAAATCAAGCTGATCGGAGTCCGGCCGGCCAAACCCGGCCGGAACCTGGTTTTGACCCTGGATCTGGACCTGCAGAAAAAGGCCGAGTCGCTGTTGGCCGGCCAGCCCGGGGTGCTGATCGCCATGGACCCGCGCAACGGCGAGATTCTCGCCCTGGCCAGCAACCCGCGTTTTGATCCCAACACCCTGACCCAGGGGATGAGTCCGTCGTCCTGGGGCTCTCTCCTCCAGAACCCCCTGCGCGTCTTGCAGGACCGCGCCACCCGGGGCCTGTATCCCCCCGGATCGGTCTTCAAGATCATCATGGTCGCCGCCGCGCTGGAGGAGGGTGTCCTCGATCTTTCGGAAACCCTGTATTGTCCCGGCCAGTTCAGGTTCGGCGCCCGGACCTACCGGTGCTGGAAGTCCGGCGGGCACGGCAACGTCAACCTGCACCGGGCCCTCGTTGAATCGTGCGACGCGTTTTTCTATCAGCTCGGGCTGAAGCTGGGGATCGACCGCATTGCCCGATACGCCTCCGGCTTCGGCATGGGACGGCCGACGGGCATCGTCAGCCGGGGGGAGAAAGGCGGGGTCGTTGCGTCCCCCGCTTGGAAAAAGAAGACCAAGGGCCAGCCGTGGTATGCCGGGGAGACCATCTCCGTTGCCATCGGGCAAGGCTATACCCTGGTGACCCCGATGCAGATGGCCGTCCTCATCGCCGCCGTCGCCAACGGAGGAACCCTCCTTCGGCCAAATCTCGTCCGCCGGATCGAGGAGAACGACGGCACGGTCCGGGATACCTTCGGGCCGGAGGTCCGAGGACGCCTTCCCGTCAGCCCGAAAAACCTGGAGATCATCCGGACCGCCTTGCGGGGTGTCGTCCAGGATGCGCGGGGCACCGGATTCCGGGCCAAGGTGCCGGGAATCCAGGTCGCCGGCAAGACCGGAACGGCTCAGGTCGTTCGGCTCAAGCACCGAAAGGACTCGAAGGAACAGCGGGAGGGACCCCGCTTGTTCCGGGACCATGCCTGGTTCGTGGCGTTTGCGCCCTATGAAGAACCCACCATCGCCGTTGTCGTCCTGGCCGAACACGCCGGAGTGGGGGGGAGCCGCTACGCCCCCCTGGCCCGGGATCTGATCGCCTACCACCTCGGCATCCGGATGGAAAAACGGCCGCCGGGCGCGCAGTTCTCCAGAACACCCGCCGCCGGACGGAGGGCCTCCGCCTCGGTGCGTCCGCGCGGGGCCGAGGCCCGCCGTGCGGGAGCCTTGTGATGTTCGAGCGCCGCCTCCTCGCCCAGCTGGACTGGAGAATCATCCTCGTCACCTTCCTCCTGGCCGCGACGGGTGTCACCATGATTTACAGCGCCACCTATTCCAAGAGCGGGGGATTAGAGGGACTTTACATTCGCCAGCTCTACTGGTTCGGGATCGGCCTGCTCGGCGTCACGCTTCTGCTTTTCACGGATTACCGGCTCGTTCACCGCCATGCCTATCTGGTGTACGGCGTGGCCGTTGTGCTCCTGATTCTGGTTTCGCTTTGGGGCAGAAGCGTCGGGGGGGCCCAGCGGTGGCTCGTCTTCGGCCCCGTCCGCGTTCAACCCTCCGAGCTCGCCAAGCTGGCGGTGATCATCGCGCTGGCCCGGTACTTTTCAAACGAAGAAAAGAGGGGATTGCTGCGGCTCCGGGACTTGGCGATGCCGGCCGCCATCATCCTGGTTCCGGCCGCCCTGGTGGCCAAAGAGCCGGATCTGGGCACGGCCCTGGTCATCATCCTGATCGGTCTCACGGTGGTGGCGACTGTCGGTCTTCGCTTCGGGACGAGCATCATCCTGGCGATGGGCGCGGTGGCCGCGACCTCCGTCGGCTGGTTCTTTCTGAAGGGCTATCAGAAGGAACGGATCTTGACGGTCATCCATGGGGGAGATCCCCTGGGCGCCGGCTACCACAGCCTGCAAGCCAAAATCTCCATTGGCTCCGGCGGGCTGCTGGGAAAGGGGTTGCTGGAGGGCACGCAGAGTCAGCTCCACTTCCTTCCCGCGTCACACACCGATTTCATCCTGGCGGTTCTGGCGGAGGAGGTGGGGTTCGTCGGCTCGATGTGGATGTTGGGTCTGTTCTCGATCCTGATCGCCCTGGGGTTGACCGTCGCCTACCGGTCCCGGGACTTCTTCGGGTCGATTTTGGCCGCCGGGGTGGTGGGCTATTTGTGCCTGCACGTTGTTCTCAACGTCGCCATGTCGACGGGCATGCTTCCCGTCGTCGGGCTCCCGCTTCCCCTGATGAGCTATGGAGGTTCGTCCATCGTGGTGACGCTGCTGGGGATCGGCTTGCTCCTGAACATCCGGATGCGGCGGTTCAGTTTCTGAAAACCGGAAATGGCCCGGTTCCCACGGGAGAGGCCGTTCCCCCGGGCGTTTCTTGACATTTCGAAGGCGGGCGGTAACTATCTATAGGGTCAGGGTTCCGAAGAGCCGGCGTCCTGATCGTCCACCCGGGCGCGTCGTTGGTTGGAGGGGAGGGAGGGGCGGCCTTTTCGACCGGCCCGACCCATTGAGCCCTCCTTTCAAACGGCCTCCGAGACCAGAACACCAAATCCAAACGGCCGTGACGGGATGACACCGCGGGGCCAGGAACGTCCGAGCCAACCTTTTTCTTCCTGTCTGCCATGCCTTCCAAACTCATTGTCAACGTAGAACCCCAGGAAAGCCGGGTCGCCCTGCTGGAAAACAACCTCGTCACGGAGCTCTACATCGAGCGCAAGCAGGACGAGGGGATCGTCGGCAACATCTATAAAGGAAAGGTCACGAAGGTTCTGCCGGGCATGCAAGCGGCCTTTGTCGACATCGGTCTTGAAAAGGCCGGTTTCCTCTATGTCGCGGACGTGGACGTCGACCGGGACAACCTCGAGGGCTTCTTGGAGCAGAGCGAAGACCTGGAGATTGAATACGAGCGTCGGGATCGGGGCCGGCGGGCCCCCTCCCAGCCTATCGAAGACCTCCTCCGCAGCGGGGAGGACGTCATGGTCCAGGTCACGAAGGAGCCCATCGGAACCAAAGGGTGCCGGATCACCTCCTACATTTCCCTTCCGGGCCGCTATCTCGTCTTCATGCCGACCGGGGACCAGATCGGTGTCTCCCGCCGGATTGAGGACGAGGTCGAGCGGAAACGGCTGAAAAAACTGGTTCGCCGCCTCAAGGGGAACGGCGGGGGATATATCGTCCGCACGGTGAGCGAAGGGGTCACCGAGACGGAGTTCGAGAGCGACATCCGCTTCCTGACCACGCTCTGGAATCGGACCCGGGAAACCGGTGAATCGGTGAAATCCCCGAACATCATCCATGACGACCTGAACTTGGTTTTGCGGATGATTCGGGACTTGTTCAGCGAAGACATCTCGCAAATGGTGATCGATGCCCCGGAGGTCCACGCCAAGACCTTGGAATTCGTCGAGAGCTTCTATCCGCACCTGGCCCCGCGCATTGTCCTCCACGACGGACGGGAGCCCATCTTCGACGCCTATGGCGTCGAGCTCGAGATCGAGCGCGCCCTGGGCCGTCGGGTCTGGCTCAAGTCCGGCGGCTACATCGTCATCGATCAGACCGAGGCCCTCGTCAGCATCGACGTCAACACCGGCCGGTTTGTGGGCAAGCGCGATCCGGAAGAGACCATCCTTAAGACCAACATGGAAGCCGTGCGGGAAGTGGTCTTCCAGATCCGGTTGCGGAACATTGGCGGAATCATCATCATCGATTTCATCGACATGGAGCGCGAGGAGAACAAGGAAAAGGTCTTCGAGACCCTGGCTCAGGAGCTCAAGGCCGACCGATCCAGGACCCGCATCCTGAAAATCTCCGAAATGGGGCTGGTCGAGATGACCCGAAAAAGGGTTCGGGACAGCCTCAGCCGGACCCTCTGCCAGCCCTGCGCCTATTGCGACGGCCGGGGGATCATCAAGTCCACGACCACCGTCTGCTATGAAATCCTCCGGGAGCTCAGGCGGGTGCACACCCACGACCCGCGGTCCCGGAAATTGAAGGTCAACGCCCACCCCGCGGTCGTGGATCTTTTGCTGGAGGAACAGAGTGCCCACATGGAGCGCCTCGAGCGCGAGCTCACCATCCGGGTTTCCGTCAAGGCGGACAAGGGTCTCCACCAGGAAGGTTTCGAGGTGCTCCCCTTTTGAAGACCCGACGGCCGGCCTGCTTGACACCCTAAAACGCCCATCTTATATATAGTCGCCGATTGCCATCGGCCCCGCATTGAGCGGGGCGGACCCGCCTGATTCAAGGCCCGGCGGAGGTTTCCGGGGCCTTAATGGCCCTCGAGCTCATGGGGCTGATTCGACAGTATCCGGGGAAGGTGTTCGCGAGGGCCTGAACCGGGCGCATGGACGCCGAGCGGGAGAACCGATTCCGATGCGTGAGCGAATGTTCCACATGGTCAACCTGATCATCGAGCACCTTCTCAAGGACAGCACGATCTCGTTTTACGAGCCGGAGATGGCCGAGATGCTGCGCTCTCACGGCTTCGACGCCGATGAGATTTCCGAGGCCTTCCATTGGCTTCATCATTTTGGGGCCTGGGGCGAAAACGGGTTCGGAGAACGGGAGGGAACCGGCGCGGCGTTTCGGGTGTTCAGCGACGAAGAGCATCTGGCCTTTACGGTCGAAGCCGGCGGGTACCTCCTTCAGCTCCATCAGATGGGGCTGATCGACGATTCCATGCGCGAGGAAATCATCCAAAGGGCCCTCAGCTTGGTGGAGGGCGAGATCACCCGCGACGACGTTCGGGCCATGGCGTTGCTCGTGGCCTTTCACCGCTCGCAGAAGCACTGGCAGACCGATCTCATCCGGTTTCTCAACTCCGAAAACAGGAGCTTTTTGAACTGACCATGGCAGACCCCCTACTCATCGTAGAGTCTCCCGCCAAGGCCGCCACCCTCAAGAAATTTCTGGACAAGGGATTCCGCGTGGCCGCCTCGGTGGGGCATTTGAGAGATCTCCCCCCCAAAAAACTGGGTGTGGACGTCGAGAACGGCTTCATCCCCCAATACGAAGTCATCGAGGGCAAGAGCAAGGTCTTGGCCCAGCTCAAGGCGGCCGCCGCCAAAAGCGATGCCATCTACCTGGCGCCGGACCCCGACCGGGAAGGGGAGGCCATCGCCTGGCATATCCAGCAGGAGATCAAGTCCGTCACCCCCGCCAAGATCTACCGGATCACCTTCAACGAGATCACCAAACAGGCCGTGACCCGGGCGGTCGAGTGGCCCGGGGAGATTGACCAGAACAAGGTCGAGGCCCAGCAGGCCCGCCGGGTCCTGGATCGGCTGGTGGGGTATAAGCTGAGTCCGCTCTTGGGCAGACGCCTTCGAAACTGGGGGCTGAGCGCCGGGCGCGTCCAATCGGTCGCCCTGCGTATCATCTGCGACCGCGAAGACGAGATTGAAAAGTTCGTTCCGGTGGAATACTGGACCCTCACCGCCCGGATGGCGGCCGACGCCCCCCCGGCGTTCGAGGCGGCCCTGCACCGGATCGACGGGAAAAAGGTGGAAATCCCGAACGAGGCCCGGGCCCGGGAGATCCTGTCCGAGCTGGAGGGAGCGGAATATCGGGTCGCCAAGGTCGAGCGAAAAAAGCGCCGCCGCAAGCCCTTTCCCCCGTTTATCACTTCCACCCTCCAGCAGGACGCCTCCCGGCGTCTGCGCTTCACCGCCCGGAAGACCATGGCCATTGCCCAGCAGCTCTATGAGGGGATGGACCTAGGGGAGGAGGGTCCGGTTGGGCTGATCACTTACATGCGGACCGATTCCACCCGCGTCGCTGGGGAGGCGCTGGCTGAGGCGCGCGAATTCATCTCCAATGAGTTCGGCCTGGATTATCTGCCCGGCAAGGCCCAGGTCTACGCGTCGAGGAAGGGCGCGCAGGACGCCCATGAGGCCGTCCGCCCGACCTCGGCGTCGCGTGCCCCCGCCACGCTGGAAGGCCGGTTAAGCAAAGATCAGCTTGCGCTCTACCGTCTGATCTGGAACCGGTTCACAGCCTCCCAGATGAATCCCGCGGTTTACGACCAGACAGCGGTGGACATCCAGGCGGGGAGAAGCCAATTTCGCGCGACCGGGTCCGTTCTCCTTTTCCCCGGTTTCACCCGGGTGTACGAGGAGCAAACCGACGAAGCCGTGAAGGAGGAGGACCGCCCGCTGCCGCCCCTGCAGGAGGACCAGGGCGTGCGCTGCGAAGCGCTCGTCCCCAAGCAGCACTTCACGCAGCCCCCGCCCCGGTTCAGCGAGGCCAGCCTGGTTCGCGTCCTGGAAGAAAAGGGGATCGGACGGCCGAGCACGTACGCCTCCATCATCGGCACATTGACCGACCGGGATTACGTCCGCCTGGAGAAAAGGCAGATGCATCCGACCGATCTGGGGCGGATGATCTCGGACCTTTTGGTGAAGAACTTCTCCAACCTGATGAACGTGGGATTCACCGCCGACATGGAGAGCCGTCTGGATTCCATCGAAGAGGGAAAGGAAAACTGGACCCAAACCCTGAAGGAATTCTACGACCCCTTTGAAAAGGACCTGAGCCGGGCCGAAAAGACCCTGAACGAACCCGAGCCCATCGGCCGCAAGTGTCCCGATTGCGGCGGCGAGCTCGCGAAAAGACCCAGCCGGTACGGGATGTTCATCGGGTGCTCCAACTATCCGGACTGCAAATACACCGAATCCACGAATAACCGCGAGGCCGCGCCCGTCATCGAAACGGATCAGGTGTGCGAGAAATGCGGGAAGCCCATGGTCATCAAGAACGGACGATTCGGGGCGTTTCTGTCCTGCTCGGCGTATCCCGACTGCAAGAACGCCAAGCCCATCCCCACCGGGGTCTCCTGCCCCAAGTGCGGCGGAGACATCCTCTCCCGGCGCTCGAAGAAGGGCCGAAGCTTCTACGGCTGCGCCAAATATCCGGACTGCGACTTCGTGACTTGGTCCCGCCCCTACCCGAAGGCCTGTCCGGTCTGCGAATCGCCCTATTTGGTCGTCCAGCGGCGGGAGCTTCGCTGCCCCGACAAAGCGTGCGAGCACACCGAATCGCTCCCGGAGAATTGGGAAATGGTGGGGGTGACGCCCGTCCGCCCGGTCCACGCCGGCGGGGAAGAGACCGCCCCGGAAGGAGGGACGTGACCGCTTCGGTCACCATCGTCGGAGGGGGCTTCGCCGGAGTGGAGGCCGCCTGGCAGGTGGCGGAGCGGGGGGTCGCCGTCACCCTGTACGAGATGCGCCCGGTCCGGAACACCCCGGCCCACAAGACCCCCGACCTCGCCGAGCTCGTTTGCAGCAACTCCCTCAAAGCCGACTCCCTCGCCACCGCTTCGGGTCTGTTGAAGGCCGAGCTCCGCGCCTTCGACTCGCTGATCCTTCAGGCGGCCGATGCGACGCGGGTCCCCGCGGGCCAGGCATTGGCGGTCAACCGGGAGGAATTCGCCCGCGAAGTGACCCGGCGCATCGATGGGCATCCCCGCATCTCCGTCTTGCGGGAGGAGGTCCGGACCATTCCGCCCGGAGACCCCGTCATTCTCGCGACGGGCCCCCTCACGTCGCCGGACCTGGCCGAGGCGCTGGGCCAGATCGCCCGCCGCGAACACCTCTACTTCTACGACGCTGTCTCGCCCATCGTGGATGGAGAATCCATCGATTATGACGTGGCTTTTTCCGCCTCCCGGTATGGAAAGGGCGGGGACGACGGCTATCTGAACATCGGCCTCTCCCGAGAGGCGTACCGCACGTTTCACCGAAACCTCTTGGACGCTGAGAAGGTTCCCCTCCACGCCTTTGAGGCCAAAAGGTATTTCGAGGGCTGCCTGCCCATCGAGGTGCTGGCGGAGCGCGGCGAGGAGACCCTGGCGTACGGCCCGATGAGGCCCGTCGGCCTGATCGACCCGAAGCGCGAGGGCGCTTACCACGCCGTTGTGCAGCTCCGGCGGGAAAACACGGCCGGCTCGGCCTACAACCTGGTCGGATTTCAGACCAAGATGACCTATCCTGAGCAGCGGCGGGTGTTCCGCTCGCTTCCAGGAATGGGGGATGCCGTCTTCTTTCGGTACGGGAGCATCCATCGCAACACGTTCCTGAACGCCCCGGCGCTCCTGCTCCCAAGCCTTCAGATGCGCGACGCGCCCCGGTTGTTTGTCGCCGGCCAGATCACAGGCGTCGAGGGATACCTCGAGTCGGCCGCCATGGGCCTGTTGGCCGGTCTGAACGCCGTGGCCCGGGTTCGGGCCGATCGCCTCCCCCCTCCCCCGCCCCTTCCTCCCCCCCCGACCGCCACCGCCCTGGGGGCGCTGGTCGCCTACATCACCGGAGCGGACGAAAAGAATTTTCAGCCCGTGAACATTCATTACGGTCTTCTGCCCCCTGTCCCCAAGCAAGGGTCCAGAGAGGACCGCAGGCGGCGAATCGCCGACCGGGCGTTGAAGGAGCTGAATGGATGGCGGAAATGCCTGCTCTTCGACTGAGCGGCGCGATTCGCTCCTTCGAGCGATATCTTCGCCTGGAAAGGAACGTCTCCCCCCACACCTTGAGAAATTACCTGCGCGACTTGAAGGACTTCGAGATCTTCCTGCGGGCGGACGCGCGTCCCGATCCCGCGCTCGCCGAGATCGACCGCTTGGACATCCGGAGCTACCTGGCGCATCTTCACCGGCGCGGAAACCGGCCGTCCACCGTTTCCCGCAAGCTGAGCACGCTGCGCGGCTGCTTCCGCCAGGCGCGCCGGGAGGGGTTTCCCGGGCCGGACCCCGTGTCGGGGCTCCCGATGCCCCGGAAGGAGTCCCGTATATCCCGAACGCTCACGGTGGACGAGACCTTTCGGCTGATGGATTCCCCGGCGCCCCGGTCGTTATCGAATCCGGCCCTCGCGCTCCGCAACCAGGCGATGTGGGAAATGTTATACTCGACGGGTGTGCGTGTCAGCGAGCTGGTCGGCGCGAACCTCGGCTCCCTGGATCTCGCGGAGGGGATGCTTCGCGTCCATGGGAAGGGCTCCAAGGAGCGGCTCGTCCCGGTCGGGCGCAAGGCACGGGCCGCCCTCTCGGATTACCTGAAGGTCCGGCCGTCGCTGGGCGCGCGGGACAAAGGTGCGGACGCCCCCCTCTTCGTCAACCGGCGGGGAAGTCGGCTCAGCGGCCAGTGGGTCCGTGACCTGCTGGCGAAGCGCATGCGGGAGCTTGGACTGCCCGGAAAGGCGTCTCCGCATACCCTCCGCCACTCCATGGCGACCCATCTGCTGGAGGCTGGCGCGAACCTGCGGGACATTCAAGAGATGCTGGGGCACAGCTCCCTTTCGACGACGCAGAAATACACCCACGTGGCGGTGGACCGGCTTTTCGAGGTGTACGATAAATCCCACCCGCGGGCGCTGAAGGACCGGGGCCAAAGGCGCGGGCCTCCGGCGCGGCCGCCCCCACCGGAGGATGAGGACGAGACATGATCCGCTCGACGACCATTCTCTCCATTCGCCGGGACGACCGGGTCGCCATGGCGGGCGACGGCCAGGTCACCGTGGGGCAGCAGGTCATGAAGAATCAGGCGTCGAAGATTCGCAGGCTCTACAAGGACCAGGTCCTCGCGGGGTTTGCCGGGGCGGCGGCGGACGCCCTCGCCCTGTTCGAGAAGTTCGAGGGCCGGCTGGACGAGTATCACGGTAACCTGCCCCGGGCCGCTGTCGAGCTGGCCAAAGACTGGCGGACCGACCGCGTGCTCCGGCGGCTGGAGGCCCTCCTGGCCGTCGCGGACCGGGACAACACCTTCCTCATCTCCGGGACCGGCGATCTGATCGAGCCGGACGACGGCATCGTGGCCATCGGATCCGGAGGGGCCTATGCCCTGGCCGCGGCCCGGGCCTTGCGCAAGCACACCGACCTCGGGGCGGAGGCCATCGCCCGGGAGGCCATGCTGGAGGCGGCGGCGATCTGCGTTTACACCAACACGGAAATCCGCATCGAGACCCTGTGAGATGGAAGACCTGACCCCCCGGCAGATCGTCGAAGAGCTGGACCGGTACATCATCGGCCAGAAAGATGCCAAGCGCGCCGTGGCCGTCGCTCTGCGGAACCGCTGGCGCCGGCGCCAGCTCGGCCCTGAGCTCCGCGAAGAAGTCTCGCCGAAGAACATCATCATGATCGGACCCACCGGCGTGGGCAAGACGGAGATCGCCCGGCGCCTGGCCCGAATGGCCAAGAGCCCCTTTATCAAGGTCGAGGCCACCAAGTACACGGAGGTCGGGTACGTGGGCCGGGACGTGGAGAGCATGATCCGCGACCTGGTCGCCAACGCGATGAGCGCCGTGGAGGCGGAGCACCGCAAAGACGTCGAGACCCGG
The DNA here is from genome assembly GCA_964423875.1 of uncultured bacterium. Lineage (GTDB taxonomy): Bacteria > UBA8248 > UBA8248 > JACPRG01 > CAYRGS01. The sequence goes on from CAYRGS010000001.1 coordinate 15,741, forward strand.
GCGAAGGACCTGGCGCTGGAGCGGCTTTTGGACGCCTTGCTCCCCAACGGCGAGCGGGAAATCCTTGAGGCGGCCCGGTGGGAGAAGAGCGAACGGCTTGCCGGCGAAGGAAACGGGGGGCAGCGGTTCGACTACATCGGTCCCGCGACCCCCCCGCGGGACCCGTCACCCCCCGTCTCCAGCGGCCGGAACACGCGTGAAAAGCTCCGGGAGCTGCTGTTCGCGGGCAGGCTGGACGACCGGGAGATCGAGATCGAGACGACCCTTCAGGTCTCCCCGGTCATCGGTGTCATGCCGGGCGCGGGTCTCGAGGACCTGGACATTAACCTCAAAGAGATGATCGGCAATTTCCTCCCGGAGAAGAAGAAGGTCCAGAAGGTCAAGGTGCCCGAGGCCCTGAAGCTCTTCGTAGAGGAGGAGACCGCGAAGCTGGTCGACAAGGACAAGGTCGTCCTGGAGGCCGTCGAGCGGGTCGAGGAATCGGGCATTGTGTTCGTCGACGAGCTGGACAAGGTGGCGAGCCGCGGGCAGGCCCACGGGGCCGACGTTTCCCGGGAGGGGGTCCAGCGCGACATCCTGCCCATCGTGGAAGGCTCCACCGTCCCCACGAAGTACGGGCCCGTCCGGACCGACCACATCCTGTTCATCGCGGCCGGGGCCTTTCACATGTCCAAGCCCTCGGACCTGATCCCGGAGCTTCAGGGGCGCTTCCCCATCCGGGTCGAGCTCGAGGCCCTGGGCGAGGACGAGTTCGTCCGCATCCTCACCGAGCCGGAGAACGCCCTCATCCGGCAGTACATCGAGCTTTTGGCGACCGAGGGGATCACCCTCGATTTCACGCCCGAGGCCATCCAGGAAGTGGCCCGCTTGGCGGCCCAGGTGAACGGCCGGACCGAGAACATTGGCGCCCGCCGCCTGCACACCATCATGGAGCGCCTCCTGGAAGAGATCTCCTTCGAAGCGCCCGACCTGCAAGACAAGGAGGTCGCCATCGACGCCGCCTACGTCCGGGAGCGCCTTGCGGACGTTGTCCAGGATGAGGACTATAGCCGGTACATCCTGTGACCCGCCGGGGCCGGTTCGACGACCCCGACACACGAAATCCATGACCGACCCACGAAACCGGGGCGTTGTTTTCGACCTGTGGAACACCCTGGCGTATGCCGCCGTTTCCCCCAACCCGGTCGTCTGGATGGCGGAGCGGCTGGGCATCTCGGGCCGGCCGGACTGGGGGGACCTCATCGAGCGGGCCTACATGACCGAGCAGGTCCCGGGGATCGAGGAGGCCCTCCGGCGCGTGGAGGAGGCCGCGGGCCTCCCCCCGACGAGCCCCGCGCCGTTTGTAGAGGTCTTCCGGCGCGCCGATCGCTCCACCCGGCTGTTCGACGACGTCCTGCCGACCTTGAGAGAATTGCGCCTCCGTTTCCGCCTCGCCCTTTTGACCAACACCCAATCCTTCGGCCTGGATTTCATTCGCGAGACGGGTCTCGCCGGACTTTTCGACGTGACGTGCTACTCGTTCGAATGCGGCTATCTCAAGCCGGACCCGAGGATCTTCCAGTGGACGTCCGATCGCCTGGGCCTGCCGCCGGAGCGTTTGACGATGGTGGGTGACAATCTGGAAAATGACATTCTGGCCGCCGAAGCGGCCGGATGGCGGGGGATTCTTATCAAGCGCGCCGAGGGGGCGCTATCCCATTCCGAGACCGGCGAGCACCCCATGACCGTCCGCCTGCTTTCTGAAATCGTTCCGCTTCTGGACGACTGAAGGCGTCTCTCCACACATCCTCTGTCGGGATTCTTCCTTCATATTCAGTTGAAACCCCGCCGGGACGAGTCCATAATGATAAATTCGATCCGGTCATTCCCAGCGAGAGCGATCCGCGCGATGAACCTGACACCCGGCGATAAGACGAACGTCCTCGTCCAGGCCCTGCCTTACATTCGCCGCTTCCACGGCAAGACTGTCGTCGTGAAATACGGCGGGGCCGCCATGGACCAGGCTGATCTGCGCGAATCCTTCGCCGAGGACGTGACCCTCCTGAGCTACATCGGCATCCGGACGGTCATCGTCCACGGCGGCGGCCCCCAAATCGGCGAGGTGCTGGAACGCCAGGGCAAAGAGACCCGGTTCGTCATGGGCCTCCGTGTCACCGACGAGGAGACGATGGATATTGTCTCCATGGTCCTGGGCGGCAAGGTGAACAAGGAGATCGTCGGCTGGATCAACGCACACGGCGGGCGCGCCGTTGGGCTCTCCGGTGTGGACGGGGGCACCCTTCAGACCCGCAAGCTCCAGATCGACCCCCCCGATGGCTGGGAGGGCGCGCCGCCGGATTTGGGCATGGTGGGAGAGATTCGGGAAGTTCGGACCGGCCTGTTGGAGCTTTTGACCGAAAGCGGATTCATCCCCGTCGTCGCACCGATGGGCGTCGGCGAAGACGGTGCGCTATACAACATCAACGCGGATACGGCCGCCGGACACATCGCGGGCGCCCTGCGGGCCGAGAAGATCGTGGTGCTGACCGACGTTGCGGGAATCCAGGACGATGACGGCGGTCTCCTGACCTCTTTGGACAAAAACACGGTTCTGTCCCTTCAGAGCCGGGGCGTGATCGCCGGCGGAATGTTGCCCAAGGCGGACGCCTGTCTGCGGGCCCTGGAGGCCGGGGTCGCGAAGGCCCACATCATCGACGGCCGGGTCCCCCACTCGATCCTCCTGGAGGTTTTCACCGACCAGGGGATCGGGACGGAGATCGTCCTGGACCGGCGGGAGTAAGAAGCGCCAATGCCTGTCTCGGGCGTTTGCCTTCGGACAGAGGGGAAGGGTCGACATGCCAACCGAAGATTACATCCGCGAAGCGGAAAAATACGTCGCCAAGACCTACGGCCGGTACGCCATGGTCCCCGTCCGGGGAAAGGACACCCGCCTCTGGGACGCAGACGGCAAGGAGTACACCGACTTCGTCGCGGGCTTGGCGGTCATCAACCTGGGACACTGCCACCCCAAGGTGGTCGAGGCCATCCGCGAGCAGGCGGGGACGCTGATCCACACCTCGAACCTCTTTCACATCCCGCCCCAGATCGAGCTGGCGAAGCGGCTGGTGGAATCCTCTTTCGGCGACAAGGTCTTCTTCTGCAACAGCGGCGCCGAGGCCAACGAGGCGGCCATCAAGCTGGCCCGCAAGTACAGCTTCGACAAGTACGACGAGGGCCGGGGTGACATCCTCACGATGCTGGACTCTTTTCACGGCCGGACGCTGGCGACCATCGCCGCCACGGGACAGGAGAAATTCCGCAAGGGTTTTTATCCGCCCTCTCCCGGATTCGTCCACGTCCCCTTCGACGATCTGGAGGCCGCCGAGGCCGCCGTGACCGACGCGACGTGCGCCGTCCTGGTGGAGCCGATCCAGGGGGAAGGGGGGGTCAACGTCCCGGGCGAGGGTTACCTGGCCGGCCTGCGCCGGCTGTGCGACGAGCGGGACCTGGTCCTCATCTTCGACGAGGTTCAGACGGGGATGGGCCGGACGGGAACGCTGTTCGCCTATGAGCAGGAAGGGGTCGAGCCGGACGCCATGACCCTCGCCAAATCCCTGGCAGGCGGGACGGCCATCGGGGCCCTGGTGGCTCGGGAACCTTTCATCTCCGCCCTGGGCCCCGGCACGCACGCCAGCACGTTCGGGGGAAATTTTCTGGCGACGGCGGCGGGCGTAGCGGCCATGGATGTTCTGGCGGAAGGGGGGCTTCTGGAGAACTGCCGGGAGATGGGCGCCTATCTTGTCTCCGGCCTGGAGACCCTCCGGGAAGGCCATTCCTGCATCCGGGAGATCCGGGGCTCGTCGGCGTCGAGCTCGACCACGACGGCCCGGAATACGTCCTTCAGGCCATGGAGCGGGGGTTCCTGATCAACTGCACGATGGGCAACGTCCTCCGGTTCCTGCCGCCCTTGACGATCACCCAGGCCGACATCGACCGCCTCCTGGTCCTCCTGGACGAGATCCTCCCGGGGAAACCGGAGGCAGAATAGGGAATGTCGCCCGTGAAGCACCTGGTGAGCCTGGACGACATCAGCGCGGAGGAGGTCCACGCCCTCTTCGAGCGGGTCGATGAGCTTTTGGAGGCCCGGAGCTCGGGGAAGACCGTCACCCCGCTTCGGGGCAAGACGCTCGCCATGATCTTCCGCAAACCCTCCACCCGGACCCGGATCTCCTTCCACGTGGGCATGAAGGAGCTGGGCGGCGATTCGATCATCCTTCGGGAGGATGAGATCCAGATCGGCCGCGGGGAGACCATCGCCGACACCGCCAGGGTCCTCTCACGATACGTGGACGGCGTCATGATCCGCACCTTCGACCCGGCCGATGTCGAGGGTCTGGCGAGGTTCGGGAGCATTCCGGTGATCAATGGCCTCACGGATCTGGAACACCCCTGCCAGGTCTTGACCGATCTCTACACCATCCGACAGAGATTCCCCGGGGGCCGGGGCCCCGAATGGACGGATTGCGGGATCGCCTATGTGGGGGACGGCAACAACGTGGCCAACTCCTGGCTTCTCGCGGCGGGAAAGCTGGGTCTGCGCTTCTCCCTGGCCGCGCCGCGGGCTCACCCGGCGAATCCGGACATCATCCGGCGCGCCCGGGACCTGGCGTCCGCCAGCGGCGCGAAGATCAAGATCGGCAACAACCCCGAAGAGGCTGTCCGGGAGGCCCATGTGATTTACACCGACACCTGGTTCAGCATGGGGGCCGAGAAGGAGCGCGCGGACCGGCTGTCGAGGTTCGAGGGCTTCCAGGTCAACGCCGGGCTCCTCGCCCTTGCCGATCCCGAGGCCATCGTCATGCATTGCCTCCCCGCCCACCGGGGCGAGGAGATCACCGACGAGGTTATGGACGGGCCGCAAAGCGTCGTCTTCGATCAGGCGGAAAACCGGCTTCACGTCCAGAAGGGGATTCTCGTCGAGGTGATGGCCAACGATCCGGAAGAGGGAATGCATTGAGCCAAGACGTGAGCAAAATTGTCCTGGCCTACTCGGGCGGGCTCGACACTTCGGTCATCATCCAGTGGCTCCGGGAGACCTACGGATGCCCGGTCGTCGCCTTCGTCGCGGATGTCGGCCAGGGGGAGGATCTGGAGGCCGTCCGCGAAAAGGCCCTAAAGACCGGGGCGGAGGAATGTTTCGTGGAGGACCTCCGCGAGGAGTTCGTCCGGGACTACGTTTTCCCCATCATCCGCGCGGGGGCCGTCTACGAGGGGGGATACCTGCTGGGGACATCCATCGCCCGGCCCCTCATCGCCAAGGCCCAGATGGACCTCGCCCGCCGCGTCGGAGCCCACGCCGTCGCGCACGGGGCCACCGGCAAGGGCAACGACCAGGTCCGCTTCGAGCTGACCTACCTGGCCGTCGATCCGAAGATCCAGATCATCGCCCCCTGGCGGGAATGGGACTTCAAGGGCCGGGAGGACCTGGTCGCCTACGCGAAGTCCCACGGCATCCCGGTCCCCGTCACGAAGGAAAGGCCCTACAGCACGGACCGCAATCTCCTCCACCTCAGCTTCGAGGGCGGCATCCTGGAGGATCCCTGGTCCGAGGCCCCGGAGGACATGTATGTCCTGACGGTCTCGCCCGAGAAGGCCCCCGACAGGCCCGAGTACGTCGAGATCGAGTTCGAGCGGGGCGACCCGGTGGCCGTAAACGGCGAGGCGTATACGCCGGCGAGCCTCCTGGCCCGGCTCAACGACCTGGCGGGCGCGCACGGGATCGGCCGGGTCGATTTGGTGGAGAACCGCTTCGTCGGCATCAAGTCGAGGGGGGTCTACGAGACCCCGGGCGGGACCCTCCTGCACGCCGCGCGCTCAGGCCTGGAGTCCATCGTCCTGGATCGGGAGGCGCTCCACCTGCGCGACCAGTTCATGCCGAAATACGCCGAGCAGGTCTACTACGGCTTCTGGTTCGCGCCCGAGCGGGAGATGATCCAGGCGGCGGTGGACAAGGCGGCGGAGACCGTTACGGGGACGGTCCGGATGAAGCTGTTCAAGGGCTCGTGCGCGGTCGTCGGCCGAAAGGCCCCCCGCTCCCTCTACAGCGGCGACCACGCCACGTTCGAAGCCGATGAGGTCTACGACCAGCGCCACGCGGAGGGTTTCATCCGCCTCAACGCCCTGCGCCTGATGATGCGCGCGGCGGTTGAGGGTGAAAAACCGCAAGAGGAATAAATTCTTGGCGAAGGTTTGAGACGCGACCCGTTTGGGTCTGTCGCCCCACTCTCCCTCGAAAGCTTTAAATCTTGCGCGGATTACGCGCCTTTTTTCCGCTTCCGAAGGGACGTGGCGGCGGCCTGGGCCGGCGTCCAGGCGAGGATGATGGGCGCGGCGATGTAGATCGAGGAATACGTCCCGGCGAGGATGCCGACCAGAAGCGCGAAGGTGAACCCGCGGATGACCTCGCCCCCGTAGAAATAAAGCGCCAGGACAACGAACAACGTCGTTCCCGACGTGAGGATCGTCCGGCTGATCGTCTGGTTGATGCTGATGTTGATCAGCTCCCCGATGGACTCCTTGCGGAGGCTTTTCAGGTTCTCGCGGATGCGGTCGAACACGACGATGGTGTCGTTCAGCGAGTAGCCGATGATGGTCAGGATCGCCGCGATGACCGGAAGCGTGAATTCCAGGTCCAGGACGACGAAGGCCGCGATGGTGATCAGGATGTCGTGCGCCAGGGCGGCGATGGCGGCGACGGCGAACCGGAACTCGAAGCGCCACGAGATGTAAATCAGGATCCCGATCATCGCGTAGAGCATGGCCAGCAGGGCCTTCCGCCTGAGGTCCGCGCCCACGGTGGGGCCCACCGTTTCCACGCGCCGCACCTCGAAGGCGTCCTTTCCGCCGAACGTCTCGGCCAGGCTCTTCCGGATGAGTCCCGACAGCTCGCTCAACTCCACGCTGGACTTCTCCACGCGGATCAGAACCTCCCGCGGATCCCCGAACTCCTGAACCACGGCCTCACCGACCCTCAGCTTTCCCATGGCCTCCCGGACGAGACCGATCGGCTTCGGCGACTCAAACCGGACCTGGACCATTGTTCCCCCGAGAAAGTCGATCCCGAAGTTCGGTCCGCTGCGGAGGAGGAGCGCCGCGACCCCCACCAGAAGCGCCACGCTCGAAAGCATGAGTGCGTGCTTGCGCAAACCGATGAAATTGATTCTGGAGTCGGGGTTGAAGAACTGCACGGGGGTTTCCTCTATGCTCCTAAATGCTGAGCGCGCGCACCTCGCGGCGGTTCAGTATCCTATCGAACACCACCCGGGTCACGAAGACGGCGGTGAACATGCTGGCCCCGATTCCGACCGAGAGCGTGACGGCGAACCCCCGGACCGGACCGGTTCCGAATTGGAGGAGGACAAGCGCTGCGATCAGGGTCGTCACGTTGGCGTCCAGAATGGTGAGGAAGGCCCGGCCGTAGCCCTGGTCCACCGCCGCCCGGATCGTCTTGCCCAGGCGGAGCTCCTCTCGGATGCGCTCGAAGATCAGGACGTTGGCGTCCACGGCCATGCCCACGGTGAGGATCAGCCCGGCGATTCCGGGCAGGGTCAACGTGGCGCCGAATCCCGCCAGAACCCCCATGATGATGACCAGGTTCAGGACCAGGGCCAGGTTGGCCAGGAATCCCGAAAGCCCGTAGTAGACCACCATGAAGATGAGGACCACGATGCCGCCGACGATGATCGCGACGATCCCCGCGCGGATCGAGTCCCGCCCGAGCGAGGGGCCCACCGTCCGCTCCTCGAGGATCTTCACCGGGGCCGGCAGGGCGCCCGCCCGCAGGACGATGGCCAAGTCGCGGGCCTCTTCATCGGAGAAGCTCCCGGAGATGATCGCGCTCCCCCCACTGATGCGCTCCTGAATCACCGGGGCCGAGTAGATGCGCTTGTCCAGGACGATGGCGAGGCGTTTGCCGACGTTGGCGGAGGTGATCCGATCGAAAATCCGTGACCCCCGGCCGTCGAACCGGACGGAAACCTGCGGCTGGCTGAACTGGCCGAATTCCACGCGCGCGTCCAACAGGGAGTTCCCTGTCAAAACGGTCCGGCGCTTGAGCAGGAAGGGGGTTCGGCGTTCAACCTTGCGGGTTTTCCGGTTGATGATCGGCTGGTAGAGGATCTCGCTGCCGGGTGGGACGCGGCCCGTGAGCGCGTCCTCGACGCTGTTCCGATCGTCCACCAGCTTGAACTCCAGCAGGGCCGTTTGGCCGATGAGGCGCTTGGCCCGCTCCGGGTCCTTGATGCCCGGAAGCTGGATGACGAGCCGCCGGTCCCCCTGCCGGATGAGGCTGGGCTCGGACACGCCGAACTGGTCAATCCGGTTTCGCATGGTCTCGAGCGCCTGGCGGACCGCCAGGTCCTTCACCCGGACCTTGGCCTCGGAGGCCATCTCGATGAGGTGGGTGTTCCCCTTTTCGCGCTCCATCCGGAGATCGGGGAAGCCCTGAACCACGGTCGAGACTTTCTTGAAGTCCCCCTTTTCCGGCAGCGTAACCTTCAGGACGTCACCCTCGCGCGAGAAATTCACGTACTTCACGCCCTTTCGGTTCAGACGGCCGCGGATCTCGCCGAAGGCGCGCTCCATGGAACCTTCGATAGCTTTTTCGGCCTCAACCTCCAGGACGAGGTGCATCCCGCCCTGGAGGTCCAGTCCCAGCTTGATGGTCTTGTTCAGGGGCAGGGCGTACCAGAGCGAAGTAGCCAGTATCAGGATAATGAGCCCAATCTTCCAGATAAAAGGCGATTTCATGTCCCCGAACATTCCAAACCGCTGCGCGACCAAGAACGCGATACCCAGGGAGACGAGAGCCGACATCGCTTTCATGAGCGTCGAGTCGGTTCCGACTTGGTAGATGGCGACCCCAAGGCCCAGAAGTGCCCCCACCAGGACAAGGAGCCCGATTTTCCAGGCAAAAGGCGATTTCATAGCCCTGGTCTCACACTCCGCGCTCGGTCTGGAAATGATAGGTGGAAAAAGTCATGTGAAATGGGGGAATCCATCAAAAAGGAAGGGCCGGTGCGGGTCCCGGCCCGGGATGGCGAGGCACCCCCGCTTCGCCCGGGGCGGGGCGGAGCGGAAAATGAGCGGCGCGTTCCCCCCCCGTCCGTTATCGGCGGAGCGGGAAGGACGCCGCCCTACTCGTCGTCATCGTCCTCATCATCCTTGCCGCCGTCCTCTTTGGACTTCGGCCCGCCGCCTCTGCCGACCACCGAGGAGATATTGGACCGCTGGACGCGAACGCGAACGTTTTCCGCGATATCGAGCCAGACCTTGTCTTCCCGGATCTTGGAGACGACCCCGAAGAGCCCTCCGGAGGTCAACACTTGATCGCCCGGGGCCAGCCCGTCCAGCATCCTCCGGTGTTCGGCCTGTTTCTTCTGCTGCGGGCGGATCATCAGAAAATACATGATGGCGAAGATCATGCCGAAAACAACAATCATCTGCCCGAAGCCGCCACCCCCGGGCCCGCCGCCTCCGGTCCCTCCACCGAGCGCATATGCTGTATCAACCCACACTGGTCAATCTCCTCATCAGCCGCTGTCCGTCCCGGCGGCATTCATGGAAACCGTACTTTACTATCAGACAAGCCTCCGGGTGTCAATCGGGACGTGGCCGTTCACGGCCCCCCACCTTCTTCCACTCAAGGGGTCCCGGTGTCCTCCGAGACGGCCTCAAGCCACCGCTTCGCCACGGCGTCCACGCCTCCCGAGCGGATTCCCTCTCTCAGCTCGGCCAGTATCCGGTTGTAAAAGAACAGGTTATGCAGCGTGTTCAGCCGCAGGACCAGGATTTCTTGGGAGACGAACAGGTGCCGGAGGTAGGCCCGGGTGAAGCGCTGACACGCATAGCAGCCGCAGTCGGGGTCCACCGGGCCCGGGTCTTCCCGGTGCCGGGCGTTCTTGATCATCACCCGGCCCTGGGTGGTGAACAGGCATCCGTTCCGCGCGTTGCGGGTCGGCATGACGCAATCGAACAGGTCCACGCCGGCCAGGACGCCCCGGACCAAGTCCTCGGGTGTGCCGATCCCCATCCAGTACCGGGGTTTTTTTGAGGGCAGAACCTCCATGGCATGCTCGGCCATTTCGTACATCAGCCCCTTGGGCTCCCCCAGGCAAAGGCCTCCGACGGCGTATCCCGGCAGGTTCAGGGTGACGAGCGCCTCTGCGCTTCGCCGTCGCTCATCGGGTAGGACGCCGCCCTGGACGATTCCGAACAGCGCCCCTTTCCCGGCCGGCCCGGCGGCGTGAGCGTTGTACGCCTCGAGGCCTCGCCGCGCCCATTCCGTTGTCACAGCGACCGAGCGCCGGGTGCGGTCTTCGCCGCACGGGTACGGCACCGGGTCGTCCAGGGGCATCAGGATGTCTGAGCCCAGGGCGTGCTGGATCTCGATGACCCGCTCCGGCGAGAACCGGTGGCGGCTGCCGTCCAGATGGGACTGGAACTCGACGCCGTCCTCGGAGACGCGCGCCAACCCCTTGAGGCTGAAGGCCTGAAAGCCCCCGCTGTCGGTCAGGATGGGCCGGTCCCACCGCATGAACCGGTGGAGCCCCCCCTGTGCGCGGATCAGCTCGTGGCCCGGGCGCAGGAACAAGTGGTAGGTGTTGGCGACGATGATCCCCGTTCCGACCTCGCGCAGTTCGTCCGGGGTCAGGGTTTTGACGGCGGCTTGCGTGCCGACGGCCATGAAGGCCGGCGTCTCGACCACTCCATGGGCCGTCCGCAAGCGCCCGGTTCTGGCCTTTCCGCCGACGGCCCGGGACTGGATTTCGAAGAAAAAGCTCAAAAGAGTCGATGTCCGTCCGGCTCACACGACCTGGATGGGGCCGTCGGCGCTTCCGGTGATGAATTGCCGGACGACGGGGTCTTCTGTGTTCCTGATTGCCTCGGGCGTCCCGGAGGCCCGGATTCGGCCGTCGTGCAGCATGGCGATATAGTCGCCGATCTTGAAGGCCCCCTCGATATCGTGGCTGATGACCACGGAGGTCACGTTGAGCTCTTCCTGCATCCGCATGATGAGCCGGTCGATCGTGTCGCACAGGATGGGGTCCAGCCCCGTGGTCGGCTCGTCGTAGAGGATGATGGGGGGGTCCAGGGCAATCGCCCGGGCCAAGCCCACGCGCTTGCGCATCCCGCCGGAGAGCTCGGAAGGCATCTTGCCCTCCGCCCCGTCCAGGCCCACCAGCCGAAGCTTTTCGCGGACCCGATCTTCGATCTCCCCGCGGTTCAACCGGGTGTGCTCCCGCAGGGGGAAGGCGACGTTATCGAAAACGTTCATCGAGTCGAACAGGGCCGCGTTCTGAAACAGCATGCCGAACTTCCGGCGGATGTGGTCCATTTCTTTGATGGGCAAAGGCGTGACATCCTCGCCGTCGATCCAGATTTGCCCTTCATCGGGTTTCATGAGGCCGATGATGTGCTTCAGGAGAACGCTCTTGCCGATGCCGGACCTTCCGATGACTACCGTCGTCTCGCCGTGCGGCACGTCCAAGTCTACACCCGTCAGCACCTGCTGGTCGTTGAAAGCGCGATGGAGGTTGCGGACGCGAATGACGACATCATCGGACATAGGGCGCTCCCTTCTTCCAGCGGCGAGTCCGCTCTGCCGGACGGGCCGAGGTCTCTGTTTCATCGCGCACGGACCCGAGGGCCGCCGCCCCTACAACGCCAAGCGCTCCGGACCGGCGTCCGGCTCCGGAAGGGCTCCTTCGGGAAAGAGGGCGTCCGGATAGGTGGTGCGAACGGCGCGGCCTCCCTCCAGATACACCCGGGGGACCCGCCGGGACAAGCCGCAGAGGATCTCATAGGGGACGGTGTTCGCCAGGTCGGCCAGTTCCTCGGCGGTGACCCGCTCGCCCCCCCCCCCCTGCGCCCCCAGGAGGACGACCTCGTCGCCCACCGCGACGTCCGGGAGGTGGCCGACAGAGACCGCCAGCATGTCCATGGAAACCGCCCCGATGACCGGGGCCCTCCTTCCGCGCACCAGGACGTCCGCCTTGTTGCTGAGAATTCGCGGATACCCGTCCGCATAGCCCATGGGGACGATGGCCAGCCGGCTTGGGCCGGATATCCGGTGCGTCCGGCCGTAACCCACGGTCCGGCCGGATTCGGCCTCGTTGATGTGGACGACGCGGCTGTTCCACGACATCGCGGGCGAGTAACCCTCGATGGGCCGGCCGGCCCACGGGGCCGCGCCCAGGAGCAGGATCCCCACCCTCGCCATATCAAGCCGGGACCCCGGCAAGGAGAGCGCCGCCGCGCTGTTGGCGCAATGCAGAATCGGCGAATTCCCTCCGGGCTCCGGCCACAGGGCCCGGGTCCGAAGGGATTCCACCAGGCCGAGGAAGGAATCCATCTGGCGATCCGAGCCGCCTTCGGGGTCCTCGGCGTCGGCGAAATGGGACATCAGCCCCCGGACCTCGATCCCGTCCAGGCCCGAGAGAAACGACAGAAAATCGGCCGCCTCACCCGGCTGGACCCCCAGTCTGCCCATCCCCGTGTCCACCTTGACGTGGACGGGGATCCGGCGCCCCGCTGCATGGCCCGCCGCCGACAGGGCCTCGGCCAGGGAGGTGTCGCAGAGGACTACGTGAAACTCGCCCGCCGCCAAGGAGGGGGCCTGGTCGGCCAGGGCGCCGGCAAGGATCAGGATGGGCGAGGCCACACCGGCCCGCCGGAGCTCCCATCCCTCCTCCAGCACCCCCACCCCCAGCATCTCGGCCCCGGCGGCGACGGCGGCGCCGGCGATCTCCGCGGCCCCGTGGCCGTAGCCGTCCGCTTTGACGACGGCCAGGAGCTTCGTGGATCGGCCCAGGAGCGAGCGCACCCGGGCGGTGTTCCGGGCCACGGCGTCCAGGTCGATCCGCGCGACCGTGGGCCGGAGGGTCTGGACAGCTTTCTCTTGGGTCAAAATCGTCAGGCTCAATCCGGGGAGACCCGCCAAGGCTCAGGGGGAGACGGAAACATTCGCGGCGCGGAAGACCGCTCAGAAAGGAACGGGTTCATCGGTCGGTGCGTAATATTCCTCGCTGGTGGCGCTTTCAAACCGGGCATAGTCCTTGATGAAGGTGGCTTTGACGATGCCGATGGGGCCGTTTCGCTGCTTCGCGATAATGATTTCGGCCTTTCCTTCCAATTCCCGGCGCTTCTCCTCATCGTCCCGGAGATACACCTCGGGCCTGTAAAGAAACACCACAACGTCGGCGTCCTGCTCGATGGCGCCGGACTCGCGAAGGTCGGCGAGCTGCGGTCTGTTCCCTTCACGGTGTTCGACCTGGCGGCTCAGTTGCGACAACGCGATGACCGGGACATTCAGCTCCTTGGCCAGTTCTTTCAAGGAGCGGGTGATCTCTGAAATCTCCTGTTGCCGATTCTCCGACTTCGCCCGGCCTCTCATCAGCTGGAGGTAATCCACGACGATCAGGGAGAGGCCTTTCTCGGCTTTCAATCGCCTGGAACGCGCCCGGATGTCCAGGGCGGTCAGGGCGCCGCTGTCATCGATATAGATCTGCGCGTCCTCGAGGTCTCCCGCGGCTTTGGTGAGGGCCACCCATTCTTTTGGGTTCATATGGCCTGTCCGCAGCTTCTGAATGTCAATCCTGCCCATCGAGCAAAGAAGACGAATCAATAACTGCTCCTTCGACATCTCCAGGCTGAAAATTCCGACAGGCGTCTTGGTCTCTTGCCGCACGCCCAGGTTCTGGACGATGCTCAGGGCGAAAGAGGTCTTCCCCATGCTCGGCCGGCCCGCGATGATCACCAGATCGGAAGGTTGAAGTCCGGCCGTCAGCCGGTCGAAATCCTGGAAACCGGTGGGGACGCCCGTCACCATTTCCTTGCGTTCGTAAAGCTCCTCGATCATCCCGAACGTGGACTTGATGACCTCGCTTATGTTGACGAAGCTTTGCGAGACGCGGTCTTGTGAAATCTCGAAAATCACACGTTCCGCCTGATCCAGGTAAACCTCGGCGTCCTCGGTCTCTTCATAACCCCGCGCAATGATCTCGGTGGCCGCTGAAATGAGGTCGCGGACAATGGCCTTCTCCTTGATCAGCTCCGCGTGGCGCGCGACGCCCGCCGCGGTCGGCACCGCGTCCACCAGGGCGCCCAGGTACGCTTCCCCCCCCACGTCTTCCAGGCAGGCGCTCTTGCGGAGCCGGTCGGTCAGGGTCAACAGGTCGATGGGCTCATTGCGCTCGAAGAGCTCCCGCATCCCGGAAAAGATCTTGCGGTGGGCCTCCCGGTAAAAGTAATTCTCTTTGAGGATTTCGAGGGCTTTGGGGAACGCGGTGTTATCCAGCAGAACGGCCCCGAGGACGGCCTGCTCGGCCTCGATGTTCTGGGGCGGGAGTCTGTGGAGGGCTTCTTCTTCGGGGGGTGTCATGAGCCGTCTTTCGGCCTGCGTAAGGCGAGGTGGCATGCGACCGGCGCGACGGTCCGGCCTCCGGACCTTCCGGAGTCCCGGCCACTGATTGTAACAGACCGCGGGAGCGGCGTGGGCGCGGGGCGCGGGCGCCCTCCCATCCGGTGGGCCTTCCGGGCGGCGGCAAGGCGCCCCATCTACTCTCAGACCGGGGTCCCGGCTAGCCGGAGTCCCGGCTACTCGTTCTCCTCCGCCGGCTTCGCGTCGCCGGTTTCCGAAGGGCCTTCCCCGGCTTCGGCTTCGCCCGCGGGGTTCGTCCGGGCCTCCGCCGCGGGTGTCTTCTCCGAAGAGGTGTCGGCCGGATCGGTCTCGACCGGATCGGTCTCCTCGGCCTGGACCTTTTCGCCCTCCACCGTGACGCTCAGCTCGGCCGTGACGTCCGGGTGGACCTTGACGGGCACCTTGAACACCCCCAGGGCTTTGATGGGGGCCTCGAGCTGGATCTTCCGGCGGTCCACCTTCTCTCCGGCCGCTTGGACGGCCTCGGCGATCTCCTGGGAGGTCACCGATCCGTACAAACGGTCGCCTTCTCCGACCTTTTTCTTGAGACGCAGGGACAGCTTCTCCAGCCGGGCGGCGAACTCTTCGGCCGCGCCCTTGAGTTTGTGGAGGCGCTGGGCCTGAAGGCGCTTTTCGTGCTCCATCGCCTTGACGTTGCGAATTGAGGCCTGAACCGCCAGACCCTGGGGGATCAGGTAATTGCGTCCATATCCGTTCGCCACCTCGACCAGGTCTCCCATATCGCCGAGGTTCTCGACCTCCTCTCGAAGGATCACTTTCATGTTGTCACATCCTCCTCAGCCGTCTTCTTTGTCCGCGGAAGGGGCGGCGGTCCGGATCTTGCGGAAGTCAAACCACAGATCGAACAAGCCGAGCGCGGCCACGACATAACTGAAAGTCAGCACGAAAAAGTAAAGCGGAATCCGATAGATCACGGCGACGCCCGTCTTCCGGAACAGAAAATGGGTCACCGAAATCCCCTGTAAAAAATAGCCGAAGAGGAGGATCAGAAGGACGTTGCCCATCACCCAGGCCAGCGAGGTCCCCCTCAGGAAGTAGAGCAACCCGGTGCTGACGATCAGTGCCCAGACCGCCGGCTCCGCCATCGACCACCGGCCCAGATCCTGCGCCGGAAAGAGACCGCCCGCCCCGCGCAGGGTCCAGATATGCCGCAACAACATGTAATTCAGCAGCGAGGTCAGTGTCGCCTGCATGACGGCGAACGCGGGTATCAAATGTCCCATGATCCGGATCAGACGGCTGAGCTCCTCCTGTTGCGCTCCGGCGGCGCCCCCGGGCAACCGGCGCAGAACTTTTTCCCCCTCCGGCCCGAGAAAGACGCTGAGTCCGTCCCCGCTTCCCCCCAGGGTCAGCACCGCATACAACACCCCCAGACCGATCGCCGCGCCCAGGATGCTGATGCCCACGGCCCGCTCGATGGGGCGCCCGGCGGAGATGGACGCGGCCAGCAGCCAGGCGATCACGCCGATGGACGCCAGGAACTGGAGGGAGATCTCCCAGCCTTCGGCCCAGGCCAAGACGGCGCCCACGCCGAGGATCACGGCCGACCCGGCCCCCGTCCCCCAGCGAAGGAAGACCTGAATGGCGGGCGCGGGGGAGAACAGCCCCACGATCGTGCCGATGACGCCGATGACGCCGCCCATCAGCGGCAATCGCTCCAGGGCCAAATAGAGCAGAAACGTCGCGCCCCCCAAGCCCAGAATTTGGGCCGCGTCGGACAGGAGAATCCCCCCGGGCTTCGGAAGGTCCTGCCGCTCCGGGGAGTCCCCGCCGTGCGTGGTGAGGTCGGGCGCGGCGTCCGGGCGGGGAGCCGCGCCCCCGTCTTCAGCCGGTCGGGATGTGTCCATGCCCATGTCCGAAACCTCGCGAGTCGCTTCCCGCCGGTTCAGCCGAGAGGCGCCCGGACCGCCGAAGCCGGCTCGCCCAAGGCCTTTCCGCCGCCGGTCATTGCCGATCGACGGCGAAAGGCAACAGGGCGATGTTCCGGGCCCGCTTGATGGCCGTGGTGAGTTGTCTTTGGTGGCGCGCGCAGTTGCCCGAAATTCTCCGAGAAATGATCTTCCCCCTCTCGGTCATCAAGTTCCGGATGCGCCGAAGGTCCTTGTAATCGATGTGTTCCACTTTGTCCACACAGAAGCGGCAGACCTTCTTGGGCACGTAGCGCTTCTTCTTTTTTCTGACTGGTTTCCTGAGTGCCAAAGGGAATGTCTCCTAGAAGGGAATGTCGTCATCGACGGAAGGGGGGGAGGGGTCGGGGGGAGCGCCCTCATCCGGGTCTTGCGCCCGGGGCCTCCGGCCGCCGTCTCCCGCCTGGCCAGCTTGGCCCGACTGGGGCATGAATTGCACGCTCTGGGCGACCACCTCGTGCTTGCTCCGCTTGGCGCCGTCCTGCGCTTCCCAGGTGCGGTATTGGAGCCGGCCTTCGATCAGCGCGGACCGCCCTTTGGAGAGGTATTCGCCCACCAGCTCGGCCTGCCGCCCGAAAGCCACGATGTCCACGAAGCAGGTGTCCTCCCGCTGTTCTTCGCCTTGACGGTATCGATGATTGACGGCGAGGCCGAAGTTGGCCACGGGCGTGCCTTGGGGTGTGTAGCGGACTTCCGGATCGCGGGTGAGGTTTCCCAACAGGATCACTCGGTTGTAGTTGGCCATCTCGCCTCTTCCTCCTGACCCTCCGGCCCGGGGTTACGCTCCGGGTTTTACGTCGGGCGTCTCGGATTCCGCCGCGGCCGACTCGGGTTCCGCCGCAAGCGTTTCGGGTTCCGCCGCGGCCGTCTCGGGTTCCGCCGCAGGCGTCTCGGCTTCCGCTACGGCCGGCTCGGGGGCTTTCTCATCGGCTTCTTGCGGCGCCGGGGGGGGCTTTTCCGAAACGAATGATTCAGCCGGCGGACGCGTCGTCCGCTCCGGCGCGCGACGCGACGTCTCCTCGGCGGGTTCGCCTTCCTCCGCGCGTCCGCGCTCGCCGCGCAAGAACTCGGGCGGGGTGGTTTCATCGGACCCGCAACGGACGGTGAGGTATTTCAGCACGAGCTCGGAGATCGTCAGGTGACTCTCCGTTTCCCGGATCACCTTGGCGGGAGCGGTGTACCGATAGAGGATGTAGTGGCCGTACCGCTGCCGGCGAATGTTGTACGCGAGGCGTCTCTTCCCCCAACGCTCCATGTCCGAGATCTCGGCACCGCCCGCCGTCAGGCGATCCCGGACGGCCTCGGCATGGGTTTCGAGCTCTTCGTCGGACAGGTCGGGATGGAAGATCAGAATGGTTTCGTAGTGGGTCATCTGGTTCTCCTCTCGGGTTGGCAGCCCACAGGTCGAGGCCGGCCCCGCAATGGAGCGTTGGATGCCTGAGAGCAAGGAGAAATATAAGGCAGGGGCACGCTACCACAAGGGCGCCCCTGAACACAATCGCTGTCTCCCCTATCTAGTCGGCGTTGGCCGGATCGGCAACCCGGGTTGTTACAAAAGCAGGGGGGCCAGCACCAGCGAAATGATGGACATCAGCTTGATGAGGATGTTCATCGAGGGTCCCGACGTGTCTTTCAGCGGGTCCCCCACGGTGTCCCCGACAACGCCCGCCTTGTGGGCCTCGGAGCCCTTTCCGCCCAGGTTTCCTTCCTCGATGTATTTCTTGGCGTTGTCCCAGGCGCCGCCGCCGTTGGCCATCATCAGCGCCAGCAGAACGCCCGTCAGCGTCGCGCCCGCCAGCATCCCCCCCAGGGCCTCGCGGCCCAGGAGGAAGCCGACCAGGATGGGCATCACGACCGCCGTCACGCCGGGCAGGATCATTTCCCGCAGGGCCGAGGCAGTGCTGATGGCGATGCACCGCTCGTGATCGGGCGTCCCCGTCCCTTCCATCAGGCCGGGAATCTCCCGGAACTGTCGCCGGATCTCTTCCACCATCTTGAATGCAGCCTTGCCGACGGAGGTTGTCGTGACCGCCCCGATGAAGAACGGTATCGCCCCGCCGATGAGCAGTCCGACCACGACGGTGGCGTTGGTCAGGTTGATGATGTCGAGCTTGGCGGCGGCGGTGTAGGCCGAAAAGAGGGCCAGGGCCGTCAGCGCGGCCGAGCCGATCGCGAAGCCCTTGCCGATGGCGGCGGTGGTGTTGCCGAGCGAATCGAGGCTGTCGGTGATCTTGCGTGTCTCCGGGCCGAGCTCCGCCATTTCGGATATCCCGCCGCTGTTATCGGCGATGGGTCCGTAGGCGTCCACCGACATCGTGATGCCGATGGTGGCCAGCATCCCGACGGCCGAGATGGCAATCCCGTACAGGCCCGCCAGTTTCGACGCGGCCAGGGTGGCGGCGGCGATCACGAGGACGCTCGGGGCCGCGCTTTCCATCGCCAGCGCTAGGCCCGCGATGATGTTGGTGGCCACGCCGGTCTGGCAGGCCTCGGCCAGGCGGATCACCGGCTTGCCCCCCGTGTAGTATTCGGTCAACCGGCCGATCAGGATGCCGGCGACCGATCCCGACAGGATGGCCCAGAACACGTTGGCCGAAAGCCCCATCCGCACCGTGATGAAGTAGGAGGGGACGAGCATGATGGCCGCGCTGAGGTACGTGGAGTACCGCAAGACGGCGGCCGGGTCCCTGTTCTGGAAGAGGCGGACCGAGAGGATTCCCAGCAGGGAGGCGATCAGACCCACCATCGTGATCACCAGCGGGAGCGCCATGGCCGCCGGTGCCGTGGTGCCGAGGGTGGCACCGATGGCGATCACCGCGATGATGCTCCCCACATAAGACTCGAAAAGGTCCGCGCCCATGCCCGCCACGTCGCCCACGTTGTCGCCGACCAGATCGGCGATGACACCGGGGTTCCGGGGGTCGTCCTCGGGAATTCCGGCCTCCACCTTCCCGACCAGGTCGGAGCCGATATCGGCCGTCTTGGTGTAGATTCCGCCCCCCACGCGGGCGAACAGGGCGATGGAGCTGGCCCCCATGGCGAACCCGAAGATGGCGGAGGTGTCTTGGCCCGCAAACAGCCAGAAAAAGATGCCCACACCCACAAGCCCGAGGCTGGCCACCGAAAGCCCCATGATGGAACCGCCGAAGAAGGCCATGCTCAACGCCCTGCCCTGGCTGCCTGCGCGGGCGGCCTCGGCCGTGCGTAGATTGGCGCGGGTCGCCGCCTTCATCCCGAAGAAGCCCGCCAGGATGGAGCAGACGGCCCCGCCGAGAAAGGCGATGGCTGTCCTGATCTCCAGGAACGCCGCGATCAAAATGAACACCACAACGACGAACACGGCCAGGATCTTGTATTCCTGCTTGAGGAACACCATGGCCCCGTCGTGAATGGCCTGGGCCAGGTCCCGCATCTTCTCGTTCCCCGCGGGCTGAGCCGTGATGTAGCGATACAGCCCTCCCGCGATCAGCAGGCCGATCAACCCGAGCATGGGCGCCCAGCTGGTCAATCCTTCCATCGATCTCAATCTCCCTTCCGACCCTCTGGGATCCGATCCCGGTCCCAAATCCGAATCAATTCAAAAACGCGATCGACGGCTGTGTCGATCACCGCATTCAACGCCCCGCGCTCATGGCGGGTGAACGGGCTCAGGACGTAATCGGCCTCGCGTCCCCGTTCGGTCTCGCGGCCGATCCCCACCCGGATGCGGGAAAAATCCCCTCCGCCCAGGCTGGCAATGATGGAACGGATTCCGCGTTGCCCGCCGTCTCCGCCCGCGCGCTTGAGGCGGACCTTTCCGAACTCGATGTCCAGGTCATCGTGGACCACCAGCAGGTCCGCGGGCTCCAGACCGTGCGCTTTCATCAGCCCCCGAACCGCCCCGCCGGAACGGTTCATGTAAGTCTGCGGCTTGGCCAGGATGACGCGGCGGTCATAAAGAGAGCCATTGTCCGCAAGCGAACAATGGCCCGCGTCCTCGAACGCGACGCCCAGCCGGGCGGCCATTTCATCCACCACGAGAAACCCGACGTTGTGGCGGGTCTCTTCGTACTCAGCCCCCGGATTTCCCATCCCGATGACCAGAACGATTTCACCCGGTTCCGGCCTGGGGCGGGGCTTGAAAAGCCTCAATCCTTGGAGGGCTCTTCTTTGGCCTCTTCGGCCGATTCGGAATCCTCTCCCTTCGCCTCGTCCTCGCCTTCCACCGCCTCGACCTCTTCGCCTTCCTCCACCTCGGCCGGGGCTTCTTCCTCGACCGTGACGATGGTCACGCTGGCGACCGCCTCTTCGGATTCGGTCAGGACGGTGACGCCCTCGGGCAATTCCAGGTCTTCCACGTGGAGGACCTGTCCGATCATGAGCTCGCTCACGTCGGCATTAATGGCGTCCGGGATGGCTATCGGCAGACAGCGCAGGGTCAGGGTCGAGAGCAACTGGCCGAGATAGCCGTCGTCCTGGGACACCCCGATGGGTATGCCCTCCAGGTTGATGCGGACCTCGACCTCGACCTCCCGATCCATGGAGATCCGAAGCAGGTCGGCGTGCAGGACCTCGCCCCGGACGGGGTCGTTCTGAAGGTCCCGGACCATGACCACACGGCTGACGTCGGTGTCTCCCTCGACCTTGAGGGTCATGAGGGCGTTGGCACCCGCCTCTGTGTTCAAGAGCGTCTGGAGCTCCCGCGGGTCGAGGAGAAGGGAGATGTTCTCTCCTTCCCCGTACATCACCGCCGGGATGCCTCCCTTCCGGCGAACGCGGCGGGCGGGGCCTTTTCCCCGGCCTTCCCGGGGCTGGGCGTTCAACACCAACTCTTCCATGACCTTCCTCTCATCAGACAAACAACGAGCTGACCGAGCTTTCGGTGTGAATGCGTTCAATCGCGTCGCCCAACAGGCGGGCGATCGGCAGGACGCGGATGCGCGGGCATTCGACCGCGCGAGAATGGAGCGAGATGGTGTTCGTGACCACCACTTCCGTGAGCACGGAATTTTCGATCCGGCCGATGGCGGGACCGGAGAAGACCGGGTGCGTCGCGCTCGCGTACACGGCCTTCGCCCCTTTCTCCATCAAGGCCCGGGTCGCCTCGGTCAAGGTTCCCGCCGTGTCGATCATATCGTCCACGATGAGGACCGTCCGGTCTTTGACGTCCCCGATGACGTTCATCGCCTGGGGTACGTTTTCCCTTTCCCGGCGCTTATCGATGATCCCCAACGGGGCCTCCATCCGCTTGGCGAAGGCCCGGGCCCGCTCGACGCCGCCCGCATCGGGAGACACAACGGTCAGGTTCGGCATGTCCAATTGAAGAAAGTGGTCGATGATGATCGACGCGGCGAACAGGTGATCCACCGGAATATCGAAAAACCCTTGTATCTGGCCGGCGTGCAGGTCCATGGTGAGAATGCGATCCGTGCCCGCGGCCCCAAGGAGGTTGGCCACTAGCTTGGCCGTGATGGGGACCCGGGGCTGCACCTTGCGGTCCTGGCGGGCGTAGCCGAAGTAGGGCATCACCGCCGTGATGCGCCGGGCCGATGCGCGCCGGAAGGCGTCGACCAAGATCAACAACTCCATGATGTTCGACTGGGCCGGGGTGCAGGTCGACTGGACCAGGAAACAATCCATCCCCCGGACGTTTTCCTGGATGTAGACGTTGATCTCCCCGTCGCTGAAGTCGACGATCTCGATTTTCCCCAACGGAATGTTCAGCGATTGGGCAATCCCCTCGGCCAAGTCCAGATTGGCCCGGCCGGAAAAAAGCTTCAATTCTCCATTCATCAATGTTGAGGTCCCCGATGTGTCAAGAACTGTACGCTGGCTGGGGCGGGAGGATTCGAACCTCCGAATGCTGGGTCCAAAACCCAGTGCCTTACCGCTTGGCGACGCCCCAAAAAGGGGCAAAACCACTCCATTAAAAAGGCTCCGGCTGTTGGAAAAGAGGTGGCTCGCCGGCCGACCCCTCGCCCTCCGCGGGCGGTGTCGTTTGCCGGGGCTCCTGACGCTGGCGCAGAATCTCTTGGTATCGGCCCAGGATCCGGTCTTCAATCATCCGACGGGTTTCGCTGTTCAGTGGGTGAGCGGTGTCCTTGAACGAGCCATCCTTGCGCTTTCGACTCGGCATTGCCACGAACAATCCGTTGGTCCCTTGGATAATCTTCAAGTCTCTGACGACGAAGCATTGATCAAAAGTGATGGTCACATAGGCCTTCAGCTTGTCTTCGTCAACGGGGTATACGCGGACCTCGGTGATCTCCATTTCGCCACCACCCCTCCCCTTTCGGGGCCCTTGGGATCCTTCGGAAACGTTAGAACATGTGGTCTTCCACTCCCAGAGTTCGGGTCAAGCGAGAATAGAACCCATCGCGCGCGATGCTTCGGGCGACGCGCGCCGCCCGCCGAGCATCACGAAACCATCCGAAGACCGTCGGCCCGCTTCCACTCATGAGCGCAGGCTCCGCGCCCAGTTTCTCCAGCCGGGATTTCAACTCCCCGACGATGGGGTGGGCCGTAACCACCGCCCCCTCCAAGTCATTCCGCCCCGCGTCCCACCCCGGCGGCAGCCGGGGAATCACGGGTTTTCCGTACCTCATCTTAGGTTTGCTGGCAGGGAGTGTCAACCCGGATTTCAACGCCCCGTACGCCCACGCGGTCGACACCGAAAGGGGCGGTTTGACCAGTACCACCGGACGGACCGGGCCGGGCGGGATCTCGGTCAGGCGGTTCCCCTTTCCTTCACCCAAGGCGCACGATCCGCCCAGAAAAAACGGAACATCCGCCCCGAGCTCCCCCGCCATGGCCGACAGGGCTTTCATCGAAAGGCCCAGCTCCAACAGGGTGTTCAGGCCGAACAGAACCGCCGCCGCATCTGCGCTCCCTCCGCCCAGCCCCGCCGCGGCGGGGATCTTCTTTTCGATGTATACCGAACATCCAGCCGTGGAGCGCGTCTTCTCCAGCAAGCGTTCGGCCGCACGATGGGCGAGATTGAGCGCTCCATCGGGAACGTCGGGATGCGAGCACCAGACGCGCAGCCCCTGGGGTCGGCGCGTCAAGGTCACGCGGTCCCGCAGGTCCACTTTTTGAAGGACCGTCCGGACCTCGTGATATCCGTCCGGCCGCTTGCCCTGGACAGTCAGGCCCAGGTTGATTTTCGCCGGAGGGTAAAGACTCAGGGTCCGCGGGGGCATCGTTGTCAACGACCCATGGGGATCACGGGGACATTCGTGGGGGCCGGGAGGCGGAAGGCCGGCGGCGCGAGGCCCCGGTTCACCGATACCCGGCCGTAATGGACCTCGAGGGTCCGCTTCTCCGGCCCCACTTCGACCGAGACATCCGTTGGGATCAGGGTATCCGCCTCCCTGCGATAGGCGTCGTACCGGACGGTCAATATGGTCTCTCCCCCGGGGTTGAGCGCCTGAAACCGGATGGGCAGGAAGGTCCGGGCGTCGACCCACCAGCGGCGCGCCGACCCCCCCTTCATGAGGACTTCTAGGCGGTAGGCCCCCGGGCCGCCGCCCGAGCCGTCCCACGCGGCCCGGACTTGACCCCCTTCTCCGGACGCCGCGACTTCCGCCCAGAGAACATCCACCACTTCTTTCGGGGAAAGCGGAATTCCGAGCCACTGACGCAGGTTCTCAGGGGTGGCGGGTCCGCGGAAGTGCTTGCGGCTGCCGGGTTGGTAGGCCTGCAAACGGCCGTTGTGCGCGATGATGTAGATCAGGGGCCGGCCGAAGAAGTTGAGCGGCTCGAGCCGAATCGACCCCCCGGCCCGAAGAAGCAGGACCGCCTTTCCGACGTAACGCTCTTGCCCGGAATCCAGGGTGATTTCCACCAGTCCCCGCAGGTCGCGCACCCGATTTCGCGCGCGCCGAACCCGTTCCAGGAGCGAATCGGGGCGGCTCAGAAACCGGCCGGCTTCCGGGGGGGGAGGGACGGCGATGGAGGCGCAACCCGCCGCGGCGGCCAGGATCCACCCCACCGTCGCGGTCCGGAGGGGTCTCACCTCCGTTCCGCCCTTTGCAGCTCCTTTTGCACGCGCTCGAATTTGGCTCGGACTTTTTTGTTCTTAAAATCGATCTTGAGAGATCTCTGCCAGGCGCGCCTGGCCGCCTTCCACCGTTTCAGATCAAAGTACACATCTCCCAGATGATCCAGGATAACCGGGTCGTCCGGGAGAAGAGAGGTCGCCAGCTTCAGCTTCTTCAGCGCCTTTTTGAGCCATCCCTTCTTGTAATAGACCCAGCCTAGGCTATCCATGAACGCCCCGTTGTTGGGTTCGAGGGCCAAGGCCTTTTCCACAGCCGCAACGGCCTCGTCCAGGCGGATGCCCTGCTCGGACCACATGTAACCCAATAGGTTGTTGGCGTTGGAATTGCGTGGATTGATCTTCAGAACGGCCTTCATCAACCGGGCGACTTCGGGGTATTCCTTCAGCTCATAGTGGGCCACGCCCAGGTTGAACAGATACCGTTCGTTCTTCGGTTCCAGCGCGATGGCGCGGCGGTAGTGGGGGATGGCGGGCCTGAATTTCTTCCGGCGGGCATTGAAAAGTCCCAGCATGAACGGGGCCCGGGGGTCTTTGGGAGCGAGGGTCTGGACCTCTTCGAGGGGTTTCAGCGCCTCCTCCTCGCGTTTGAGCTCCATGAGCACGCGACTGACCTGAATCCGGCCGTCCACGGACTTGGGGTGATCGCGAAGCACGAGCTCCAACTCCTTGTGCGCCGCGGCCAACCGCCCTTGGTTCTCGAGAATGCTCGCGATGTATCGCCGGATTCTGCCGTCTTGGGGGCGACTGTGAAGGACCAGACGAAACTTCTCCAGCGCCCAGGCGTAACGGCGCTGCTCGAAGAGGATGAGCCCCACGACCCGTTGGGCGAGTAGGGTGGCGGTGGAGTGCTGAAACCATTTCGCGAATCCGGCCTTCGGCGGCGGAAGGCCGTCCTTCATGTGCGTCAACTGTTCCAGTCGCTCCCGGACGACTTTGTTCTCGGGCGCGAGGTGAAGGACCCGGCGGTACGCCTTGACGGCCTCGGGGATCTTGGCCTGAAGCTCCAGGACCCTTCCGACGCTGATCAGAGCGTCCCGGAAACGCGGTAACGAGCGAAGGGTGGACCGCAGACTCTTCAAGGCCTTCTCATATTCCTTCGTCCGAAGGTGGATCTGCCCCAGATAGTAATGGGCGAAAGCCGACCGGCGGTTCAGCTTCAATAACTGATTTAGGTTCCGCGCGGCATTCTCGTACTCGCCCGTCTCCGTGAGCAGCGCCCCCAGATACAGGTGGGCCTCCTGACGGTTCGGCCGTATCTTCAGGACGGCCCGGAATTGGGCGATGGCCTTCTTCCGGCGGCCCGAAGCGATCTCGAGATCGGCCAGCAGGAGCCTGAGCCTTATCCGGCCGGGCGCTAGGCGAACGCCCGCTCGCGCCTCTTTTGTCGCGTTTTCCACCCGGCCGAGCCGCAGGAGCACGGAGGCCAGGACGTATCGGAGGTAAGCATTGCGCGGGGCCAGACGGACCGCTTGCCGGTAAGCCCGTTCGGCCGCCGGAAGGTCGCTTTCCAGGTCCGCCGAGTATCCCCGGATAAACAGAGCGTAATCGGCCCCGGGCGCATCGGGGGAGCGCCGAGACTTCGAATCGGGCCATTTCGCCTGATCTCGCGCGGACGCGCGCAGGGTTCCGCCCGCGTCCTTTTTCTCCGACTGGACTTGGCGAAGGGGCCGGCGATCCGGAACGGACCCGACGGGCCGGGCCGGGTTTTCGGCCTGCGAAGGGATCTCCGCGCATCCCGGGGTCAGCCCCAGGGACAGGAAGAGTCCGCAAACCCAAGCAATCGTTCGATATGTCAAGGTTCCACCCTTCTAGCCCGGGCCAGGAGTTGCGCAAGGGCATCGCGGACCCCGGGGTCTTCGATCTTCGCTAGGGCGGCCCGCGATTCCGCCCGATCCGGGGCTTGGGCGGCCATCCGGGCTCTCCGCTTCCGCGTCTTTTCGGCCTCGATATTGTCCTCCGGGGCCGCGGGCCTCCACGGTGCGTCCGCCTGGCGGAAAAAGATCCGGTCCAGGACGTCCCGGCCCACCGCTTGATTGAGCGCACGGCGGACGGATTCGCTGAGGAACACCATCTGCTGCAACCACACCGGGTCCCGAACCTCTACGTATAATGTTCGCCCTTTCACTTCCACTGGATTTGTCATCCGGGCCACCGTCGGGCCGACGGCCTCCTCCCAGTTCCGGATGACCTCGTAGCGTTGAATCCCCGGTCCCCAGGGGGCGGACCGGGTGACATTACGAAGGATCGACCCTACAGGGGTGAAGCCGCTCATATCTCGACGACCCGGCCTTCGGCTTTGACTTCTTCCACAAGCCCGCCGATGGCCGACATGACGTGATCGATGATTTGCTGGCTGTTCTCTTTGGTGGGCGGCAGCGCGTAGAGAGGTTCCATGTCCAATGGGGGGCCGAACCGGACGCCGAGATCCTTTCCGACGCGGGGCCATGGGCTGGTGGGCGGTATGGCTAGGATGGTCCCCCACACCGCGGCTGGAATAACGACCGGCTGGGCCTGATGAATCAATCTGCCCACGGTCCGCTTTCCCGGAAGGAGCTTTCCGTCCATGCTCCGGGTTCCCTCGGGGTAGAGCACAACCTTCCCCGTTCTCATCGCCTGGATGATCTGGCGCATGCCCCGAAGGTCCCGACCTGTCCGGTTCACGAAGATGGAGCCGTAACTCTGAAGAAAAGCGCCGAGCATGGGAACCTTTTTGAGCTCGGTCTTGGCCACGGATCGGGCCAGTTGAGTCGGATACCGAATCAGGATGGCCGCCGGGATCAGCGCCGGGTCCAGGTCCGAGATGTGGTTGCTGACAATCAGCACGGGGCCGTCTTCGGGAATGTGTTCAAGCCCCTCGAAACGGGTATGGTTGAAGATCTTCAGATAAATGAGAATGAGGATCAGGGAAAACCAGACCCAGAGATACCACAGGGGCTTCAGGATTCCCTCGGGCCTCCTCCAGCCCGAATGCGCCGATTTCCTCAAGACCTTGCTTCTGATTGTATTGGCCATGACCCAAGAGTGACGTTGGTGGATTAAACAGCTTGCCAAATTCGCAAGGTGCATACGGATCATACCATAGTCCGGGCCGAACCCCGCTGGAAGATTTCTGTGCTGTGGATCAGATATACGAACGCCCATTTTTGGGCCGGCGCGCGCGGGTCATGAGTTGCGGGCCTTCCATACCTTGTGCTATCGTGGAGCCTAGCGATAGGTATCCTCATCTTTCTCCCCATTGCTTGAACCCTCCGGTACTCGATGCCAACTGTCAACCGCGAAATCTTCAGAGAATACGACATTCGGGGTGTAGTGGAAGAGGACTTGGACGTCCCCGCGGTTCGTGCGATCGGGCGCGCCATCGGGACGGCCCTTCGCGTTCAAGACGGCACCACCTTCGTTGTGGGCCGGGACGTGCGGCCGAGCTCGCCCGCCATCCGGGTGAGCCTCATCGACGGTCTTCGCGCCACGGGCGCACAGGTGAGCGACGTCGGCATTGTCCCCACACCGGTTTTGTACTTCGCCGCGATTCACCTCGAAAGCGACGGCGCCGTCATGGTCACGGCGAGTCATAACCCCCCGGAGTTCAATGGATTCAAGGTTTGCCGGGGCGTGGAATCTTTGGCGGGAGAGATGATTCGCGCCCTGGCCGATATCATCGAGCGCCGCGATTTCGCCCGGGGCAACGGCCGCGCCGTCCGGGTGGAAGTCCTCGACGACTACCGGGCGGTCCTGGGCTCCAAGTTCTCTTTCGACCAGCCGCTCAAGGTGGTCGTGGACGGCGGCAACGGGGTCATGGGCGGGTTGGCGGTGCGGGTCATCGAATCCTTCGGCCATAAGGTCATTCCGCTTTATTGCGAGCCGGACGGCAACTTTCCCCATCATCACCCGGACCCTTCCGTTGCGGAGAACCTGGAAGACCTCATCGAAACGGTCCGGACCGAAGGCGCGGACCTCGGCGTCGCATTCGATGGAGACGGCGACCGCCTCGGCGCGGTCGACGAAAAGGGGGCCATCCTCTGGCCCGATTACCTGATGATCCTCTTCGCCCGCGACGTTCTCTCTCGCAGGCCCGGGGCCCCCATCGTGTTCGAGGTGAAATGCTCGATGAACCTCATCCGGGCCATCGAGAAAGCGGGGGGCCGGCCGGTGATGTGGAAGGCCGGACACTCCCTCATCAAAAAAAAGCTGAAGGAAGAGAACGCGCCGCTGGCGGGTGAGTTCTCCGGCCACATGTTTTTCGCAGACGATTACTACGGCTACGACGACGCACTCTACGCGGCCCTGCGGCTCCTGGATTTGCGCGCCCGCGCCGGCGCGCCGCTCTCCAGCCTCCTGGCCGACGTTCCGCCGCTCTTCGCGTCCCCCGAAATCAAGCTCCCATGCCCGGACGCCGAAAAGTTCCGCGTCGTCGAGGGCCTGCGGGACCGACTGGAAGGCCGCTTCCCCCTGATCACCCTCGACGGCGTCCGGGTAGATTTCGGCGACGGCTGGGGTTTGGTGCGCGCCTCCAATACGACCGAGGCCCTGACCGTCCGCTTCGAGGCCGAGTCCGCGGAGCGGCTCGAAGAGATCCGCTCGGAGATCCTGGGTCACTTGAGGGCGTTTCCTCAAGTCGAGGGCGTGAATGGTTAAGTCACTTTATGACTGGATGCTCCATTGGGCGGAAACACCCTACGGGAGTTGGGCCCTGGGCCTGCTGGCCTTCGCGGAGTCTTCCTTCTTCCCCCT
Source organism: uncultured bacterium (assembly GCA_964423875.1). Classification (GTDB taxonomy): domain Bacteria; phylum UBA8248; class UBA8248; order JACPRG01; genus CAYRGS01. The sequence continues at coordinate 44,893 of CAYRGS010000001.1, forward strand.
TCCGCCCGATCCGCTTCTCATCGCGCTGGCGCTGGGCGCCCCCGACAAGGCCCTGTGGTTTGCGCTGATCTGCTCGGCGGCCTCGGTGGCCGGCGGCATCCTGGGCTATCTGATCGGGATGGGGCTCATGGGGACCGTCGGGAGCCGCATCCTTAGATTCTACGGGGCCGAAGCCAAGTGGGAGTCCATCAAGCGACTGTTCGACCGCTATGACGCCTGGGCGGTCGTCATCGCCGGTTTCACCCCGATCCCGTACAAGGTATTTACCATCGCCGCCGGGGCCTTTCGGATCCGCTTCGGGACGTTCGTGATCGCCTCCATCATCGGCCGGGCCGGGCGGTTCTTCCTGGTGGCCGGATTGATTTACCTCTACGGTGATGTGATTCGCACGTTCATCGACCGGTATTTCAACCTCCTGTCCGTGGCGTTTATCGTCCTCCTCGTTCTGGGGTTTTTGCTCGTGAAGCTCGCCTTGGGCCGTCACGGGAAGGCCCCATCGGAATCTTCATGAACCCGGCGGCCTACGCGGTGATCCTGGCGGGCGGACCCGGCGCCCGACTGTGGCCGATCAGCCGAAGACAAACGCCGAAACCCTTCCTGAAACTGTTCGGCGGGACCTCCCTCATCCGCGCCACGCAGAACCGGCTTCGCGGACTGATCCCTCCCTCTCGCACGTTCGTGGTGACGGGGGCCGAAACGGCCTCCGCCGTGACCGGGGAGCTGCCGCGTTTGCCAAAGGAAAATCTCCTCCCCGAGCCCGAGGGCCGGAACACGGCCGCGAGCATCGGCTACGCCGCCCTCCACGCGCGCCGCCGGAATCCCAAGGCCCTGCTGGTCGTCCTGCCGGCCGATCATTTCATCCGAAATGAACCGGAATTCCGCAAAATCCTCGACGCCGCCTTGGCGTGGTCCTGGGAGACCGACGATATCGTGACGCTGGGGGTGCCTCCCGATCGGCCGGAAACGGGATACGGCTACCTGCGCGAAGGGGACTCGATCGGAACCTCGGGCGGCTGCCCCGTCCATCGCGTAGCGGCCTTCGTTGAGAAGCCGAGCCCGCGAAGGGCCAAGCGGTACTTGGCCGCAGGCGGGTACGCGTGGAACAGCGGGATCTTCATTCTCTCGGCGGAACGGGTGATGAACGAGATGGCCCGCCGCCAGCCGGCGCTTCACCAGGGGCTCGTGCGGATCGAGCGATCCTTGGGAAAAAGGACGGAAGGGAAAACGCTGAGAGAGACGTTTCCCCGGCTCCCGGCCGTCTCCATCGATTTCGGCTTGATGGAGGCCGCCACGCGGGAGGGCGCCGTGGCCTCCTTGCCCTGCCGGGTGGGATGGAGCGACATCGGAGATTTCTGCGCGATCGGCGACCTGCTCTCCGGCCCGTCTGGGAAAGGCGCCGTGGTGGGCGAGCACATCGGCGTGGATAGCGGCAACCTGATCGTCTATGCTCCCGGGAAGCTTGTGGCCACCGTGGGCGTCAAGGACTTGATCGTGGTGGACGCCGGCGACGCGATGTTGATCTGTCCGCGGAGTCAAGCGCAGGATGTCCGGAAGGTGGTCGAGGTTTTGAAGCGGAAGCGGCTGGACAAGTATCTATAATCCTTTGTGGCTTTAGGTTCCATTTACAACCGGGTGGGTGGGGACCAACCGATGGAGGGGTTAAGTGATTATCTCAAGGCCGCGCTCCTCGGCGCCCTCCAGGGATTGACAGAGTTTCTTCCGGTCAGCAGCTCGGGCCACTTGGCCGTTCTCCAGAAAATTCTGAACGTCCAGGGGCCCGTGTTGTTCTTGGACGTCATGCTTCACGTGGGAACGCTTGTCGCCATCCTCGTGGTGTTCTCCGGAGACATACGGGTTGTTCTGTCCTCCATGTTCGTAAAAGGGGGCGGACAATCTCCCGGCGCCGCCCGCCTGGGCTGGCTGGTCATCCTCGGGACCGTCCCCATAGGTGTGATCGGCATCTTGTTCAATCAGTGGATAGAGAAGGCCTTCAACATCATTCCGTTGATCGGGGGGATGTTCATCATCACGGGCATCCTGTTGTTTGCCATCCGGAATAAGCAGGGCGAGCGGTCGGAGGATGATTTAAACGTCCGGGATGCCGCGTGGGTCGGGGTCTACCAGGCCATCGCCCTCCTGCCCGGAATCTCCCGCAGCGGGATGACGATCGGAAGCGGCCTCTTCCTGGGCATCGAGCGAGGCCTGGCGGTCCGGTTTTCGTTCCTGATGGCCATCCCCGCCATCCTCGGCGCTTTGGTCCTGAAGGCCGGTGAACTGCCCGGCCAGACGGGGGGGATCGGGATCGGCCCCATTCTCCTGGGGACGGTCATCGCGGCCGTGGTCGGCTATTTTGGATTGAAGGGGCTCATCCGGCTTACCATCTCCGGACACCTCTACCTGTTCTCCTTCTACCTCTGGACGCTGGGCCTTGTGGTCCTGTGGGTCTCGCTCACGTGAGCCTGGCTCGACGGAAACCTGTTTCCCCCTCGACGCTCCCGCCCGCCGCGTCTATCTAGACAAAAGAACGTTTATCCGTGGGAAGGCGTCGAGGCGCGTCTTCCTATGTTTTCCGCGACCCATGAAAATGTACGTGAAAAGCGAATCCTCAGCCGACGTGCGAGCCGATCACCCGGACACCCTTACGCTCCTGGCCGTCCACGCCCATTCGGACGATGAGTGCAGCGGGACGGGAGGGTTATTGATCCAGTCGGTCGCGGCGGGGCGAACGACTGTCTTGATCACCTGCACCAACGGGGAGATGGGCGAGGCCAAGGACCCGCGCCACCCGCTGAAGCCACGGGAAAATCTTGAAGACCGCAAACGGCTGATCGAGCTCCGGAAACGGGAACAGGGCAAGGCGGCGAAGATCCTGGGCATCACGCACGTCTACAACCTGGACTACCGGGACTCGGGCATGGACGGGTGGGAGCAAAACGACGACCCCGGCGTGTTCATGAACGCGGACCTGGACGAGGTCGCCGGGCGCATTGCCGAGGTTATCCGCCGACATCGGCCGGACGTGGTTGTCACGTACAACGAAAACGGCGGCTACGGCCACCCCGACCACATCATGACCCACCAGGCGACCCTGGCGGCACTGGGGGTGGCGGAAGGCCCAACAAGGGATAGACGAGAGGATGGGGATAACGTCCCGGGTTCCTGGCGCGTGAAAAAGTTCTATTACACCGCCTGGCGCCGGTCGGACATGCTCCGCTTGTGGAGGACGCTGAAATTTCTCGGCAAAAAGACCCCCATGGATAACCCCGACTTTGACGAGAACAAGGTCGGAACGCCGGACGACACCATCACCACACGACTGGACATCCGTCGCGATCTCAGAAGGAAGCGCCGAGCGCTGTTTGCGTATCGAAGCCAGATGGGGGTGTGGGGGTTCAAGACCCATTGGTGGTGGCTCATGGGCCTGGCCGGCCGCTGGCTCTTTCCCTACGAATCCTTCGTCTGCGCCCGAAGCGACGTGGAGATCCATCCCCCCGAGCCGGATCCGTTCGCCGGCCTCTAACCCGCCCGTCCGATCCGTCCCAACAACCGACTGTCCATCGGGGGGGGGAGGGGGGAGGAGTGGCCCAACGGCGGGGCGTTTTCTCTCCCTAGGGATGGCCCCTTCTCATCGGGGCGTTGCCGGTGCCGCGGCTCTCCGCGATTGACACCCCCGAAAACCTTGTGGGATGATTTTTCCGCGCCGGGCGATTCGACGGATTCACCGCCGAGCGGTCCCAGGCGTCTGCTTGCGCGGGAGGGGGGCGAGGAACTTCGAGCCTCGCGTATCACGTCGGAAGAATCACATCGCGGGAAGGAATCACCCGATACAATGACAAAGACCATTTTCCGAGTTGCCGGACCCGTCCTGCTTTCCGTAGCCTTGTTCGGATGCCGTTCGCCCATCCCCGACCAATTTCAGCGGGATTTTCTCGTCGAGCCGAAGGCCGGATACCTGGTCACCGATGAAAGGGCGAACGGTTTCGACTTGAAAGTTTTTTATTACGAGAACGGCATGTTTTCGAATGGCAGGAAAGTGGAAGAGAACGCAAAGTCGACCTTTGTCCAGATTGCCGTGTGGCTGGCCTCGCGCATCGGCCGGACGCCCAGGGAGATCTCGAAGCGGGATTTGCGGGTCACGGTCAACCGGAAGAGGCTCAAGCGGCGGTATGAGGTGTCCGTGACCGGCCGGGTGACGTACAGGTAGTAGCCCCGGGCGGCGCGCGCAAGGGGGGGAGGCGGGGCCGCCTAGGTTCAGAATTTGAGGCGCGTCGGGGCGCTTCACATCGAAAGGGAGTTCCTGCATGATCCCTTTCTACGCGTACCCGCATGCGCCAAATGAGCTGGTGACCCGACCGTCCCGTCGGCTTCGACCCGGGGGGTCCCGCGACCCGGTGGTCATCGATTCCGAGGCTGGAAACCCGAAATGCAGTCCGCCGCCGCCCGGTCCCTGGAATTTTGCAGAAAGCTCACCCGCCGCAGCCGGTCGAACTTTTTTTATTCTTTCCTGTTTTTGCCCCGGCCGCGCCGCGAGGCGATTTACGCGGTGTACGCGTTTTCCCGGGCCGTGGACGACGTGGTGGATGAAATGGCCGACCCGGCGGAAGCGGCCGAGGGCCTGGCCGAATGGCGGCGGGAGGTGGACCGGATGTACGGGGGCCGGGGGGGCGGGGGGGGGCGGCCGGAGCACCCCATCGCCGCCCAGATGGCCGAAGCCGTCCGGGCCTTCCACATCCCCCGGGAGCTCCCCCTCGCCCTCATTGACGGCTGCGAGATGGACCTCGCCCGCGGCCGCTACGATACCTTCGAGGATCTCTATCGCTACTGCTACCACGTGGCCTCGGTCATCGGTCTGATGTGCATCGAGGTCTTCGGCTACCGCACCGAGAGCGCCAAGCGCTACGCCGAGAAGCTGGGCATCGCTTTTCAGCTCACCAACATTCTGCGCGACGTCAGGCCCGACGCCGAGCGGGGACGTATCTATCTCCCCCGGGAAGACTTGGACCGATTCGGCTGCGGGGAGGAAGAGATCCTGGGCGGCGTCTATGGCGATCGGTTCACCGCCCTCATGAAGTTCCAGTGTGAGCGGGCGCACCGCTTCTACGAAGAGGCCCGGGAGGCCCTCGCTCCCGAAGACCGGCCTGGAATGCTGGCCGCCGAGATCATGGGCGGCATCTACCGCCGGCTCCTCCGTGAGATCGAAAACCTTCGGTACGACGTCTTCCGCAACACCGTTTCTCTCTCCCGCTTACAGAAGATCTGGATCGCCCTCAAGATCTGGGCCGCCCGATGACGGAAAGGGAGAGGGGTCGCGCCCCGGATTGCTCCATGGCAATAACGTGATACAGGTTATGGAGCCGGAAGAAGCGGCCGTTTCTCCCGCGATGGAAGGGTTAGAAGGTAAGGGTTGACCCTTCCTGTTCCTTCAACCCCCTCTGGTTTGACACGGCGGCCATCCAGATTTTAAGGTTGTGGACAATTTTCCGGTTGAAACTTTGCGTCCAGATCCGATGGAGGAAATTTTGGACTCGCTATGGGATCTGATGGAAGGGGCGCGAAACTGTGTTCGAGGCTACACCCGCGTCAAGTCGGGGGAAAAGGTCTGCATTTGGACGGACCGCTCGGCAGAGGTCGATCCCCGGGTGGTGGAGGCCTTCGGCGTGGCGGTGGAGGAAGTCGGGGCCGAGGCGTTTCTCCTGTCCTCCGGGTCGGTGATCCATCGTCTCAAACAGCCCTTGCAAAAGCCCGTGCTCGCGGCCATAAAGGAGGCGGACGTCCTCCTGAGCTTTCAGCGGCTCGAGAACGCGGCGACGATCCACAACAACGATATTTCCGCCCTCTTGTTTTCCACCCCGCTTCGGAACACGGCCGTCATCAGCCTGACGCCCGAGCTTTTGGCTTCGGAGTGGGCGCGTTTTCCCGCTGACCTACTCTTTTTCATCTGCCGAAAAATCCGTGACCAAGCTCTGTCGTCGGGGACCGATGTTTTCCGCTTGACTGATCCCTGCGGCTCCGATTTGATGGGTCGCATTCCCTACGGTTACGGCTTCAAGTACGTTGAGCCGCCGAAGAAGTGGCAGTTCTTCCCGGGTGGGGAGATGGCGGAGCTCCCGGCTCCTCCAGTCAACGGCACGCTGGTCTTTGAGCAGTTGGAGGGATTCGAGGGTTTTGTGAGCGAGCCCATTCGCCTGACGATCGAAGACCAGTGGGTGACGCGGGTCGATGGGGGCGACGAGGCTCGCTGGTTCCGGGGGCGGATGGACCGCTACGAGAACGGGAACTTTTTCTGCGAGGTCGCCATTGGTGCTCACCCAAAGGCCCCGGTTGCGGTGGGGCTGAAGACTCGGGCGATGGACACTATTGCCCACCGCCACTCGGGTACCTTCCACTGCGGCGTGGGCAAGTGGGGGGCGCCTGGTATGGAGGTATCGAGCGATTGGCACTGGGACGGCGGGGGCCTTCATCCGACGTTCACGCTGGGGGACGTTGTTTTGGTCGAAAACGGAAGGCTCACGGCCCTCGACGACCCTGAAGTCCGCGAGTTTGCCTCCAAATACGGACACCCTGACGATGTCTTGGCGGAGGTTTGGTAAGCAAGGGGGAGACTTGTTTATCGGGTTCCGCCGGGGCTTTTTGGATCGACTCCGGCAGGCTTTCAGGAGGGGCGGCGGATGTACGGATGGCGGGCGTTGATCGGGATGATTTGGCCGGCGGGGGGTCCCGTTCCCGAAGACGAAGTCAGGATGGCGGCGCCCGAGGGCGTCACCTTCGCCAGCACCAGGATGTACGTCGAGGAGGTGAGCCCGAAGGGGCTCGAGGAGATGGTCACGCACGTCGAGCGGGCGGCCCGGGAGGTTGCCATCATGAAGGCCGATTGCTGCCTCGTGGGCGGGACGCCGGCCGGTTTCTTCAAGGGCCACGCTTTCAATCTGGAGCTCACCGGGCGCGCCCGGGAGGCGTCCGGCCTGCCCAGCAAGACCCAGGCCACGGCGGTCGTGGAGGCCCTGCGCGAGCTCGACCTCCGCCGGATCGTCGTCGCTACTGCTTACATCGACGAGCTGAACGACCTCCTCCGGACGTTTTTGGAAGAGGCTGGTTTCGAGGTCCTGGCCCTGAAGGGCCTTCGCGAGCGGTACAACTGGGACATCCACCGGCTTCCGCCGAGCGCTGCTTACCGCCTCACCATGGATGCTGTGAAAGAGGTCTCCGACGCGGATGGGGTCTTCATCAGCTGCGGGGGGCTCCGGACGTTCGAGGTCATCGAAACACTGGAAAAGGACTTGGGCCTGCCCGTGGTGACCAGCAATCAGGCGGCCCTGTGGGCGGGACTTGGCATGACCCGGGTGAGTGAGCCCGTCGAAGGGTACGGGCGGCTGCTGAGGATGGACAGGAGCGCACGGGAGCAGGTTGGAGCGTAAGGGCGGCGATCCTGTGTGGGCCGTCCTCACGCTGCGTTGCGCGTTGCCTTCAAACAGGTTCGTAGAACGTCGGACTCAATCCCGCGCAGCGGGTGAGCCCGCAAAATCAGGGTGAGTCCACGATTTCCATTTGGTCCACGGGTGTAAACCGCGGTAAGGAATCTGGGCCGCTCGCAGACGTTCCTCAGACCATCGCGACGTCGAGTAGCGTCGATTTGGCGAACACCTCCTCCGGGGTAAGCTTCCTCTCCGACAGTCCTTGCTCGAACGAATACCGGGTGAACGTTTCGATGGTGGTCCGGTTGGCCTCTACGCCGTACGCCCAGTAGTCCTCGCCCAGGATCTTCTTGCAGTCCTCGATTTCGCTGATCACCCAGGGAAGGGAGGCCCCCGGCACTCCTGTGTACTCCAGAATTTCCATGCAATGGTTTTTGGCCTCACAGAAGGCGGCGTACAGGTTCTGAGCTGCCCAGGGGTGCTTTTTGAGAACGGACTCCTTGATGACCACCAAGTGCATGATTGGAAAGCACCCCGTCCGTCTGTAGTAGTCGATCTCCACTTCCTTGTAGTTGGGGAAAAGTCGGACGACGTTGGACGAAGTCCTGAAGAACGCCGGAGGGGCCGTAGCGGTGAACAGGGCGTCGATTTCGCCGGAATCCAGCATCTCGTCGAGGGTCTTGGGCTCGGGAGCGAACTCGATTGTAATCGAAGGGGGCAGGTTGAGGTCCACCCGATCCTTTCGGCCCCATGACTCCTGCCCGCCCGTGACCCAGGTCACGCCCTCCGGGTCCACACCGTGCTCGTGGTGCATAATCCCACGAATCCACACCACGGCCGACATGGCGTACTCGGGAACCCCTATGCGTCTCCCAGCAAGGTCCTCCGGCTTTTGGATCCCGGCGTTCTTATTGATGAACACGCACGCGTGTCGGAAGATTTTGGAAAGGAAAACGGGGATCGCGACAAACGGGGGATTGGGCCGCGAGCGAAAGATCAAATAGGCGGAGAAGCTCATCTCCGAGGCATCGAACTCCTGGTGTTGACACATCCGCCAGAAGGTGTCTATCACCGGCAGGCGGATGAAGTTCAGGTCAATCCCGACGGGTTTGACCGTTCCATCCTCCAGGGCCTTGATCCGGTCGTATTCCGAGCACGCAAAATCGATCTTGATGTTCGCCACGGTCGTTCTCCCATGGATAAGCGAAGAGGCGAGATCTCATTCTCCCTTCGGCCTCGAAGCGAAACTCAATCCGTCCCGTCCGGCTTCCAAACAGAGTCGAGTCTTTCTCTCCCCCGCCGCCCGAAAGGAATCCGGTCCTTACTCCACGCCAATTTCTCTTAGGAACCTCCGGTAAGCGAGGGCGACGCCGTCGGGTCCCTTGACGTGAAGCTCTTCGGCTAGGTCAAGCGGAAGCTCCTCCGGCCGCTGATTTTCCACAATCACCTGATCTTGGTTGTTGATGATTTCCGCGAACCTTTGCGGATTTCCTTCCTGGTCATAGTTTCGGGTGATGATCAGAAACCGGGTGCACTCATCGGCCGATACCGGCATGCAAACAAAGCTCAGCGTCTCCCGCCTGCCGTCGGTTTCGTCCTTCCACTGATAGATGGAAAAAGGCCGGGTCAGGCGGTAGTTGCGTGTATGGGGAACCGGGTGGACCCGGTCGGGGAGGTTCGTATAGCCGAAGCGGAGCTCTTCCCCATCCCGCTCCACGTCGATGTCGGGTATTCGCGGATGATCGCGGTCCCCCAGGATGCCTTCGTGAATCCACGGGAAATGGGCGAAGTCCACGAAGTTCTCGATGGCCCGAGCGGCGCCGCATTTCCAGTTCCGCTGGTCCCGGACGACAATGCGGTGGCTCGGGTCCTCGATGGCCGGAAGCTCGGGAATGGGCGTCCGGGATTTTTCGGACATGCAGACCCAAACGATGCCGTACCGCTCCTCGGCCCGGTGCCGGGTGAGGCAGGCCTTCTTCGGAATGGGGTGGTCCGGCGGAACGGAGGGAATGCGGGTGCACCTGCCCTCGGCGTTGTAAGACCAGCCGTGATACGCGCAGACGATCTCCTCGCCCTCCACCCACCCGAGCGATAGGGGGGTTCCCCGGTGAATGCAAAGGTCGTTGAACGCCGCCCACCGATTTCCCAGACGGCAAATGACGATTCGCTCGTCCAAGAGCCTTGCCGCGTAAGGCCGCTCCCCCACATTTTCCGCCAGGGTAACCGGGTGCCAGTATTCCCGCAACGCGGGCCAAAGGTCGCCTTCGCGCATTTTCTTTCTCGAATCTCCCCGTGCCAATTCTGCCTCCCGGTCAGGGCGCTGGATGCCGCGCCTTCACTGCTTCCCCTCAGCCCGCCCCGGCCTCTCGATTACAGATATCCATCGCCACACGGGCATAGGCCCTGGCGGCTTTCCACAGGTCGTCCGCGTGAATGGCCATCCGCAATTTCCCCTCGGTGAGGTCCATGCCGAAGGAAGGTCCATACGTGGCCGCCGGGATTTGGACCTCGTTGAAGATGTTCATGTCGCGCCACATGCTGGTGATGGGCGGGGGGACGGTCTTCATGGGTTCGCCCACGACCTGGTCGTGGGCCCGCCGGATGGCCTCGACCAACGGTTCGTGCCCCTTCGCGATGTATCCCCTGCGCGTCATGTAGGGACGAACCTCGGCCTCGACGCCCGTCTCGGCGATGACTCGCTCGATCTCCGGCTGGACGAACAGGGGGTCCTTCCCGGGAGGGATCCGGACGTCCAGATAGAGACTGCACCGGCCCGCGGTATTGGCGAGCTTGGTCGGGACCCCGGCCCGGATGGCGCCCATGCACGCGTTGGGCCGGATGAGGCCCCCCTCGAATTCCATGCTTTCGCGCTCGATGTATTCGTTCGCCCAGCTCTCCAGGGCGTTGACGACCCGGGCTATCCGGACGATGGCGTTGGGGTTGTCGGCGAAGGTGGTGGGCCGGGGAATGGTGGGGGTGTAGTACGCCGTGCCCCGGACGGTGATCTGAAAGTACGTGCACCCGCACTGGGCCCAGGTTGTGGAGAAGTCGGTGCACTCGGCCACCAAGGCGTAGTCGGCGAAGACGCCGTGGTCCACCAGCCGGCGCGCTCCCACCCCCTTTCCCACGTACCGGGAAGATTGGAACTCGTCCACCGGGGCCGAGCCGATCTCCCCGACCACGGCGGTGAGGTGGAGGTCGCCTTTGAGCCGCACGCCGCCGTCCCGGATGGCCCTGGCCGCCAGGAACGTGGCCGCGAGCGGCCCCTTGTCGTTCATCACCCCGTGGCCGAACAGGAGGTCGCCTTCTCTCCAGGCCCGTGTGTACTCTGGCAGGATATCCCCGGCGGACCAGAAGTCGTCCGCCCCCCCGTACTTGGTGTCCATGTGGGCGTTGAAGATGAGGGAAGCGCCCCCGCCCGTTCCCTTGAGCAAGGCGGCCACGTTGAACCGCCCGGGGGCGACCGTTATCTTCCGGGGATCGAATCCGTTTTCCGTCAGCCAGCCGAAGACCTCCTCGCCCATGGCCTCTTCGCTCCCGGTCGGGCTCGGGATGTTCGCCAGACGCAAAGCCAGCTCCGCGAGTTCTTGCCGGTCGATGCCGGCCAGAACCGTATCGATGTTCATCCGATTCCCTTCCAATCGGCGGGCGCTCGTATCCGGCCTTGGTGTTGGAATGGCGGAGAGCTTCCCGGACTCTATCTTACGGCTTGATCCCCGGGAGAAACTCGTTCGTGTAAATGTTCTCGACGGGAACGCGCGTCTTCAGCTTGAACAGTTTGGCGATCAGGTCCCTGGAATTCTCCGTCCCGGACTGCCGAGTGGCTTAATGCCCCAGGCCCGTGATAACGGCCGCACCGGCCACAATCAGGGCAGACCCGAGAAAGAGCCGGGCTGTGACCTGCTCTTTTTCCCTCAGGAAGATCCAGGCGATCAACACCACAAGGAGAGGGAAGGTGTGGACCAGCGGAATGACGACGCTCACGTTGCCCAAACGAAGACCCTCCATCAGCATGTAGAGGGCCAGGGCGATCCCCAGCATGTGAATGAAATATAAGGCCAACCCCTTGGGGTGGAGGGTCAGCCTGGAGCCCGCTGGCATGACAGGAAGCACCAGGATGAGCGCCAGCACCGCCCCCAAATTTCCGATCGCCATACCCGTTGTCGATGATGGGATGTAAGCAAGCCCAATTTTCCTGAAGGTGTGCGATACAGCGAACATAATGGCCGCCAGCACGGCAAACGCATAGCCTGATTTATTGTCTGTGGCTCCTTTTTTTTCATAAGCGATTGCGCCCACGCCGACGACTATGGTCAGGGTCCCCAGCCAAACCCAGGCATTCGGCCGTTCTCCCAGAAAAAGGATAGCCGCGGCGGCGCTGAATATGGGAGAGGTTCCCAAAACCGTTGCTGATCGGGCGACGCCGATTCGGGCGAAAGCCGCAAAATAGCAGATGACGGCGAAACCGGGGTCAAAGGCGCCTGAAGCGAAAAACCACCAGCCTCCAGCATTGAAGATGTCGGGGCGGGGGGAAATCGAAAGGGCCAGGAGTCCGAAAATGATGAGGTGGACGACGGCCTGCATCAGCGCCCCCGTATACGGGGAGGCGTACCGTACCGCGATGCGCGCCGCGAATTCCGAACAGGCGAATGCCGTGGCAGAGTACAGGGCAAGGGAGACAGGCGTGTAGAACATGAGGCGGCCGGAACTCCAGTCCTCCGGACGGGATCAAAAAAGATGCTGACCGGAATTTTCCCATTTCAAATCCGGACAGACCTGTACCGACCACTCGCTACTGTTTAGCACGATTAGATCACCCTCTACCGGACCTGTCAACCGGAGTTCGGGTGCCAGAAAGCCCGACCTGGGTGATTCTATGGACACCATACATAATTCTCGGCTTTTGGGTTGCGTCTCCATCTTGTCGGGGCATGGCAAGAATCGCATGGTACGTCGAACTCAATCCGGTACGGGCTGAGGACCCCGGGACGTATCCATGGAGGGGCGCATATCTCAGGCAGAGGCAACGATCTGCTGAAGGCAAGCCCCTGCTTGAAAGGGTCGGGAATTGGAGGGACTTTCTTCTGGGTGGCGTATCCGAGGAGGAGATCGAGAGGATACAACGTTATGAGAGGACAGGCAGACCCTTGGGAATGACGGTTTTGTTGGGAAGCTTGAAGGGCCCTAGGGAGGCGCCGGAAAACTCCATCACGGATAATCGGAGAGGCATTGGGTCGTAGCCTGCAACGGCGGAGGCTAGGGCGAAAAAGGGGGCGCAAGCAGAAATGAGGATGGTGTCCCCCCGGATTACCCAGAACGGACCATCCGCAAGGTCCGTTTTCGCTATAGGTACAGCCTGTTGGAAATTTGCAGAGACTTGGGCGTAGCACTCTTCGCCTGTTGCTGATGGATTTCATCCAGACCGCTACGGTGCCATGAGGATCAGGGGGCTTTGCCTTGTTTTGTGGGGGCTTGCGTACGGCGCCATGAGGAGCAGGGAGCTTGAATATTTGCCGATTTCTGTTTCGGCCTTTGCAACCCGTCGCTCGATCACGGCGCCTGTCATCCGGATGATCTCCGCTGCGGTCGCGCGATCCTTCCGGAAAAATCCCCTCTTCGCGTTCACGCTGATCCGCGAGACACGGTCCGTGACTCGCTCGAGATCAACTTGTATATCAAGTTTGGGGGTGGCTGCCAAGATGCGGAAGCCGGTTTCGGTCGGAACGGGCGTTTCAGGTTGAAAGGCCATCTCATCCAGCGCCTCGACAGAAGCAATCTTCAGCGTCGACAGACTCGTTGTAAAACTCCTATCGGCGATATTTTCAACCGAATACTCGAACCCCTTGAGCGTGCTGGTCGCGCCTCCGGCGAGAAGTGCGGCGCATCCGCCCGAGAAGAGCAAAGACATGGCCAGCAAACAGAACCGGAGTTCCCGTCCGGCTTTGAGGAACGGCGAGGACTTTCCTTCGATCATTCGGGTCCGCGCATTTTCCATAGGTGTAAACTGTCCCATTTGATGAAGGCTGTCAGGAACATCTCATTTCTCGTGTCGAACAACATGAATCCGGGATTTCCCAGATGACGAGAGTTTAGCGATGCGGCGGTCCTCATGTGTCATCAAGGTGCTCATTTTACACTGATCCAGGGTCTCTTTGCAGAACCCTCTGCTCAATCGAGCGGCTACGGCCGGTTCAAAGCCGCAATCCCTTGAAGACCCAGCCCTACCGTCACGCTCACAGGAGATCGGCACAGACTTATTCCTCTGGCTCCGTCACGTCATTGGGTAGCCACCTTCGCACCGAGTCTTAATCAGCTTTTCCCGAAGTGTCGCCAGCGACCGGTGCTTCACCGCTCTCGGCAATGCCAGCCTCCGCAGGAAATTGCCCAGGTTGTACGCCAAGGCAAACAGTTGCAGGCGAACCTGATTTTCTTCAAAGCCGTGGCAGGACAGGCGCGTCCAGTTCAGGACGTACTTGCCCTCCTTGATGTGGGAAATTCCTACTGGGGGATTCTGGGGACACCATACTTAATTTCTTTTAAAATAAGTATGGTGTCCCCCCCCTCCGCGAAGGTCATTCCATCGATGATGTTCACTTTCCCCCCCGAAGCACCCGCCACATGATGGGCGGTTGGAACAGGCTCTTCCGGGGGGCCAACAGATTGGCAACTCTCAGAAACGCGCCATACACAACCGTATCGCGCTGTGTCGCCCGCTGTAATTTGGCCATGTAGGCATTTTTCAGATTGGTCCCGCGGGTCTTCCTGCCCTGGGTTTCCGGGAAATTGAAATCCTGGCCCGCCGCTAATGCCCACGCGAGGTCCACCACCTTGGCCGTCCGTTTGAAGAACAGCTTCCACAGCGTGTCCAACGGCCCGCGGCCGGTCAAGACCTCGTCCAGTACGGCCGCTTGCAGTGCGGCCGAGGCCATCGCTTGCGCATAGACCGGATTGAAACTGGCGATGGCGTCCCCCAGGACAAGATAACCGCCCGGGAATCGGGTTAATTTCTGATACTCGCGGCGCAGATTGGACGGGGTTTTGTGGTGGAAGAAATCGGTCAGGGGCTCAAGATGAGGGAGGATGTTGTAGATGTCCGGCGCGGCCAGGCCGCGGGCGAATTCGAGGAAACCCGCCTCGTCGGCCGGGGCGTGATCGCCTCCCCAGCCGACCAGCGATACGTTCCAGCGGTCATCCTCCATCGGGACAAAGAGGCCGGCGCGCTTGGTGCCCGGCGGAGCGGCCGCGATGATGATCAACTCCGCGCCTACGAGATCACCGGGCCGGCGGCGGTAGATGCGCGTGGTGTAGCCAAGGCCGATCTTGACGGCGTTCTCCTCCGGGCCGGCGTAACCCAACGCCTCCAGCCATCTCAGTCCGGCGGACCCGCGACCCGTGGCGTCAATCACCAATTCGGCCGTCCACTCCTCTTCCCGGCTGTTCTCGCCCCGGCGGACGGTCCGCACCCCGGTGACGCGGCCGCCTTTGCCGCTCGAGAGCAGGGCCGTGACCGTGGAGCGGTCAACCGCGGAGACGTTGGGCAGGGAGAACACGCGGCGGCGAACCTCCCACTCGAGGAACGGCCGGCTCGCCAAGGCGAAATACACGTCGCTCTTGAATTGCCGCCGGTAGCCGCCGGAAACGTGCCAGCGGATGGCGGTTCCCACATCTGTAATGGAGGCGCCGCCCTTGCGCAATGCGTCAGGCAGGTCGGGAAAGTACCGGGTCAGCACGTTGAGTCCGTTGGCCAGCACGGTGTGCGGGTGACGGACCTGGGGCTGTCCCTTGCGCGCTTCGGGCCGATCATTCATTTCGTCGCGCTCGATGAGCGTGACCCGGTCGAAGTGATCGCTGAGAACCCGGGCCGCCAACAATCCAGCGAAACTGCCGCCGATCACGATGGCCTGCTGTCCGCGTTTGGCTCTTCTGTTGTTCACTTTCATGCAATCCTCGGAAGAAACGGATTTTCAGTCGCCGCCTCCGGCGCTCCCCATCCCCTCAAAAGGCCTCTCGATCGCCCAGTGAGGCCGCTTCGGAAGGAGAAACCCTGGCGGGTCGTCGATGTTGTACAAGCCGCTGAGGAATGATTTCATCTTGATGTCGTCGGCCTCCACGATGATCTCCCGGGTCGACCGGAAAATTTCGTCCGTCCTTCAGCCCGGTCCCGAGCGCCTCCGGTCCGATGTGGGCCACAGGTCCGGCGCAAGGCCCCCATGGAGACCCGGGAGGTGAATTCAGCCGGGGATCACGCGAAAATTCATCTCGATCGGGGGGGCTTCCCGCAAAGCGGCGTGGAGGTCCTCCTCCGTGTCGAAAGGGTGCCCGGGGATGCGGAGACCTTGGACGGAAGCCTCGAGCGAATCCCGGTTGAAGGGCCAGGGCGTCAGTTGGAGACACATCCCGGTCGGACCCGCCGGGTCGGCCCACTTGACGCCGATGTCGCCAAAGTAGTCTCCCCCCATGGGGACGCCCGCCATCCGGTCCAGGTGGGTCCAACCGTTGCACAGGATGAGCGAGAGCAAGTCCAGCACCGTCACGAACCGGCCGTTTCGGTGGACGGCTTCATTCGTCACCGCCCGCTCAAATCCCGGCTGATCTGTCAATTCGCGGAAGATCTCCGCTTGCCTGGCTTCCAGTTTCGAG
Source organism: uncultured bacterium (assembly GCA_964423875.1). Classification (GTDB taxonomy): domain Bacteria; phylum UBA8248; class UBA8248; order JACPRG01; genus CAYRGS01. The sequence goes on from CAYRGS010000001.1 coordinate 60,945, forward strand.
ACATAGGCGTGGATTTTGGCTTCTTCTTCCGGCGCCAAACCGCGGAGACTTAGAACGAGCTCATACACGTTGATCGCGTGGCGATTGACCAGCGCGGCCGCGTAAGGGCGTCCCTTCTCGTAGGCCTTCTCCACCGTGCGGCGGAAGTTGTCGATGGTGACTTCCAGAGGGGTTCTGTTGAAGTTGACCAAAAAATGGTCCGCGTCCAGGGTGGGTTTTTCCTCCCATTCCACCCAGCCTTCGTCGTGATCGTAAGTCGCCAGAAGAACTTCAGCCCAGGGTTCGGGGCGGACGAATTCACCGGCGCCCCAGTGCTCTGCCAGGGCGCCCGAGAGCCGGGCGTGCTCCGGCTGAGGGATGAGAACGAAATCCCCTTCCCATTCTCTACGAATCATGGAATGTCTCCCTTTCTTGCGGCCCCCGCCGCCTCGCCGCGCCCGGAGAGACCGGTCTCAGGCGGTTCCAAGGCGAGCCTTCAAGACCAAACCGGGGGTTGGCCTCTCCAGAATTATTTCCCATTTCATCCCGCGGCGATGCCTTTTCGAGCCCCATCGCCGATTAAACACATTGAACCTATCCCAATGTCCCAGTCAACAGCCTCTCGAAGCCCGCATAAGGGCGGGTCGACCGCCATTCGCTATGAACAATACGCTGTTTTCCCTATGAAGCCGGTCCATTGGATCATAACGGATGCCTGGTATTTTTTCGATCTTTGAACGAATTGACGTTATGATTTCAAAAGAGGTTCGCTCTGACGAAGGCGGCGGCCTCGCGAAGCCGCGGAATCCTGAACCGTGAACGGCGTTTTTCTACGATGGGAGAATGAATGCGAGCGTTCCATCGGCCGGGTGAACGTTGCCCGGTCCGGGCTTCATCTGCATCACGGGACCTTCCGAACGCGATTTCCGAGATGGGCGAGAGGCGCCCCCGGCGCCTTCTTTGTGCGGGAGAGGAACGATGAGCGAGAGAGTTTCCTATCACCTAAATGGCGAGGCGGTCACGGCGGATGTCCCCTCGAAGTGGTCCTTGGTCCGGCATCTGCGGGATGACCGCCGCCTGACCGGGGCCAAGATCGGCTGCACACCGGGCGACGGGGACTGCGGGACATGCACGGTGCTTGTGGACGGCCGCCCCCAAAGGGCCTGCCTGATGGAGATGGCCCAGGTGGAGGGGAAACGGGTGGAGACCGTCGAGGGCCTGGCCCGGGATGGCACCCTCCATCCCGTTCAGGAGGCCTTCGTCCGCACCGGAGCGGTGCAATGCGGCTTTTGCTCCCCGGGGTTCATCATGGCGGCCAAGGCCCTCCTCGACGCCAACCCCGGGCCGACGACCGAGAAGATCCGAGAGGCCCTGTCCGGCGTTCTGTGCCGGTGCACGGGGTATGTCAAGGTGGTTCAGGCAGTGGAGGATGCCGCCGCCTTCCTGGCCGAGGGGAAATGGCCCCCGGTGAGGACCCAGGTGGCTCAGGAGACCGAGGGGGTCATCGGCGTCGCCGTCTCTCCCAAGGACGGCTCCCCGAAAGTCACCGGGGAGGCCCGTTTCGCCGACGACATCTACCTCGATGGGATGATCCACTGCAAGCTGCTGTTCAGCGAGCATACCCACGCCGAGATTCTTTCCATCGACACGGCCGAGGCCGAGAAGGACCCCGGGGTTCTCCTCGTTCTGACGGCCAAGGACCTTCCGGGGACCAATCTCACCGGGGTGAAGGTCAAAGACAAACCCATCTTCGCCGATGACCGGGTGCGGGCGCGGACCGATGTGGTTGCGGCCGTTTACGCCGAGACCGAGGAGGCCGGACGCGAGGCCGTGAAGAAGATCCGCGTGGCGTATCGGGAGTTGCCCGCCGTCTTCGACGGCGCGGAAGCCCTGAAGGAGGGCGCGCCCCTCGTCCATCCGGAGAACGAAACCGGAAACATCCTGGCCCGGGTCGAGGTCAAACGGGGCGACGCGGCCAAGGTCTTCGCCGATTCGGACATCGTTGTCGAGAACGAGTACGGCATCTCATGCGTGGACCACGCCTTTATCGAGCCGGAATCCGCCGTGGGCTACGTGGACGAAAGGGGGGTGGCCACGCTGTGGATCGCCACCCAGGCCCCATTCCGGGATCGGCACCAGTTGACCGAAATTCTGAACCTGCCCGTGGAGAAGATCCGGCTCATCATTCCGGCCATCGGGGGGGCCTTCGGGGGCAAGGAAGACATCACCTTGCACCCCTACGTTCTCCTGGGGGCCATGCGGACGGGCCGGCCGGTCAAGCTCACCACAACGCGGGCGGAGTCTTTTCTCATCCACCATAAAAAACACGCCATGCGCCTGCGCTATAAGACCGGGGCCACGAAGGACGGAAAGCTCACGGCGCTGCACGCACGGATCACGGCCGATGGAGGCGCCTACGCCTATGCCGGTCCGATGATCATTCATCAGTGCGCCATCTTCGCCCCCGGCCCCTACTACGTTCCGCACCTCGACATCGAGGGGATCCGCGTCTACACCAACAAGGCATCTTGCGGGGCCTTCCGGGGGTTCGGGATCAACCAGGCCACTTTCGCCATGGAGAGCCAGTTGGACATCCTGGCCCGGGAGCTGGGCCTGGACCCCATCGACCTCCGGCTCCGCAACGCCCTGGAACCGGGCAAACCCATCTCCACGGGGCAAGTCCTCCAGGCGAGCGTGGGTTACAAAGAATGCCTGAATCTGCTCCGCGAGGCCCTCTCGGCCCATCGTCCGAACGGCGGAGGCGGGAAGATCGGGGTCGGCGTGGCGGGGGCGTTCAAGAATTGCGGCATCGGCCAGGGGGTGCCGGACCATGCCGGCGCCGTAGTGGAGCTGACCGGAGAGGGGCGTCTTCAGGTCCGCTGCGGGGCCGCCGACTTGGGCGAGGGGTGCACCACCGTGGTCGCCCAGATGACCGCCGAGACCCTGGGCATCCCGTACGACGAGGTCGTCGTCATGACCCCGGACACGGAAACCACCCCCGACGGGGGCCAAACGAGCGCGTCCCGCCAGACCCTCTTCACGGGCAACGCCACCGTCGGAGCGGCGCGGGCGTTCCGGGAGAAGCTCATGGGCTTCGTCGCCGGGGAGTTCGAGATCGCCTCTGAAGATCTCGAGTGGAGAGACGGCCGGGCCTTTTTTTCGAAGGGCGGACAACTTGTCGCCGCAAACAAGGCCGTGGCCGATCGGGCCGCCGCCAAGGGGGTGTCCCTGCAAGCCGAACACAAGTACATGAGTCCCCGCACCTACAACCTGCTTGAAGACGCCTCCGACGTGGACCCGGACGACTACCGCAACTATCTCGCCTTCTCCTTCGTGGCCAACGGGGCCATCGTCGAGGTGGACGAGAAGACCGGCGTGGTGAAGGTCCTCAAGATCATCGCCGCAGCGGACTGCGGCCGCATCATCTACCCGCAAGGCCTCGAGGGTCAGATCGAAGGGTGCGTCGCGATGGGCCTCGGCTACGCCTTGTCCGAGCGATATGAAATGAACCAAGGGCGGCCCGTCACGCAAACCCTCACGCAGGCGGGGATCCCGACCTTGAAGGACATGCCGGAAATCGAGCAGATGATTGTGCAGGACCCCGAGCCCGAGGGGCCCTTCGGCGCCAAGGGCTTCGCCGAGGCGGGCCTCCTGCCTACGGCCCCCGCGATCATCAACGCCATTTATGACGCCGTGGGCGTCCGGGTGATGGACCTGCCCGCAACGCCCGAAAAGGTCCTGGACCTGCTAAGGAAGAAGAAGCCATAGGGGAGTGAGCGCATGCCGAAGGACCTTCGAACCTTCATTGACTCTTTGTGCGAGGAACATCCGAACGAGATTGTCCGCGTGTCCCGACCGGTGGACCCAGCCTGGGAGATCGCCGCCGTTGTCCGCAAGTTCCAGGCCGAGAATCAATTCCCTACCCTCCTGTTTGAGGACGTGAAGGGTTCTTCGATGCCGGTCATGACCAATCTTTTCGCGTCCCGTCTGAAGCTGGCGGCGGCCCTGGACGTCTCCGTCGAGGACACGTTGAATGAATACATGCGTCGGGAGGGCCGTCCTCTTGAGCCCCGCTGGGTGGAGGACGGTCCGGTCAAGGAGTGCAAGTGGATCGGCGAGGAGGCGGATCTGTCCCGCCTGCCCATCGTCACGCACGGCGAGAAGGACGCCGGACCCTACATCAACCCCGGCGTGGGGATCGCCAAGGACCCTGACACCGGGGTTCACAACGCCGGGATCTACCGGCACATGTACCGGAACCCCCGGGAGATGGGCATCGACATCGGGCCGGAATCCCACCTCGCGCACATCCTGCGAAAGCGGGAAGGGAAGGGGGAAGACCTGGAATTCGCCGTGGCCCTGGGGCATCATCCTGCCTTCTGTCACGGTTCTCAGGTCCGGGGCCTCCTGGAGCTGGATGAATTCGCCGTTATCGGCGGGCTCCTGGGAGAGCCTCTGGAGCTGGTGAAGGGCGAGACGGTGGACCTGGGCGTCCCCGCGCGCGCCGAGATCGTCATCGAGGGCCGGATCCGGGCCGGCGTCCGGGAAGATGAAGGCCCCTTGGGCGAGTTCACCTGGCACTACGGCCCCGCCCGGGAAAATCCCGTAGTCGAAATCACGGCCATTACCCACCGGAGGGACGCCATTTTTCTGGACCTCAACAACCTGTACCTGGACCACAATTACCTGGGCCTGCTGGGCCGGGAGTCCAACCTGTACAAGCGAGTGAAGGAAGCGATCCCGTCCATGCGTAATGTGGTCGTGGCGGAATCGGGCGGTTGCCGCTTGACCGGATTCGTCCAGATCCGCAAAGAGTTCGAGGGCCAGGGAAAGAACGCGGCCCTAGCGGCCCTGGCGGCGGATCCCTATATGAAGATGGTGGTGGTCGTGGATGAGGATGTGGACATCTACAGTGAGCGCGAGGTCATGTGGGCCATGACCACCCGCACCCAGCCGGACCGGGATTTCTTCTTTGTTCCGGGATCCTTCGTGTGTATCATCGACCCCTCGGGTCATACGGGCAGAAGCCGCAACGAACACGGGGGGATGAACACCCGCGTCGGCATCGACGCCAGCAGGCCGGTGGATATTC
>CAYRGS010000001.1:66025-100420 GCA_964423875.1 uncultured bacterium
ACGGGATCTCTGGGAGGGGATCAACCTGGCAGAGTATGTGACTTCCCCAGTGGGGGCGGGTCATCGCCCTTGAGGGAGGACCGCACGCTGAACTTCACCAGGGTCCGGCGGCTGGTGGCGATGCGCGGCGGAGAGATCAAAAACCGGCCCGGCCGCGGCGTCTAAAATCCGCGTGATAGGCCCCGACGGCCGTTCGGGCTTGGTCAGGAGATAAACCGTATGTCGCGAGCGATCAACCTCTGCCTGGTTCAACCGGGCCCGGCTTCCCCCTCCAAAGAAGAGAATATCCAGAGGGGGTTGAACCTCATCGACCTGGCGGCCCAGGAGCCGGTGGACTTGATCGTCTTTCCCGAGATGTTCACCACGCAGTTCTTTTGCGTGGGTTTTACGGACCCAAAATTTATGGATCTGGCCGAAACCATCCCAGGTTCGGCGACGCAGATATTCGGCGAGAAGGCCCGCGAGCGCGACTGTCACATCCTGCTCCCGATTTACGAGAAGGGTCCCCGAGAGGGGGAGTTCTACAACAGCGCGGTCCTGATTGGACCGGACGGAAAGGTCATCGAAGGGATCCTCCCCGACGGGACGCGGCTCCCCGCCGCCCGGAAGAACTATATCTCCCACTTTCGCTGGGGGGAGATGGTGAACGATGAGAAATTCTACTTCCGGCTGGGATCGGGGCACCCCGTCTTCGAGACCGATCTGGGAAAGATTGGGTGCCTGATCTGCTACGAGCGCTGGTTCCCAGAAGGATGGCGGGTTCTCGCCCTGAACGGAGCGGAGTTGATCCTACTTCCGACGGCCTCGGCGGGGTACGTCTCGGAAATGTGGGTCTGCGGGCTTCGGTCCAACGCGGCGGCGAACATCGTGTTTGCGGCCGGTTGCAACAAGGCAGGGGTCGAGACGGTGGATGGGCACGATACACGCTACTATGGGATTAGCTGCATCACCGGTCCCGACGGAGGGGTAATCGCCCAGGGTCCCGAAGCCGAAGGGCCGGTTTTTGTCCGGGGGACCATTGATCTGGAGGAAGTGGCGGAGGCCCGCCGCCGTAACATGGTCTACCGGGATCGACGCCCGGAGCTTTACGGGACCCTGGTCAAATAACTTTTGACCCTATTTAGCTGAAGGCACATGCAGACACCAATCTCGAACTTAATAATGCTGTTTTCCCGTAATTACTCCGTCACTATAGAATGACAAGCTTTTAGATTATGACCAAACATAAAAAACAAAAATATCTACATCCACTCCATTTTTTAAAGGACGGGTATATGACAATTCCATTGGGTGTCTAAGAATTGGTGGATGCGTCCAATGTCTTAATAACTAATAAATGCTATGCTCAAGCACTCTCTCTTTCAGTTATAGCATTAGAAGAATGTGGGAGATTATTTATATTTGATTCTTTAGTTTTCATGAGAAATAAAAAAAATGACTATCATAAAAAAAGTTCAATCTCTCATATAGATAAGTTGAATCGGCCCAATTTTGCATTAGTCTACTCATGAATATGTCGAAATTTGATGATAGATCTCATGATGATGAAACAAAAGAGGATTTCTCGAAAGCAATTCAAATCGGACTATTAAATTTTCATAAGGAATATAAAAGTCTCAGAGATAAGTTATCCGGCAATGATATCTGTCAATTGGACTCACTTAAACAGAAAGGTTCTTATTCTTCACACTTCAATCATAAATTCGTTATTCCTTCATCGGTCATTGATAAAGAATTATGCGTGTCTATTAACAAACTTGCTAATAGTTTATCAGCAAACATAAGATTCATTTTGAATAAGGAAGTAGTTGAGAATTTCATTTCTTTTTCTGCATCTGTTAGAAACAGTTATAATGAGGTGATGGAAAGTGATTGAAGCTTTAATTGAGATTCCGTCACATGGATATAATTAATGTGACCTGTCCGTCATTCTTTTCTTTTTACCTCTATAAGAATTCCTAAAAGTCTATTTCACGGGTAATATAAGATTTAGTATTCGAACTTACCTCCTTGCTGAAACAATTAGTTATCATGGAGTAGTTTTGAGAAGATTAATACTTGAGTCAGTTCAGACTGGTTCGGCAATAAAAACTGGAATCTTTCGGGATGTTTTGGCTTGATAATCGGTATAGGGTGGATACGCTTTTACACTGATATTCCACAAACGCTCACGTTCTTGATTGTCTGTGACCTCTCGAACTCGCATTTTGAATGTCTCGGTTTTGTCGCGCATTTCCACATCTGGATTTGCTCTGAGGTTGCATACCCACACGGGATTTTTTAGACGCCCGCCATAAGAACCTATCAACACATAACTGTTTTCCACTTTAACCCGCATCAGTGGAATTTTTCGTATTGCGCCCGTTTTGTTACCCACATGCGTGACGATTATGCACGGCAGGCCGGTGTCTTTTAAGGTGGTACCTTCGGTGCCTCCGCTACTTTCATACAATTCTACTTGTTCACGCACCCAATCTAACGTGGGTGGAATGTATTCTGTCATGGATTTTCCTACCCAAATGGAAAATGCAAATACCACTTACTAAGGTTGATGGGAAATTCGCGCTCAATCCCACGCCTCCAGGTTACTCGTCAAGACCAATCTCCCTGAGGGCCCTTCGGTACACGAGGGAGCCGGCGTCCGGCCCCTTGACGTGGAGCTCCTCGGTCAGGTCGAGCGGCAGGTCCTGCGGCTGCTGGTTTTCTACGATCAGCCGGTCCTGCTCCGCGACGAGATCCAGGAACTTTTCGTTCCCGCCGTCCTTCTCGATGTCGTGGGGGTGGTTCCGGGTGATCAAGAATATCCGGGTGCACTCGTCGGCCGATACGGGCGTGCAAACGAAATTGAGCGCCTCGGTTTTTCCGTCCTCCTCGACTTTCGTGAGAATGATGGAAAACGGCAGGACCAGCCGGTAGTAGTTCGTGTGCGCGATCCCGTGGAGCCCGTCGGGTGGGTTCGAAAATTCAAACTTGATCTCTTCCCCCTCCCTGACGACGTCCACTCCGGGAGACTCGGGGCGGCTGCGGTCTCCCAGGATGCCTTCGTGAATCCAGGCGAAATGGGAGTAATCGATGGAGTTCTCGATGGCGCGGGCGGCGCTGCACTTCCAGTTTCGCTGGTCCGCAGCGGTCACATGGTGGCTCGGGTCCTCCAGGGAGGGAAGGTTGGGAATGGGCGCCCGGGGCTCATCGGACATGCAGACCCAGACAATCCCGTAACGCTCCTGTGCCTGGTAGCGGGTGAGGCACGCCTTTTTGGGAATGGGGTGCTCCGGCGGGATGGAAGGGATGCGGGTGCACTTTCCATCGGCGTTGTAGGTCCAGCCGTGGTACGCACAGACGATTTCCTCGCCCTCTATCCGGCCCAGCGAGATCGGCGTCCCGCGGTGAATGCAGAGGTCGGAGAATGCCTCCACCCGATCCCCCAGCCGGCAGATCACGATCTGTTCATCGAGAAGCGTCGCGGCGTACGGCCGGTCCCTCACGTTTTCGGCCAAGGTAACCGGGTGCCAATACGTTCTCGCCATGGGCCAAAGATCGGCTTCGCGCATTTTCTCCATCCCCCTCCGGGCACTCTTGCGGTGTCTGTCCCCCTTCGGTCAATCGCCGACCCGAGCGCTGGAAGACATTTCCCGGATAGCCAATCATTCATCATACCATGGGGGGTGCCCCACCGGCTTCAATAGAGCGACAGTTCTTGTAAGGCCTAATAGGAAGAAGCATTAAAGGCAGACATTCTTAGAAAGCATCGGCATGGGTTTTATGAGAATTGTTCGCCTGACTTCATGATAGCTGTTTCCTCGAAACATTACCCGGTATGATAACATCAGCCTAAGCTCGAGAGGAAGACGTTCCGAGTCCTGGTTGAGACGCGATTTCTCGTTCATGGATTTTGGGAGGACGTCATGCGTCTGGCGAACCAGGTCGCTATCGTTACAGGCGCGGGCCTTTTGCCGCGAAGGGGCCAAAGTCGTGTTGGTGTCGGAGGTCGCCTTCGAGGTGGAATCCGTGAGCGCGGATCTGAAGGCGCAAGGATTCCCAGCCTTGGGAATTTGTGCGGATGTGAGGGATGAGCAGAGCATCCGGGCCCTTTTCCAAAGGACACGGGAGGCCTTCGACGAGGTCGACATTCTGGTCAACTGCGCGGGAGTCATGCTCGTGAAACCCGTACAGGATATGGATCCGGAAGAATGGGACAACCTGATCCGGATTAACCTTCGGGGTCCGTATCTCTGCTGCCGGGAGGCGCTGAGCGGAATGATTCCCCGCAGACGTGGCGTGATCCTGAACGTGACCTCGAATCTGGGTTCCGCGGGTTTCCAGCTGGTGACCGCATATTGCGCCTCGAAGGTCGGTCTCGAGGGGTTTACACAGGCCCTGGCCTTGGAGGTGAAGCCCCACGGCATCCGCGTCAACGCCATTCGTCCGGGCGGTGTGGCCCGACGGCGATGGGGATAGACAGCATGAAGAAGCTCGCCGGCGTCCTGGAAATCCCCGATGAGGAATGGGACGCGGCGGACACCCTCTGCGAGCCCGCCGTCTTCCTCGCTTCCGATGAAGGGGTGGAGATCACCGGCCAGTCCATCGATTCTAAGGAGTGGCGGGCGGAGAGGTCTCGGGGCCCGCGCGCGCCGGGGAGCGCGTAATTCTCAAGGCGGAAGGGTGACCGGATCACAAGTGTAGCGCCGCGAGAAAGCGCCGCTGAAGAAATTCCACGTTGCCATCGGGCTCGATGGCCGCGCGCCTCCGTCAAAGGGGGAGGGGGAGAGACGATGGCGGATCAGACAAGCATCGGGGCCAATTATGAGCGGGGCGACGGTTACGAAAAGGCGACGGGAATGGCGGCCTACGGGCCGGACGTGACCGCTCCCCGGATGCTCCACGCCAAGATCCTGAGAAGCCCCCATCCCCACGCCAAGGTCCTTCATGTTGATTTGGAGCCGGCCAAGCGGCTGGCGGGCGTGCGCGCGGCGGTTTCGGGGAAGGATTTCCCCGACGCGGTGTGGGGGACTCGCCTCGAGGACCGGCCCGTTTACGCTGTGGACCAGGTCCGTTTCGTGGGAGAGCCAGTGGCCGGGGTCGCCGCCATCGACGAGGACGCGGCCCTCGAAGCCCTGAGCCTGATCCGCGTGGAGTACGAGGAGCTTCCCGCCGTTTTCGACATGGAAGAGGCCATGGCCCCCGACGCCCCCCTTCTCCACCCGGACCTCGGCGAATACGAGATCCAGAGCAATATCTTCACCCCGATCCCGGGCACGAACATCTGCAACCACTTCGAGTTCAGTTTGGGAAACGTAGAGGAAGGGTTCCGGAAATCGGACCTTGTATTCGAGGACACGTTCCATATCCCCATGGTCCAGCACTGTCCCCTGGAGCCCCACGCCTGCATCGCCCAGCTTTCCCCCCAGGGCAGGCTCACAATTTGGACCACGACGCAAGGTCTGTACGTGACGCGGGAGCAGGTGGCCCAGGCCCTGGGCCTTTCCCAGAGCGACGTGCGGGTCATCTGCACCTGGGTGGGCGGGGCCTTCGGCGGCAAGATCAGTGCGGTCGTCGAGACCCTGGCGGGGGCCCTGGCCATGCACAGCGGCCGCCTCCCCGTCCGCCTCGAGCTCACCCGCGAGGAGGAGTTCGTCGCGACGTTCGTCCGCCAGCCCCTCAAGGTCATCTACAAGACCGGCGTGATGCGGAACGGGGACATGGTGGCCCGGGAGGTCCGGTGCTTCTGGGACACAGGGGCGTACGGTGAGTATGAGATCGCTGTTTCCCGGTACGCGGGTTTCTGCTCCAACGGGCCTTACCGCATCCCCAACGTCCGGGTGGACTCCTCCTGCGTTTACACCAACAACCCCGTGTCTGGTGCATACCGAGGATTCGGTGTGCCGGAGACGTGTTTTGGCTACGAGGGGCAGCTCGACCGCATCGCCCGGGAGCTCGGGATGGGACCCGTCGAGCTCAGGCTCCGCAACGGCGTGGAGGACGGGGACGTCAGCACGACGGGGGAAACCCTGGATTCTGTGGGTCTCAAGGAATGCATCCAGCGGGCAGTCGGACCGCTCAACAGGAAGGATCAGCCGGCACTCTCAGGGAAGCGGCGCGGATGGGGGATCGCCTGCATGTGGAAATTCTCCGTCCCGACGGCCCACGTCATGTCGGTGATCAAGGTGAACGAAGACGGGAGCGTGGCCCTGCTCACCAGCGCCGTGGAACACGGCCAGGGAGCCCACACGGCGCTCAGGCAGATCGCGGCCGAAGCCCTTGGGGTCGAGCCCGGTCGGATATCCGTGATCCAGCCCGACACCGCGACGGCACCTTACGGCTGGGAGACCGCCTCCAGCAAGACCACATTCTTCGATGGGAACGCCATCTGCCGGGCGGCCGATGACGTCAAGGTCCAACTTTTCCAGGCGGCGGCGGTCCTTTTGGAGGCGGCCCCCGAGGACCTCGACACCCGGGACGGACGGGTCTTCACCCGGGCCGCCCCCGACCGGTTCGTGACCTTCGCCGACGTCGCCATGGGGGTCTTCAAGCCCGACGGCGGATTCATCGGGGGACCGATCATCGGCCGGGGCCACTACACGCCGCTGCCGTCCTCGCCGGCCGACGCCGAATCGGGCATGGGCCGGAAACCTGCGTCCTTCTGGATGTACGCCGCCCAGGGGGCCGAGGTCGAGGTGGACGAGGAGACCGGGGAGGTGCGCCTCCTCAAGCTGACCGCGGCCCACGACGTCGGCAAGGCGATCAACCCCCAGGGCTGTGCCGGGCAGATCGAGGGGGCCTTGGCGCAGGGTCTGGGGACGGCCCTGTTCGAAGAGATGCGTCTCGATGGCGGGGCCGTTGTGAACGCGAACTTCGGCGATTACAAAATCCCCTGCGCCCTCGACATGCCGTCTCTGGTCCCGATGGTCGTCGAGGAGCCTCACCCCGACGGCCCTTACGGGGCCAAGGGGGTCGGCGAGCCCGGTCTCGCCCCGACGGCCGCGGCCATCGCCAACGCCGTCTACGACGCCATCGGTGTTCAGATCCGGTCCCTTCCCTTCACGCCGGAACGGGTGCTCCGGGCGATCCAGGAGCAGAGGTAAGTCGTGGGCGTCTAGAACGACTTCTGCGCGGACGGGGGATTTCTGGACTGGGCCTATGGACCCAAGGGCTTTCGGATGGACGAGATCCAGGCCATGGTCCCCCGGCTGGAAGGGCTCCTGGAGGCCGTCCGCAGCGCGGGGATCCTTCCGGTCTTCATCCAGTCTTACTATGACGATTGTTACCTCAGCGACGCGATGGTGGAGATGATGCGGGCGGACAGTCGGGACCTTCCCCTCTGCCTGAAGGGGAGCTGGGGGGCGGATTTCTACCGGGTCCGGCCCGAAGAAGGGGGGGGGGGGGAATCGTCGTCAACAAGCACCGCTTCAACGCCTTCGAGGGGACCGACCTAGACCTGATCCTGCGAAACCACAACGTGCGGACCCTGGTGATGACGGGGGTGGCCACGAACGTGTGCGTCGAATCCACGCTTCGGGCGGGGTTTTTTTCAAGAATTACTACATCGTATGCCCCCGGGACTGTGTGGCGACGTACAACCCCACCCTCCACGAGGCGACCCTGGAGAACATTTCCTACTATTTCGGGGTGGTCACGGAGAGCGAGGCGCTCGGCCGATGCTGGGTGTCCGAGGCCGTTCTCCAAAAGGAGGGGGCGTGAGAGGGAGGCCGATGATCCTTTTGGATCACGCCGGGCAGGTCCGGTATAATGCGCCCGATTTCCGTGAAAGAGCCATCGTTCGCTGAGCGGCGGGAGGATGCGCGGCGGGCCGATCCCCGCCCGCGCCGCGGGCTGAAAGAAGACAAGCCGAGGGAGACGAGATGAGCGAGGTCAAGAGCGAAGTTCGAGACGGGATGCGGATCGACTGGGACGTGCCGATCGAGATGGACGACGGATTGGTCTTGCGGGCCGATGTCTACCGTCCCGTCGCGGAGGGCCGGCGCCCGGTCATCCTGACCTACGGCCCCTACGCCAAGGGTCTCTCCTTCCAGGAGGGCTACACGGATCAATGGGACCGGATGGTCGAAGAGCACCCGGACATCCCAGCGGGCTCGACCAATAAGTACCAAAGCTGGGAGGTTGTAGATCCGGAGAAGTGGGCGACGGATGGTTACGTCTGCGTGCGGGCAGATTCCAGAGGCGCTGGCCGCACACCGGGGTATATCGACCACTTTTCTCCCCGGGAGACGAAGGATTTCTACAATTGCATTGAGTGGGCAGGGGTCCAGCCGTGGAGCAATGGCAAGGTGGGCCTGAACGGTATCTCCTACTATGCGATGAACCAGTGGGAGGTAGCCTCGCTTCAGCCTCCCCACTTGACAGCGATGTGTATTTGGGAGGGTGCTGCTGACTGGTACCGCGACAGTACACACCACGGCGGTATCCTCTGCCAATTTTGGGAGAACTGGTACGACATGCAGGTCAAGACCGTCCAGTATGGCCTTGGCGAACGGGGTCCGCACAGCCGAGTTACCGGCGAGCTTGTATGTGGCCCGGAAACGCTGTCTGAGGAGGAGTTGGCGAAGAACCGTTGCGACCTAGGCAATGAGATCCTCGCACACCCGCTTGATGATGACTACCACAAAGGGCGATCGCCGGTCTGGGACAAGGTTGCTGTCCCCTTCCTCACCGCGGGGAACTGGGGGGGGCAGGGGCTTCACCTTCGCGGAAACGTCGAGGGATTCGTCCGCTCTACTTCCGAGCAGAAGTGGATCGAAATCCACGGGATTGAGCATTGGACGCATTTCTACACCGACTACGGCGTCCGCCTCCAGAAGCGATTCTTCGACTACTTCCTCAAGGGTCTCGACAACGGTTGGGCGGACCAGCCGGCCGTCCAGCTCCAGGTCCGCCGGATCGACGGCTTCAAAGAGCGCATGGAGGGGGAGTGGCCCATCGCCCGGACCCGATGGACCCGCTTTCATCTCAACCCCACCGACCTCAGCCTTAGTCCAGAGCCGCCGGCCGAGGGACAGGTCGAGTTAGATGCTCTGGGTGATGGTGTTACCTTCACCTCAGCCCCGCTCGAGGGGGAAACGGAGATCACTGGACCCTCCGCGGCCCGGCTGGTCGTGTCTTCCTCGACGGCCGACGCAGACCTTTTTCTCGTCCTGCGTGTGTTTGACCCCGACGGGGAGGAGGTAGTCTTCCAAGGGGCCATCGACCCACACACGCCGATCAGCCAGGGCTGGCTGCGCGCGTCGCACCGAAAGCTTGACCCCAGCCTCAGCACCGATTACCGGCCCTATCACACCCATGACGAGAAACAGCCGCTGACGCCTGGAGAGGCAGTTGTACTGGATGTGGAAATCTGGCCGACCTCCATCGTTGTGCCGGCCGGCCACCGGATCGCTCTAACGGTGCGCGGGAAAGACTACGAGTATGCCGGTGAAAGTGGGGGAACGCTCGGGACGATGAAGAACGAGTTCAAGGGGTGTGGGCCGTTCCTGCATGACGATCCGCGTGACCGCCCGGCGGAGATTTTCGGTGGCAAAACAACCCTTCACATGGGTCCTGGCCAAGTTGCCTACGTCCTTCTTCCGATAATCCCGCCGAAAGAAGGCGCCTAGCCGGGTATCTGACTAGCCGGAAGCACAGCATCGCGGGGGCCACTCATTCTAGGGTGCCCCTGCGGCATTTGCCCTCTTACGCGAAATGAGGATGGGGCGGACATCTTGGCCGCCTTCCGAAGGTGGGTGGGAGGGTCGGCCAACTCTCTTCCGCTCTACCATGAAGTCCACGAATTTTACTCCCAATACCGCCATGGGCATTCATTCAAACTGACCAGGCCGTCCTTCGTCACGTGGTACATGTTCTCCACGCAAGCCGTGCCGAACTCGTATCGAACCAGCATTGGCTCGAAGCAGAACACCATGTCCTCTTCCAGAACTGCCTCATTCTTTGGGTTGATCGAGGGGGGGACGTGGGAGAATGTGCTGATGCCGTGACCGCGAAAGTAGAGGTAGTCCTCGACCCCTGCTTCCCGGGCTACCTCGATGCCGACCTTCGCTAGGTCACAGATGCGGATGCCCGCCTTCGCCTCGGCCAGGACCACCTCGACGATGGCGATCTGCGCCTCCATGAAATCCCGCTGCACTTTGGAGGGTCCGCCCGCAACCGTTTGTCGGGAGGCATCGCTGGTGTATCCCTTATAGACTCCGCCCAAATCAGCGAAGACCCAATCACCTTTCTGGAGCCTCCGATTTACAGGGGGGACGTGCTTAAAACCGGCCCGAGGTCCGGAGGAAAGCGCCATCGGGAAGTTTCCACCTTCGGCCCCGTTGCGGAACAGCGCTTCCATCGCGAGGCCTGAGAGTTCGAATTCGCTTACCCCCGGTTTGGCGTTGACCATCGCGGCGTGAAGGGCCTCGTCGACGATCAGAGCGCTCTCTTTCAGGACCTGGACCTCGGCGGGGCTTTTGATCGTCATCGCCTCGGCGACGATCTTACCCGCGTCCGAAAGCCCAGCTCCGGGCAGGACCCGTTCGATCGGCTCCTTCAGAGCCGCCGCAGCGTCACCCGAAAGGGCGATCTTTCCACTATCCAGACCCCGATTGCTTAGGACCTCAGCCAGGTGGTCGAAGACCGAGGCGGCGTCCGGGGCCGTCCGGGGGTGCGCGGTGCACCGAACGTCCTGCATCCAGACATGCTGGATGCCCGAGTGCATCGGTTCGCCGTGGAAGACCGAGTTGGTGATGAAGGCTGGCTCTCCCTCCAGGGGGATGACACAGAGGTTGTCACCTTTATAGTAGTCCTCGAAGTTGGTCAGGTAGCGGATAGGTCCGCGGTCTCCCCGGGTTCCGTAGACTACCAAGGCATCGAAACCGTGCATACGCATCTTGTCCCGCATGCGCTCGATGCGCGCCGCGTATTCCTCTATGGGGAAAGGCAGATCCATCCACTTTTTCCGGTCCTCAAGATCGAACGGAACCTTCCCCCAACCGTAAGGCATCTTCGTTGTCATCTGGAATCTCCCAAAGCGAATTTTGGTGTTTCTTTTTAGTCGCGTTTCCCTGGACGGTGAACATCGAAACAGCCGATCGCCGCGAGAAGTGCCCGGGTGACGCGGAGCAGAAAGTTGTAATCGAGTGTATCGGGCGTGTCCGTTGGTTGGTGGTAATGAGGGTTTCTCAAAGGAACTGTATCAGTTAGCATCAAGGCGGGATAGCCTTGGTCCCAGAAGGGTGCGTGATCGCTCCACCGTGTCATCGGGAGAATGCGGCCGCTGAATGGGGTTTGATATGAAACGGTTGTTAGCTCGGGAACGTGGTCTTTGGCCGCCTTTCCGAAGTGCCACATCAGGTCGCGGCTGCGCCGGTTTCCGACAATACACAGGAACGTCCCGGCGTCCGGGACTGGGATCGCGGTGCGCAGGGGAACCCGCTGGCTTCCGAACCGGGCGTCGGTGTACCCCACCGATTCGAGGATGTAGACCCCCGCATACTTCCGTCCACTTCGGCGGGCGTCCTTCGCGAAGCGCCGGCTCCCGTGGCGGAACCGGCCGTCTGTTCTATGTTGTGGCTCCTCCAGTGTGAAACCCACGAATTCGACCGGCTTGCTGATTGGGGTTGTGCTCAGGGCCTTGGCAACAGCCAGAAGAGCCGCCACCCCGCTGGCGTTATCATCCGCGCCGGGGGTTCCCGCCATCCCGTCGTAATGCGCCCCGACTAGGAGGGCGGGTTGGTCATCCTCGTGTCCCGGTCGGGAGGCGGCGACATTGAAGAAGGTTCTGCCCCGATAACGGAACGGTCGCCGCTCGGCCGAGAGGCCGAGCTCCGTGAGAAGATGGATGAGGTGCTCGCCGGTTTCCTCCAACGCTTCAGGGTTGAGTCGTCCGTGGCGAAATCCCGAGAACTCCGCCACCCAACGACGGAGGTCTTCTTCTCGTACCCGCGCCAGAAGCTCTAGTGGGAAGGTGCTCATTCGCTTGCCCCCTTTGGAAAATCGGTTTCCCTCAGAAGAAGGACTTTAGCGCAACGCGACACGGCCGGAAACCTGGCCCGGATGGAGGCTTGCCGGGTCGGCATGGATCCCGACGCAAACGAGGAGGAGTTCCGTTTGGGACAGGCGTTTCCGGCCAGCGAGCGCACTCCGATTGATTGATTCTTTTCCGGCCGAGAGGTAGCATTATGGCTTGATTCGGGGGAGCATTGTGGACGAAACCGCCCTGTGGCCGGCTTTGCGGGAGTATTGGCACCCGGTTTGTTGGTCGAAGGAGGCGACGGACAAGCCCCTGGCCGTCAAGCTGCTGGACGAGAAAATCGTCGTCTGCCGGATTGCCGGTCAGGTGCGGGCCTATCAGGACCTCTGCATCCACCGGGGGACCCCGCTCTCCCTCGGCTGGGTGGAGGGGGAGACCCTCGTCTGCGCCTATCACGGCTGGGCGTATGAGGCGGGCGGAAAATGCGTCCGCATCCCATCCGTTCCGCCGGGTCACCCCATCCCCAGGAAGGCCTGTCTCACGCCTTACCCCGCCGAGGAGGCCCACGGCCTGGTGTGGGTCTGTCTTTCCGAAGCGCCGCGCGCGCCCATCCCGGCCTTCCCGGCCCACGACGACCCGGACTACCGGATCTTTTTCCGGCAGCGAAAGTTCTGGAAGTGCAGCGCCGCCCGGTCGATTGAAAACTTCATCGATTTCGGCCACTTTCCCTGGGTGCACGAGGGGATCCTGGGGGACCGCGAACATACAGAGGTCTCGCTCGTGGATATCCGGCGGGAAGGGGAGTCCCTCCGGTTCGAGCTTCAAAACATCCCCGACGGACTGCACCACCTCCCCCATGTGCGGAACTACCGTGTGACCCGGCCGTTCACCATCTACCAATGGAAGGTCGAGGAGAACGGGGACACGGAGGTGTTCTTCTATCCGGTGACGCCCCACTCCATCAACGAGAGCACGCGGTACGAGCTGGTTGGGCGGAACTACAACCTGGACGCCCCGGAAATCAGGCACGGCCCGGTCTGGGTGGAGCAGTACGACATGTGGATGGAGGACGCGGAGGGAAAGCGGGACGACGGCCTCGAGATCCCGGCGGCCGTCAGGACCATGGACACCATCGCCGATCAGGACGAGCCCATCGTCGAGAACCAACGCCCCTGGGAGCTGCCCCTGGACTTGGCCGAAGAGTTCCACCTCAAAGGCCCGGACGCCGTGGCCCTGGCCTACCGGCGGTTCATGCGGGAACTGGGGGTGGAGGTGGACTCGGGGTAGGCATGGAGGAAGAGCCGATCCTCCGAATTGCATGTACAATCCCGGGAGACATCGACAAAGAGATCCCGGCTGAAGAGAAAAGGTGTGTTCATGGTGGCCGCAGGCGCAGCGTCTCTGATTGATTGCCGCCGGATCTGCAAGGTTTTCGAAGGCCGCACCAGTTCTGTCACGGCGTTGGACGGCATGGACTTCGAAATCGCCGAGGGTGAGCTTCTCACAATTGTGGGACCGAGCGGCTGCGGGAAAAGCACCCTCCTCCGGCTCATTGCGGGCCTCATCCCGATCACCTCGGGCGAGATCAGCCTGAACGGCCGCTCCGTCGAGGAGTCCGAGGCGGACATCGGTTTTGTCTTCCAGCAGGCGACGCTCCTTCCGTGGCGAAGCGTGTTCGAAAACGTCATGCTGACGGCCGAGGTCTGCCGGCTCCCGATGACCCAGGCGGCCGAACGCACCCGGGACCTGCTTCACCTCACGGGGCTCGACGGTTTTGAGCGGGCCTACCCGCACGAGCTGTCGGGCGGCATGCAGCAGCGCGTCGCGCTGGCGCGGGCGCTTCTCAGCGACCCCCCGATTCTTCTGATGGATGAGCCCTTCGGGGCCCTCGACGCCCTGACGCGGGACCGTATGCAGTTCGTCCTGTTGCGAATCTGGGAAGAGACGCGGACGACGATTTTGTTCATCACCCACAGCATTCCGGAGGCCATCCTCCTGGCTGAGCGGGTTGTGGTCATGACGGCCAGGCCCGGAAAGGTCATGGACATTCTCCCGGTGAATCTGGATCGGCCTCGAAGCTTGAAGACCAAAACGGCGGACGCCTTCAAGGCGATGGAAGTGAAAATTGGTTCGATGCTCGGCCTCGAAGATCCCGAGGCTGAGCCTGGCATAGAAGCTGCGACTAGCAAGGAGCGGTTTTCTTAATTTTCGCGGAGTGCGGGCGCTGACGCCCGGCTAACCCCCAATCGAGGGAGAACAAACATGGAGAGAGTGACAGTCGGTCGAGGGCGTTTTCTGGCGGCAGTTTTGGTGGTTTGCGGTTTGGCTCTGTCCGGGTTCGCTCTGGGGTCCGCCGGGGCCGCCGACCGGACGCTGACGACGAACTGGATTCCGGAGGGAACAGCCGCGCCCGTTTTCCACGCGCTGAATCAGGGCTGGTTCAAGGAAGAAGGAATCAACCTGAAAATCATCCGGGGCTACGGGTCGAACAAGACGGCGGGCGAGGTGGCCGCGGGAAAGACGGAGTTTGGCTACGGTGACACGGCTGCCATCGTCCTGACCCGGGCGAAGGGCGGAACCACCAAGGCCATCGGGGAGTTCATGACCAGTAGCCCGGTGGGTGTCGGCGCCTTGGAGCCGATTCGTCTCAGCCACCCGAAGGACCTGGAAGGGAAGAGCATTGGCCTTTCGGCCTTCACGATTACGCGGCAGCTTCTTCCCATTATGATGGCCAAGAACGGGGCGGACTTCTCCACCATGCGGATTATCACTGTCCAGCCCGGCGTGGGTCACTCGCAGTTCCTCGCGGGCAAGTTTCAGGTCTCGGATATGTGGGAGGCCAGCACGAAGGAAATCTCCGACATCAAAGCCAAAGCCAGGGGAAAGGTGCTCAGCTTCATGCCTTTCCGGAAATTCGGCCTCGACATCTACAGCCTGACGTTCTGGGCGAACGAGGCGAGGCTTAAGAATGACGCAAAGGTTGTCCGAAGCTTCCTCAAGGCGGCGTATCGGGGGTTCTGGGCGACCCGAAAGGACCGCGGGGCGGCCTACAAGAGCTTAATGAAGGCCCACCCAGTCTTGGACAAGAAGGTCACCCGCTTGCAAATTGACACCCTGGTGGAAAGCATGATCGAGTGGGATCGGTGGGAGAAGGATGGGGCCGGAAATATAAAGGCGGCCAAGATGGCGCTGACCCTCGAAACCATCAGTAAAGGGTTCAAGGTCAAGGCGGCGCTGAAGGTGCAAGACCTTTACACAAACGATTTCCTGCCTGGAAAGATGTAATCGCGCAGTGGCACGAGACCAGACTGAACACAGAACTGTGGTGACCACCGAGGGGAGGGGGGAGGGGGAGGCCTCTCCCCCCTCCCCCGCGGCGCTCCGCGCGTCCGGGAAGGAAGTTGCGGGCGGGAAGGCGAAGGCGGTCTTGCGGGGGTCCGTCCCCGGGATCGTTATGTGGGGGGGGCTGTTCGTTATCTGGGAGGTGAGTAGCCGCTCCGGCCTGCCTGAATACATCCTCCCGAGCCCCACGAACATCGTCCTCGCGCTGATCGAGTTTTTCCCGTACCTCCTCGAGAATCTCCAGGTGACCATGATCGAGACGCTGGTCGGGTTCGTCTGGGGGGTGGTTGGAGGGGTGGGCCTCGCCGTCGGAATCGGGTACTCGATATTCTTGCGCAAGGGGCTTTACCCGATGCTGATCGCCTTCCAGGCGGTCCCCAAGGTGGCCATCGCGCCGGTGCTGACGGTGTGGTTCGGGATGGGGTTGATGCCGAAGTTCGTGATGGCTTTCTTTATCGCGTTTTTCCCCATCGTCGTCAACGCCCTCTCGGGGTTGACGGACGTTCCCAAGAACATGGTCGAGCTGGTCCAGGTGATGCGGGCGTCCCCGGCTCAGATCTTCTGGAAGATCCGGCTGCCCTACTCCCTGCCCTACATTTTCGACGGGGCCAAGATCGCCCTGCCCCTCGCCATCATCGGCGCCATCATCGGGGAGTTCGTCGGAGCGGAGCACGGCCTGGGCAACGTCATCCTGATCACCAGCAGCCAGCTCAACATGGCGATCCTGTTCGCCGCCCTAGTCATGCTCACCGTCATGTCCCTGATCCTGTTCGGCCTTCTCGTCTGGGCGGAGAAGGTGGTCGTCTGGTGGCGGGGGCTGTAAGGGGCGGAGTGAAACTTGAGAGGGTGTTGAGGCATGTTGCTTCAAGACAAAGCGATCATCGTGACCGGCGCGGCGCGCGGAATCGGGAAGGTCTACGCCAGGGGCATTGCCGAGGCGGGGGGCAAAGTCGCCGTCTCGGATATCCTGGACGGCGAGGAGACCGTCGAGGAGATCCGCGGGGCGGGCGGGGAGGCGATGTACGTCCGCGCGGACGTCTCGGACGAGAAAAGCGTCGAGGCCCTGGCTGAGGCCGTACACTCCCGGTTCGGCCGGATCGACGGCCTTGTGAACAACGCGGCGATCTTCGCCGATGTCCGGTATTGCCCGTTCGACGAGATAACTGTCGAGGAGTGGGACGCTGTCATGGCTGTCAACGTCAAGGGCGTCTGGCTAGCCTCGAAGGCGGTCTATCCCTACATGAAATCCCAGGGGTCTGGGAAGATCGTGAATATCGCGTCTGGCACGCCCTTTAAGGGCAACCCCAACTTTGCCCATTACACCGTGTCCAAAGGTGCGGTGGTGACCCTCACCCGTGTCCTGGCCCGCTCGATGGGGGAGGACGGCATCTCTGTGAACTGTGTGGGACCCGGACTGACGCGAAGCGAAAGCCTCAAGGAGGCCCGGGGGGAAGAACTCGACGAGGAAGAGGCGCACATGCTACACACCCGCGCAATCCCCCGAAGCGAGATACCAGATGACCTGGTGGGAACCATTGTGTTCTTCCTGTCTGAGGGGGCCGACTTCATCGCCGGCCAGACCCTCATGGTGGACGGTGGGTCTTATATGAAGTGAGGCGGTGCGTCCATCGTTTCACGTTATCAGATTGGATTAGGCGATCACGGACCCGCCCGTCGGCGCGCGGCGGGTAGCGTCTGTAGGAACGAAGGTGGGTAAGATGACCCACTCTACCTGTTTGGAAAGACTTGCCTTTCACCGACTGGTGGGCCGGGTATCTCGTCCGGCTGGAAAAGACAATTCAAGTTTCGAAATGTAGAGCGATTCACAAGAGATTATAGGTGGAGGTATAGACTGTGCAGCTCGAAGACAAAATCATCATTGTAACTGGCGCGGCGCGTGGGATTGGGAAGGCGTATGCCAAGGGAATCGCCGCCGAGGGCGGGAAGATCGTCGTCTCCGACATCCTTGACGGCGAAGGGACCGTGGAGGAGATCCGCAACGCGGGTGGAGAGGGGATCTACGTGAAGGCCGACGTGACCGATGAGAAGAGCGTCGAAGCCCTCACCAAGGCCGCCCAAGAGAAGTTCGGCCGGATCGACGGACTTCTCAACAACGCCGCCTACTTCGCGGACATGCGGTACGCGGCGTTCGACGAAGTCACCGTCGAGGAATGGGACAAGATGATGGCCGTCAACGTCAAGGGCGCTTGGCTGGCTTCGAGGGCGGTTTATCCCTACCTGAAGGGCCGCGAGCCGGGCGGTCCGGGGCTGGGGAAGATCATCAACATCACCTCGGGCGTCCCGTTCAAGGGCGCGCCGGTCTTCGCCCACTACACCGTCTCGAAAGGGGCCGTGATCACCCTCACGCGCGTCCTCGCTCGGTCGATGGGGAAAGACGGGATCTGCGTCAACGCCATTGGCCCGGGGCTGACGCGGAGCGAAAGTCTTGTCGCGGCCCGGGGCGAGTTGATCGACCAGGACGAGGCCGCCCAGATCCCGGGCCGGGCCATTCCCCGCAGCCAGATTCCAGAGGACATCGTCGGCGCCGTCGTCTTCCTCCTCTCCGACGCCGCGGACTTCATCACCGGCCAAACCCTGCTGGTGGACGGCGGCTCGTACATGAATTGACCTTGCTGTGTGAACCTTGAGGTCCGGCCGTCTCCCGGCCAACCGGAAAAAAGGGAGTCAAACCATGAACGGTAAAAACGGCGGGCGCGCCGCGATGAGCGGCCGAATCCCCTACCGGGACATGCGCGGCCTGCTGGATCACCTGGAGGCGAACGGGGAGTTGCTCCGGATCAAAAAGCCTGTCCCTCCCAAATACATGCACACCCTTCTCTCCAAGTCCGATCAGGCCGTCCTCTTCGAGAACGTCGCGGACTACGGCATGTCCGTTGTCGGCGGGCTGATTGGGTCCCGGAGGCGTCTGGCCCTGGGCCTGGCCAGCGACGAGAAGGTCCTGGGCCGGGTCTTCATGGACGCTCTGGAGCGCCCGATTCCCGCCGAAATCGTTCCGGACGGTCCCGTCCAAGAGGTCGTGAAAGTGGGGGACGAAGTGGACCTGACGGAGATCCCCATCCCCTTCCAGCA
Source organism: uncultured bacterium (assembly GCA_964423875.1). Classification (GTDB taxonomy): domain Bacteria; phylum UBA8248; class UBA8248; order JACPRG01; genus CAYRGS01. The sequence goes on from CAYRGS010000001.1 coordinate 84,417, forward strand.
CCGAAAGGACGGCGGCCCGTACATCTCCGCCGGGATCGCCGTCTGCAAGGATGAAGAGGGGCGCCGCAACGTCGGCTGCTATCGCCTGATGTACCGCACGCCCAACGAGACGGGGATCGACCTGGTGTCGCCCTCGGACATGCGGTTCACGTATCAGCGGGCGCTCGACCGCGGGGAGCCGCTTCCCATCGCCATCGCCCTCGGGACGGGCATTCCCGAGATCCTTTCCGCCGCCTACAAGGCCCCCCCGGGGTTCGACGAGTTCGCGGTGGCGGGGGGCCTTTACGGCGAGCCCGTCCGGCTGACGAAGTGCGCCACCCTGGACCTGGAAGTTCCGGCCTCGGCCGAGATCGTCCTGGAAGGGGAGATCTCCGCCGACGGCTGGACCATCGACGAGGGCCGGTACGGGGACTTTACGGGGCACCAGTGCTCGATACGCTGGAACCCGGTGTTCAAGGTCAAGGCGATCACCCACAGAAAGGACCCCATCTTCCAGACTGTTTTCATGCCCTGGGAGAATGACTGGCTGGAGGCGCCGCCCATGGAGGCGGCCGGCTGGCGGGCGCTGCGGGAGGCGAGCGTCCAGACGACGGCGGTCTACTCGACCCCGGCGAGCTGCTGCTACTGGCACCTGTTCGCGTCCATTAAAAAGCGCCCGGGCGAGGGCAAGAACGCCCTGCTGGCGCTCATGGCCCTGCACGCTGTCAAGCTGGTCATCGTCACCGATGACGACGTGGACATCACCGACTGGATGGATCTCGAGCGGGCGCTGGCCTTCCGGGTGCGGCCGGACGAGGACGTGATCATCGTCTCGGGCGCGCGCGGCAAGCACCTGGACCCCACCCTCAGGGCCTCGCAGCTCCCCAAGGGCTCGCTGCCCACCACGTCCAAGATGGGGATCGACGCCACCATCCCGGAAGGCGTAGACCGTTCGGAATACGAGCTTCTGGAATACCCGTTCCTGGATGAGGTCAGGTTGGAGGATTATCTATAGGCCGGATTTTGGATGAATTCGGGAATTGTAGGCCGGGCAGGATGCCCGGCCTACCGAGGTCATCGGATGGTGATTCATCCGCTGGGGTAGGGCGGGCATCTTGCCCGCCCTGTTTCTTTCAGTCGTAACAGCGATCCTGTTGTTGCCCGTCCGGCCGCGCGCGCCTGCAATCTACGGTTTCTCGATCGGCAGCTCCTCGCGCTCGCCCCACTCGGCCCAGGACGATATGTAGTTCCGGACCTTTTCGTACCCCAACAGCCTGAGGGCGAGGTAGGCGTGAGCCGAGCGGTACCCGCCTTGGCAGTAGGCCGATACGTCCTTGTCCGGCGTCACGCCGGCCGGTGCGTAGAGGGCGGCGAGGTCGTCGGCGTTCTTGTACGCGCCGTCCTCGACGTTGTTCTTCCACTCGATGTGGACGGCGCCGGGGATCGCGCCGCCCCTCTTGGCGCGGACCTCGGTTCCGTGATACTCGCCGTCGGTGCGGGTGTCCACGACCACGCATCCGTCGTTGTCGAGTCCCTTCAGGATCGTCTCCGCCGTAGCGAGGCGGTCCGCGATCGGTCGGGCCTTGAAGCTCACCCCCTCGGGTTTCACCGGGTCCCGGCTCACGGGGTGCGCGGCCATCTCCCAGGCGTCGTATCCGCCGTCCAGGACGTGGACGTCTTCGTGTCCGAAATACTCCAGGAACCAGAAGGCCCGCGCCGCCCTCGTGCCCGTTCGCTCGTCGTAGACGATGACGGTCTTGCCGTGATCGACGCCCCGGTTGCCGAACAGGCCCTCCATCATCCAGAAGAACGAGTCTAGGGACTCCGGCCCGGTGTGCCGAACGGACAGGCCGAAGAGGTCCAGGTGGACCGCGCCCGGGATGTGCCCGGCCACGTAATCCTGCGTCGTCCGGATGTCCAGGATCAGGGGGGGGGGGCCGTCCAGGGTCCGCCGCAGCCGGTCTGGGGTCCAGAGGAGATCCGGGCTTTTGTAGCCGCGCATTTCTGGGTCTCCGGAGAGCCGGGGAAGCCGCTCAAGGGCGTCCGCCGGCCGTCATCAAGGTTCCGCCGGCCGTCGTCATGGTCCGTCAGGGTTTATAGTGGATGACCCGCATGGGTTTCAGCGTGCCCGAGTTGCAGGGGTTCCGCTCCTGCGGACAGTTGGACATGGCCGCTAGGACATCCATGTCCGCCTGGAAATCGACATAATCGCCCGCCTCGGATTTGGGTGTTTCAATGGTGAACGTCCCGTCGGGCTGGATGGGGCAGTTCATGAAGACGTTCATGTTGTACGGAACGTCCTTCCAGTTCAGGCCCCAGGGTTTGACGGCGGCGGCGAAGTTGTCCCGGCAGTTGGGTGTGTCGGGCACCCCGTAGCGGTACTCGTTGGTGAACCGGGAGCAGGCCCCGGCGATCATGTCGTGGACCCCGCACGTGTCGGCGATGATGGTCATGAGCTTTCCGGCCTCGTCGGAAAACAGTGTGTAGCCGACCTTGGGGAACACCGAGCGGTTCAGGTTCACCGTGTTCTCGGGCGAGAGTCTCTCCTCCAGCCGGTTGAGGTTGAAGGCGAGGAAGTCGGCCACCTGCTGGCCTTGGATGTCGATGATCCGAAGGACCTCTCCCTGACGGACCTCCCGTGCGTAATGGCCCCGGGGCTCGACGATTCGGTCCTCGAGGACTTCTCCTTGAACTTCTCCGGCATCCGGCGTCATGGCAATCAGTCTCCCGTTCGATGGGTCAGTCCATTCTTCATTAAAGGATGAAAGTCATTGTAAAGCGGTGAACGTGGCGGGATCAATCCCCCCCCTCCCCCCCCCCCCCCCCCGGGGGGGGGGGGGCGGGCAAGATGCCCACCCCGCCCGTTTTGAAAACACCGGGGTTACACCTCTCGGTAGGCCGGGTGTTTGGGTCGGTTGATCCCTTGCCCGGCCGGAGCGGGACCATTCGGGTCACGATATGTAAATCCATTTACGAGACACTACACTGGATCGGCTTGAATGGCTTGAATTGGGGCGTTCATTTCCCCTAGACTGTTTTCAACAATCCGCTGAAATCTGCCGTGTTTCAAGGGCGCTTTGGCGTTAACCGAATGGGGAAGGAGGGCTGGTGATGAAGGACGTAACCGACTTGGGCGAGTGGGTGGACCCTTCCACCTCGGCGCTCATTGTGATCGACGTTCAGAACGATTTCTGCCATTCCGATGGGGCCTTCGGGAAGCTGGGCACGGACATGGGCCCGATCCAGGAGATCCTCCCGCGTCTTGAAAACCTGATGGAGGAAGCCCGCGGCGCCGGCTGCAAGGTCGTCATCTTCCGGGTCGCCCGCTCGCCGGAGGCCGACTGGCCGGCCAAACAGCGCTTGGAGGAGTTCAACTTCGGTCCCGACGCCATTCCCATCGTGGAGGAGGGAACCTGGGGGGCGGAGCTCTGCAAGGGGTTCGAGCCGAAGGACGGCGACGTTCTCCTGACGAAGAACCGCTACGGCGGATTCACCGGGACCAACCTGGACCTGATCCTGCGAAACCTGGGCGTGAAGACGATCATCATGACGGGAGTGGCCACGAACGTGTGTGTCGAGAGCACGGCCCGGGAGGGCTTCATGCTGGATTACAACATCGTCCTCGTCGAGGACGCCTGCGCGACGACGAGCAAGGAGTTTCATGAAGGGACCGTCGCCAACACGCGCAGATTCTTCGGCCGGGTCGGCAAGGCCGATGAGGTCATCGCCGCCTGGGCCGAGCGGGACGCGGCGGTGAAGCGGTAAGGAGGCGGATCTCGCGCCGGAGGCTTTTACGGGTATCTTCTTCCGGCCCCCCCCTCCCCCCGGGAATCTCTCATCGGCGAAGCGGGCGGCCCTGATGGGGCCGCCTTTTCATTTCAGGCCGAGATCATGGGGAAGCGTGGATGAACCCAAAAAAGTTCGACCAACATCCGAAGTTCCACGTCAAAGACGAAGCATTCTATCAGCGGGTTGCCGAAGGCTGCGAGGACGGCGAGCTGGTTCAGGAGTTTGTCATTCCGAAAGAAACCGGCCGGGCCTTCGTCGTCGAGAAGGGTCAGGTTCTGCGCGTGATCGAGGTTGAAGGACCGCAGGTCGCAGATTTCAACGCTTTCGGCAAGGACGACCCCCGGGAGGTGTTCTGGTCGGGAAGGACCCGGATATTCGAGGGGGCGCACCTGACGGTCGGAAGTCAGCTTTGGAGCACGCCGTCCGGGATGCGTCCCATGTTCACAATCATCGCCGATACGGTCGAGCACAACCCCCTCCCGCACGGCGCGGCCTCGCACGATTTGCTTTTTTCGAGATGCAACGAGGTGTACTTCGAGCTGTTGACCGGCGAGAAGGACCGCCCAAATTGTCAGAACAACCTGGCCCGCGCCATCGCGGAATTCGGCCTGAGCCCCGACCATGTGCACGACGCGTTCAACATCTTCATGACGACGGGGATCGACGACCAGGACCGCCTCTTCTTCCTGGATGCCGACGCGCAGAAGGGGGATTCCATCGATCTGTACGCCGAGATGGACTGCATCGTCGCGATCTCCGCCTGCCCGGGGGGGTGCAGCGGACCGCAGAACAAGCCGCTCGGCGTGGAGATCCTCAAACCGCAGGTTGCTGAAAAAACGTAGCGCGGGTCGGTTGACCCTCAGCCCCCGCCCAAGCGCCGCGCCGACTCGAAAACCATCAGCCCACCTTGGTCGATTGAGCAAACGTGTGCGGTGCGCGGCTTCTCTGCCCGTGCAGGGGCGGTTACCAACCCCAAGCCGCCAGTGGCACACCGGTTATTGGATGAGAAGCTCCTCGCAGTACGGCGCGCGGCTCATGTACTCGGGGCCGTCCTCCCGAACCCAGATCATGTCCTCCACCCTGACTCCGCCCCCGCCCCGGACGTTCGGGACCCAGATGAGCGGCTCGATGGCGAACACCATGTCGGGCCGGAACTCGATCTCCATCGCCCCCGTGGCCGCCTCGCCCACGTAGGGCGGCTCGTTGGGGCTGACACCGCAGCCGTGGCCGATGTAGAGGTTGATGAAGTTGTTCTCCAGGCCGTGCTCGGCGGCCTTGTCGAGGAACGCCCGGGTGGCCTGCACGTTCGTGTTCCCGGGCCGCATTTGCTCGACCCCGGCGTGCAGGCACTCGTAGACGGCGGTGTAGATCTCCTGTTGGCGGCGGGAGGGCTTTCCGCAAATCACCGTTCGCCCCACGTCTCCGAAGTAGCCCCCCCACATGGCGCCGATGTCGATGAAGACGATGTCGCCGTGGCGGATGATCTTGTCCGTGGCGAAACGGGTCGGCGGCGACATCCTCTCTCCCGACGCCACGAACGGGCTGGCCAGGTGGGCGAATTCTCCCCCGAGCCGGAAGAGCGTCCGCATGGCCTCGGCCGCCACCTCACACTCGCGCACGCCCGCGCGGACGTGGTCGATGGCCGTTTGCGTGACGGCGTCGGCGATGGCCGTGGCTTCTTGGAGGGCCTGGACCTCGTCCGGGAGCTTTCGGACCCGCGACAGGTACATGAAGTGCTCGCCGTCGACCCACTCGACGCCCGTGAGGGCATTCTCGAAGGCCTGGCGCATGGTGAACGTGGCCGCGTCGATTCCGACCTTGCCCCGGTCCGCGCCGAACGCTTCGAGGTGGGGGAGAATCTGGTTCCGCGTCACGTTTTCGACCAGACCCGGCTCGGTCATGTGGGGGATGGCCTCGATGTGCGGGACCCAAGGCATCGCCTCCCGGACCCGGTCAATCTCTCCGCCCGAGGTCAACAGCACCGGACCGGCCTCCTGCCCGAGGAGCACCCCGTAGTGGGTCACCGAGCGGTACTGGAGCATGATGGCCCGCTGACTCGTCAGGTAGCGGACGTTCTCATCCTGCCAGAGAAGGAGGGCGTCGATGCCCTCGGCTTTCATGTGCCGCTGGGTCTTCTCGACCCGTTCAAGCCGCAGGCGCTCCCAATCGATGCGGGCCTCGTAGTCCACGTTGAAGGTTCCGCGGGCGAATGAATCCATGGTTTTCTCCGAAGTGGATATCCGTTCCGGACGGGGACGGAGTGGACGGTCTTTCGGGATTCGGACCGGCCGGACCCGCCGCTCAGGTGTCCCTGAATCTCGGGATTACTTCCGCGGCGAACCGGCGGAGGGAGGGGCGATCCCAGACCGGCACGCACCCGAAAAAGATGTGGGTGACGCCCGCGTCGTGATACTCCCGGATCCGGTCCGTGACCGCGTCGGGGTCCCCGACAAGCATCGCTTGGCGGGCCTCCTCTTCCGACCGACCCATTTTCGCGGCGGTTTCCTTCACGGCCCGCTCCACCGATCGGGAATCCTCGCTGAGATAGGTGGCCAGCAGAACCGAGCTCTCGATGTCGTCCGGGTTCCGGCCTTCGGCCTCGCAATGCTCGCGCAGGATAGAGAGCTTACGGCGGAGGACCTCGGGCGTCCCGAAGGTGTTCCACAGATTCGCGTGACGGGCGACGCTGCGCAGGGTCCGCTTCTCGCCCCCCCCGCCGACCATGATGGGCGGGTGAGGCTTCTGGACCGGGGCGGGATTGCAAGGCGCCTCGCGGAGCTGGTAGTGCTTTCCCTCGAAATCGACCTTGCCCTCGGTCCCCCGTGTCCAGAGCAGGCGGGTGAGCTGAAGGGCCTCCTCCAGCCGCTCCAGTCGCTCGCGGATGCCGGGAAACGGGATGCCCAACGCCCGGTGTTCCAGATCGAACCAGGCGCCCCCCAGGCCGAAATCCAGCCGCCCCCCGCTGATGATGTCGATCGTCGTCGCCATCTTGGCCAGAACGGACGGATGACGGTACGTGACGCCGCTGACCAAGACGCCGAGGCGGACCCGTTGGGTCAGCGCCGCCAGCGCGGCGAGGACCGTCCAACCGTCCATGCAGGGCCCCTCAGGGCTTCCGATGATGGGAAAAAAATGATCGAAGACCCAGACCGAGTCGTAGCCCAGGTCTTCCGCCTCCAGGGCGATGTCCACCAGCTCGGGGTAGGGGATGTCCTGCTGCGGGATTTGAACGCTGAATCGGGGAGCCCGGACGGCGAGGTCCTTGGGGCCTGGCGCATTCATAAACGGGGCTCCTGGACGGAGGGAGGGATGGGTTCCGCGGGGGCGCGGACGTGCGCCCGCGACAGGCGGCGAATCAGATCAGATGGATGTGCCTGAAGTAATTGACAAAAATTTGTCGCGCCTTTTCATGCAGGGGGCCGATCCGCTCCCGGCAGCCTTCGTAAACGGGCGGATCATCGATGGCGTAATCCACCGTCTCCACGTCTTCCGGGTATTCCGCGCACCACGCGCGGACCATCGGTTGGGTGACTTCCACGTGGAACTGGAAGGCGTAGACGTTATCCCCCAGGCAGTAGGCCTGGTTCGGATACATCGCCGAGCCTGCGAGGCGGACGGCCCCCTCCGGCAGGTCGAACGTGTCTCCGTGCCAGTGAAAGACGGGGAACTCCTCCTCCATCCCTGCGAAGACCGGGTCGGCCTGGGCCTCGGGGGTCAGGTGAATCGGGCGCCAGCCGATTTCTTTGGCGTGACCCGCCCTCACCTCGACATCGGCCGCTTTCGCGATGAGCTGGGACCCCAGGCAAATGCCGAGGATGGGGGTCCGTTCCTTCAGGCAGTTCCGGATCAGGACGTCCTCATCCAGGAGCCAGGGGTGGGCGGTGTGCTCGTAGACGTTCATGGGGCCGCCCATGAGGATGAGGAGGTCGATTCCGAAATGGGTCTGCGGGACCGGTTCGCCGAGGTAGGGCCGGACGTACCTGTAGCCGACCCGGTATTCCTCCAGGATCTCTTCGAGCAGACCCATGGGCTCGCATCCCACGTGCTGGATGGCCAGGACGGTCATAAGTCCAACCTCCGCGCCGTTGCCTACCCCCTCCTGTGTGAGGCGACCCGTCAAGGATAAGGTTGTCGGCGGGGCATGGTGCTTTGCTTCAGGGTCGGCCCGGATGTTAACAGAAAGGGATTTTCCCTTCAACCGGCGGGATGATTGGCCGGGGTCTCCCAGGCCGGGTCGGCCGGGCGAATGGAGCAATCGGGTGGAATATTACGCGCCCTCGATTATTTACAATCTTAGGGGGTAAAAGGAAAAATAGAGTGATTTGCGTAATCGCCGCAGGGTTTCTCGCTGAGGCCGGCCGTTTGTGTGGCGAGTGTCCGGAGGAGATGCAAATCCCGAGGCCGACAAGGAGGATTGGATGATCCAGACCAGAGGTGAATTCGGCAGAAACCCGCCGAGCAAGTTCTACTCGTTCCTGTTCCTGAACTGGTGGAAGCTCGTCAAGATTAAATTCAACGAGAAGGTGAGCGCCGTGTACGCGAAATTTCCGGACGCGGCGGCCCTCGGCTCGAAGATCCCGACGGTCCAGCTCGAGACCACGGACGGCCGCCGCGTCAATACGGTGGACCTGATCGGAAAGAAGCTCCAGCTCTTCGAGTTTGGCGCTATCACGTGACCGCCGTACCGGCGGCCGGTGCCGCACATGGAAAAGCTGGCCGAAAGGTACGGGGACGATTTGGAGATTTTCAACATCTATGTCCGCGAGCCGCACGCGAATGAAGGGATCTTCGGCAAGTACGAAGCTACACGCTTCGTATGAGCAGAAAATGGGCTACGCCAAGGAGCTGGTCGAGCAAAAGGGTATCAAGAAGGTAACGGTTCTGGTGGACGGTATGGACCAGAAGGTTCACGAGGCCTTCGGTTGGCTGCCCAACATGGCGTACATCGCCGACCGGGAGGGGAACATCGTCTACAAGGGCACCTGGACGAAGCCGGAAGTTCTGGAGGGCGTTATCCGGGAAATCCTGGCTGAAGAGAAGCAGGAGGCCGGAGAAAAGAAGGCGGACGTGGTTCACGCCTGAGGTCGGGCGAGACGGAAGATTCCAGGGCGGCCGGATTTATCCGGCCGACTGGGAGGCCCCGCAAAAGCGCGTTCTTAAGGTGTTTCAACAATAGAAAATGCCGGAAAGCTTGACGTTTCACCAATTTCCGGTCCGTGTCGGTGAGTTCGGCGGTTGTGCGCCGAGCATCCCATCAGATATGGTTGTCCGGACGGCAGTCGCGCCCATCATCTTTTTGGGGCCTATGTGTACACCGGGACCGTGCATGAGCAAAAAGGAGACTACTTTCATGGAAAAGCCGAATATCGCTCAAAAAGGATCTTACAAGCACACCGCCGAGAAAGACGGTGAGGTTCATTGGTGCGCTTGTGGGCATAGCAGCAACCAGCCCTTCTGTGACGGCTCCCACAAGGAAACCCCGTTCCGGCCGATGACCCACTCAGTGAAGGCGGGTGAAACGTATGGATTCTGCGGCTGCAAGCAGTCGGGGAACAAACCCCTGTGTGACGGAACGCACGCCACGCTGTAAGACGGAGGGATTCCGATGTGACCGGCGGCCCCGCTCGGGGGTCGCCGTTTTTTTGTCCAGTTTTTTTTCCAGACCGCGCGGACTCAAAGTCCGATTCCCGCCAGAACGAATAGATAAGCCGCCGCGAGTCCCAGCAGGACGTTCATCAGGATTTTCATCCCCGCCTCTTGCATTTTCGGCACGCAGAGGGCTCCGATCTGCGCCCCGATCACGCCGGTCAGGATCGTCGTCCAGACCACGGTGAGGTCCATGCTCCCTTGTCCCCAGTGCATCACGGCCCCCACGAAGGCGGACGCCAGGATGGTGAGGAGGGAGGTTCCGATGGCGACGCGCAGGGGGATGTTCATCAGGCCGACGAAGGCGGGGATCATCAAGAACCCCCCGCCGACGCCCAACAGCCCGGCCAGAAACCCCACCACGCTGCCGACCCCCGCCGCCTTCTTCAAGTCCAGGCGATAGTGAATGGATTCCTCCCCCCACTCGGCCGTCCGGTCGTAGGTCCAGCGGCCCGGCAGGTCCGTCGCGGTGAGGACCACCTGGAGGGGGGCCTTGCGATTCAGGAGATAAAGACCGGCCAGGACGCAGACGCCCAAGAGCGACTGAAGCACGGAGGCGGGGAACCGGACGGTCAACAGGGCGCCGGCGAAGGTGGTCAGAACCGAAACCGGGGCGACCGACCCGGCCAGACGCCGGTCCACCGTCCCCTGAAACCCGTGGCGCAGCGCCCCGGAGGTTGCGCTGAACAGGACGAAAACCAGGCTGGTGCTGATGGCCGCTTCCATGGGGACGCGGGCGAGCAGGAGGAGCGGGATCAGAATAAACCCTCCGCCCATGCCGATCAGGCCGGAGCAAAAGCCCGTGACGAGACCGATCAGGAGATAGATCCAGAGCATTTCCATTCAGCTTACGCGCAAACTGTTCCCGTCACGATCGGTTGGGCGGGGCGGGCCGGCGAGGACTCTCACGCCTGAGGGCCGTCAACCGGTGGTTCCGGGGTCAATTGGTAGGCGTCTCGCTCGCAGGGAATGGGGCGATTCAGCCAGAGGGGACGTCTCAATCCGCCGGGGCCGGGTGCCGGACGGGTCTTCTGAAGCCATTCGCGGTAAATCTCAAAGGACTTCTGGGTGTCCGCGAAGACGTCTCCGTACCGGTCATCGGGGCCGGCCTTCTCGATGCGGACCTTCTGATGCCAGCAGTGCATCCCGCTCACGGGATCCGGATGAACGGGGAAGGCCGCGTTCTGATGGACGCCGGGGTCCTGCCACCAGATCCGGGCGGTGTCCGGGTCCTCGCTTTCATAGGGCCTCACGCCGTGAACCTGGCGGAGGAGCCATTGGCCTTTCTGCCGTTCCTCCAGGCGGACCAGGGCGGAGCCCATCCGCCCCCCTCCCCCCTCGTTCTCCTCCAGTCGCCACCGGCCCGCGTGATGGGAGCAGGCGATCACCCCCGGCCGGATGGACTCGGTGACCCAGACGCGATTGACGAAATACCCGATCTCGGTGTGGACCTTGACTAGGTCCCCCGTCTTCAGCCCGAACGGGTCGCTGTCCTTCGGATGCATCCAGACCGGGTTCCGGTGGGAGATCTCGAGGAGCCACTTGGCGTTGGACGACCGTGTGTGGATGAGCGTGGGCAGGCGGAAGGTCGGCAGGAGGATGAGCTCTCCCGAGTCCAGGTCTTCTTCACGGACGTGGCTGAAGACGTATCCGGGCAGGGCGTGCTCGGGCCAGCCCCAATCCTTCAGCGTGGAGGAGAAGAACTCCAGTTTTCGCGAGGGGGTCGGAAATCCCTCGAGGACCCGCCCGGCGATCTCCACGCCGATCGGTCGGCCGTCTCTGGAAGCCACGTGGGTCTGGGGATCGATGGACGCGCCCTCCGTCTCTTCGGCCGGAAGCTGCCGGGTGTACTTTTGGAAAATGTTCTTTTGGATCTCGAAGGACCCGTACTTTTTCATGTACTCGATGGGGGAGAGGCCCTCCTCGGCCGCCTTCTCCGGGAGTCCCGGCACGCTGTTCTCAAACATCCAGCGGTAGTATTCCTCGACCGTGACCTTTTCCCCCGGCCGGTTGGGAGATTCGAAATGACGCCGGATGCCCAGGTCCCCATCCGGATCGATCCGCCAGGAGAGCTCGATCCAGAACTCATCCTCTTCCCACACCTCCCCCGGGTTGGCCTCGTAGGTCCACTGGACGGGTTTGCCCATCCGCTCCATCGTCGCCCGCAGGACGGGTTGGCGGAAAGAGACCCAGACCCCCGAGTGGGTTTCCTGGCTCTGCACGTCGTGACGCTCGCCCGCGAGCCCCATGGGCAGGACGTAGTCGGCGTACAGGGCCGATTCGTTCCAGGTCGGCGTCATGGCGGCGTGCAGACCGATCTTCTCCTCGTCTTTCAGGACTTCGAGCCACGTGAAGCCGTCGGGGTTGGTCCAGAGGGGGTTGTAGACCCGGGTGAAGTATACGCTGAGCTTCCCCCGGTCCTCCTTCAGAAAGTGGGGGAGGAGGAAGCTCATCTCATACGTCGATAAGGGGTATTCCCTCGGGTAGACCAGCTCGTTCCAGAACTTGACGGCGGGGGGGACGTCGAAGGGTGCCGGTTTCGTTTTGTGCCAGGACGCCGGCGCGGTCCCCCCGGGAGTCCCCACGCTGCCGGTCAGGACGCTCAGGAAATGAAGGGCGCGGGCGATCTGCCACCCCCCCAGGTGGGCCGAAGCGGCCCCCCGCCAGATGTGGGTCGCGAAGGCGGACCCCGCTCGGCCGATCTCCCGGGCCAACTTCCGAATCGTCGCGGCCGGGATGCCGCTCTCCGCTTCGGCGAATTCGGGCGTGTGCGCCGCGTAGACCTCTTTGATTTTGGAGAGAAAGACATCAAAGGAGGCCCCGGACAGGCCCGCCTCCTCCCTCAGATACTCCTCCCAGTTGACCCAGGTCTCCACGTACGCCCGGTCGAAGAGGCCCTCTTCCAGGAGGACATTGGCCATGGCCAGCAAGACGGCCCCCTCGGTCCCGGGATAAGGCGCGAGCCAGTAATCCGCCCGGGCGGCTGTATTCGACAGCCGGGGGTCGATGACCGCCAGTTTGGCGCCGGCCAGCTTGCCCTCGATGATGCGCTGGGCGTGCGGGTTGAAATAGTGGCCCGCCTCCAGGTGGGAGCTCATGAGAAGGATGAAGCGGGACCGTTGATGGTCCGGGGAAGGACGGTCGGCCCCCTGCCAGAGGTGATAACCGAGACGGGCGGCCGCCGAGCAGACGTTGGTGTGGCTGTTGTGGCCGTCGATGCCCCACGCCTTGAGAACCCGCTCGGCGGATCCCTCGTAGCCCGGTCTGCCGACGTGATACATCACCTCCTCCGGTTTTCCCCCGGTGAGGCTTTCGCGGATGCGGGTGGCCAGGTCGTCTAGGACCGCGTCCCACCCGACCCGCTCCCACCGGCCGCCGCCGCGCGGCCCCACCCGCTTCAGGGGGTGCAGGATGCGATCGGGGTCCCGGATCTGATTGATCGTGGCCGGCCCCTTGGCGCAGTTCCGTCCCCGGCTTCCCGGGTGGAGGGGATTGCCCTCGAACTTTCGGACCTCCAGCCGCTCCTTATCCACATAGGCGAGCAGGCCGCAGGCCGCTTCGCAGTTGAAGCAAGTGGTGGGAATGAGGACACACCGGCGCGACTCGTCCGCTTCGGCTCCCGGCGGAACCGGGTCGGCCCAGTCCCCCCAGCGGTCGACGGGCGGATATTGCTCGAACTTCCCCTCCGGCGCTAGGCGTTTCTCCCGGGAAGCGGGCTGCGGGTCCAGCCGGTTGATCCATCCGAGGCTCTCCGCCGTTCGCTCGATCCAGCCGGGCTTCGGTCGGTGGTTCATTCGGCGCTCCTCAACTCAGCGGGATCCGCTGCGGAATGGTCACCCAGAGGTGGGCGGCGACGAAGACCCCACCCAGAATCAAGGGAGCGCTGAGGACCTCGAGGCCTCCGATTCCCGAGAGCAACAGGCCGGCGGCCGCGCCGTGACCCAGGGCCACGACGCCTCCCCAAAACAGGATCGCACCGGGACCGCGCAGGATCATTTGGGCCGCGGCGCGCGCGTCTTTTGTCGGGTGGGGGAAGAAAAGCTCTCCCATGAAGGCCAGGAAGCTCACCCCGAGGCCCCCAAGGAGGATCTCCTTCAACCGGTCGCCGGCCGCCGCCGGGAAGAACGGACTGAACATGAGCAACACCGCACCCCCGGCCAAAACCGCGTGGAGGAGCATATGGACCGGTAGGAGCGGGCTCTGCCAGAAATCGCGCCCTTTCGCCTGCGCGAACAGGAAAGCCGTGTACACGGCCGCCAGAAAAGACAGGGCGACCCCCGGCCAGGTCAAAGCGGACTGGAAGGCGCGTCCTCCCAGGATTCCGCTGATGAGCCACAGGCCGATCACCCCGCCGAACCCGAACAACACGTACCCCCCTTTGACCAGCCACGACTTCCACTGGGGGCGAAGGAAAATATAGAGGAAGCGGTCCATCCGGCGAAGGTCCTGGATGAGAAGGAGGCCGGTCCATCCGAGGAAGATGAGGCCGAGCAGGGCGCCCGTCCACCCCATCGGGCCGGGCGGCTGACCGGGACCGAAGGCCAACAACGGAATGGCGAACGCCCCGGCCGCGACAGCCTTCGTCAGGATGTATAAAGAAACCTTCCACCCCCAGACCATCCGTTCACGCGGCGCATCGTAGACGCGCCGGGAGAGAGTCCCCAGACGCCCGGCGAGTCCGCTTGCGGGGTCCGGACCGGCCGGCCCGGAAAGGGCGCGGGGCGTTTCGAACGTCTCCCCCCCGCCCTGGCTCCACATATAGCTGTCCGCGGGAGAGGCCGCTGTAGGGTCGAGAGAAGCGGCGTCCCCATCGATGTAGAAAAGCTTCGGGTCCGTCCCTTTCTCGGGTTTTCGGACCTGGACCGCCTCGCGGCTCACGAGGCTCGCGATCTCGCTTCCCGGGTCATCCAGGTCGCCGCAGATGATGGCGTGCGTGGGACAGACGGTGACACAGGGGGGCGCGAGGCCGACGTCCGTCCGGTGGGAGCAATAATTGCATTTCGCAGCGGTCTGATCATTCGGGTCGATGTAAATGGCGTCGTAGGGACACGCCTGCATGCACGCCTTGCAGCCGATGCATCGCTGGCTGTCGAAGTCCACGATTCCGTCGGGCCGGGTGTAGAGGGCCGTCACCGGGCAGATCTCCACACAGGGGGCGTCGGCGCAGTGGTTGCACCGCATGACGGAAAACTTGCGCTGGGTGAGGGGAAACTCCCCCTTCTCGATGTACTTGACCCAAGTCCGGTTCACCCCGATGGGGACCTCGTTCTCGGCCTTGCAGGCGACCGTGCAGGCGTGGCACCCGATGCACTTCCGGTTATCGATGACAAATCCATAGGTGACCACAAATCACTCCCTCTGCGCGCGGCGGGATGTCCACCTTTTTCCCTCTCGCGTCAGATGAATGTTCTCGAATCGCGGGCCGGTTTTTGCGTCTTCAGCCCTCCGTGACAACCTCGTAGTCGGCGGTGCGCCACGCGCTCATGCCGCCCACGACGTTGATCACGCCGGAGTAGCCGTGTCGCAGAAGAAGACTTGCGCCGGTGCTGCTTCGTATTCCCCCGCCGCAGATGATGGCCAGGGTCTCCACGCGGGAGAAGGGCAGGTCCGGATCCGGTTTGCCCATCTTCTTGTAATTCAGGTGGTGGGCGCCCTCGATGTGCCCTTGCGTCCACTCCTCGTCCTCACGCACGTCGACAATGCGCCAACCGTTCCCGGCGTCGGTGTGCAGGCGCTCATGAAGACTCTGGACGGAGATCTGGTCAAGGGGTACGGTAGGGAAGTCCCGCGTCGCACCAACCCGGCATTCCGCCCGCGATAAATCCCCGAACGTTGCTGTCCAGGCCCACAAAGGCCAACTTGCGCGACGCCCGCTGGGCGTCGCGGTCGTTTTCGCCGAGAAGGAGGAACGGGGTGTCGTGATCGAAGACCCAGCCGGCCCGCTGCTCGAATTCGGCGCTGGAGATCGGGAGGTTGATCGCCCCGGGAACGTGGACCTGGCCGAAGTCGGCGGTTTCGCTGCATATCGATCATCTGGATCGCCGGGTTCTCCTCCATCCACCGCGACGCCTCCGCCGGCGCAATCGGCCGGGCCTCGGGCTCCTCCAGGGTCAGCGGGAAGGCTCCCTGGTTGATGGCGACGATCCGCGCGATGTTCGCCGGCCGGTCGGGCAGCCCCTCGGTCATGTGGCGGATGAACTCGTCGCGTTTCTTCATTTGGAAGGCCGCGTTGTGGCGGCGCTCAAATCCGAGTGTGGTGGCAAACTTGCCGCTGAGCGAGCGTCCTCATGTCGAGCCCCCCACGTGGCCCGGGTAGACCTCGACGTGGTCGGGCAGCCCGGCAACGCGGGGCAGGGCCTTGTCGAACAACTCCCCCGCGCCCTTTCCGGCGGATTGGGCCAGGTCGGGCCGGGCGATGTCGCCGACGAGAACGAAATCGCCCGTGCAGATCATCCATGGCTCAGGCGTGCGGCTCAGGTCGGAGATGGCGACGATAATGTGCTCCGGCCGGTGGCCTGGCGTATGGAGGATCTCCATCCGGACGGATCCCGTCCGGAATGTGTCGCCGTCTTTGACGCGCCGTGCGGGAT
>CAYRGS010000001.1:100430-102661 GCA_964423875.1 uncultured bacterium
CCGCCGCGCCACCCGCCGTGCCTGAGACTGCCCAGTTCGTGAAGGAGGAGCTCGGCGCCTGCGAGCTGCGCGAGCCGCCGGGCCCCGGAGACGTGGTCTGCGTGGGAATGGGTGTCGATGACGTACCGGATGGATACGCCTTGAGATTGGGCGATGCGTGCGTACGGCGCTGGGTCCCAGAGCGGGTCGATCACCGCGCACTCACCGCCCCCGGGACAACCGCATACATAGGAGACGCAGCCGGTTTCCCGGCGTACGACTTGTTCGAAGAACATGAGACGCTCCTTTTCGAGAGGTTGGCACGGACGGATACCCTTGGGCGAAGAGTCTGACTTCCATGGCGATAAGAACGGTTGCTTCCATAACGGGATATGGGCTGAATCATCGACCGGCTCAAGGCGTCGGCGCTGCCCGAATGATTTCTCCTCCTGTAAACCCTGGATGGAAATTTCAGCCGCCAGTATAACCGAAAGGAGGCGCCACGCTAAACACGGAATGCAAACCGATTCCAGGCGGGTTCTTTCCCGCGGCCCGATTTGTTATCCTGTCTTTTAGCCCTTTTGATGACGACGGGGATGGTTTCGAAGGAGACGAGGGGATCGTTTTCTGGGAAAAGGGCGACTGTGCCCGCGGATTTCCGGTTCGCGGCCAACTTGGGAAGGGAGAAAAGGTGGCCTCGTGGAATCGATGATCAGGCGGTTTGATGGTTTGCCGTGGACTCCGCTGCCCGGCAATCCGAACGTCAACGTGAAGGAGCTCCTGTCGCGGGAGGAAGCCGGGTCGCTGGGCTTGAAGCTGTGGCGAATCCTTTTCGAAAAGATAGAGCCCGGCGCGGCCGTCCTGCCCCATTTCCATGACACCGCCGAGGTGATTCACTTTATCCACGGCGAGGTGCACGCCCTCGTCGGCGGGCGGCGGTCCGTGTGCCGGCCGGGGGAGACCCTCATTGTCGAAAGCGGCACGGTTCACGGCGTGGCCAATCGGGGGTCGGACCCCACGACACAGATCAGCTATTTTGTCCCCAAGGCGGACCAGGCCGACTTCGGTCGGACGGAAAAGGTGTCTGGCGTCGAAATCTGAGATCAACCGCGGCGTCCCATCCGATGTGAGCGCGCCCGGGTTGTTCCGGGGCCTTTTTACCCGACAGAAAAGGAGAGCGAAGGAATGCAGGCACAGATTTTTCGCGTGCCGATGGCGTCCCCGGACGACATCAGCGGAGTCGTCGAGCTGATCGACAGCGGCCGGTGCAGGGCGGAGGACGTTGTCTGCATCATGGGAAAGACTGAGGGCAACGGCTGCGTCAACGATTTCGCGCGCGGGTTCAGCAATTTCGTTCTGGCCGATTATTTCGGCCGGTGTCTCGGGATCTCGCGCGAAGAGACCGGCGAGCGGATCGCCCTGATCATGTCGGGCGGAACCGAAGGGGTCATGAGTCCGCATTTCACCGTCTTCGCCAAGGCGCCGGAAGGGGAGGGCAACGGCGAAAAACGCCTGGCCATGGCCTCCGGGCATACGCGCGAATTTCTCCCGGAGGAGATGGGCCGCATGGCGCAGGTGCGCGAGACGGCCGCCGTGGTGCGCCGCCTGATGGGGGAGGCGGGGATCGAGGGCGTCGAGGACCTCCATTTCGTCCAGGTCAAAACCCCCTTGATCAGCACGGACCAGGCCGAGGCGGCCGCGCGGCGAGGAAACCCCGTTTGCTCGGACAACACGTACAAATCCATGGGGTATTCGCGCGCCGCTTCGGCCTTGGGCGTCGCCCTCGTGACGGGCGAGATCTCGGAAGGGCAGTTGAGCGACGAGGTGATCGGCCGCGATTGGTCCCTTTCATCGGGTGTGGCCTCCACCTCCTCGGGCATCGAGCTCCTGTGCAACGAGATCATGGTGCTGGGCAACAGTGCCTCGTGGGGCGGGGACCTCGTCATCGGCCACAGCGTCATGCGGGACGCCATCGACGGCGACGCGGTGAAGGCCGCGCTGGAGAACGCCGGAATCTCTTTCGAGTGGCGCCCGACGTCCGAGCAACGGGAGCGCGTCGTCAACATCCTGGCCAAGTGCGAGGCCAGCCCGGACGGCCGAATCCGCGGCCGCCGGCACACCATGCTGGACGACTCCGACATCAACAGCACCCGCCACGCGCGGGCTGCCGTCAACGCCGTCATCTCCTCGATTGTGGGAGACTCGATGGTCTACGTCTCCGGAGGCGCGGAGCACCAGGGGCCGCCCGGCGG
>CAYRGS010000001.1:102671-113714 GCA_964423875.1 uncultured bacterium
CCGTGGCCGCCATCGTGCGTGTGGAGTGATGCGCTCGGGCCTCCGGGCCCGATCCGTTTGCCCAACACCCTTTGAAACCCAAGGGTCGAGGGCAAATGTCGGTCAACTGTAATGGCCCTGTCCAAGGACGATGCCCGTCTCCATCATCGGGGCGTCGATGCGGTTGTACTTGACGTTGTGATCCACCCCGGCGGGGATCCAGATGGCGGTGGTCTTGGTGAAGGTGTAGCGCTCGTCGGTCAGGGGACTTCGACCTCGAACGACCCCTCCGCGTCCGCGAACATGAGAAGCTGGGGTTTGGGGTGGTGGTGGATCTCGCACGTCGGGTCCGGCAGCCCGGTCCTCCAGAAGATGTCGCAAAAGGCCTCGGCCTCGGCGACCAGCTCCGAGCTCATGTAGATGCGGAAGGGCTCTTCCTTGGGCTTCCTGTGAAAGAGGTAATCGGTGATGATTTTCGGTTCGGTGACGATGTATTTTTTATATTTTCCCGTCAAGATCGCTGACTCCTCTCCGGTGGTGGATGAGAAGGGAATCCTTCAAGCGGACCCCTGACGTAAAGGGTTCGACGCCTCGGCGAATTGGACTTGGAATCTTGAAGCGGCTGTCACGCCAGAACCGCGATCCCCTCGATTTCCACCAGATAGGCCGGGGTCGCCAGTCCCTGGAGGACGCACAGCGTGTTGGCCGGCGGATTTTCCCTGAAGTGTCTGCCCACCAGGTCCCGGGCCTTCTGGGTGTCTTCTTTCCGAACGACGTATGTCGTCAGCTTCACCACATCCGCGAAGGTCGCACCGGTCTCGGCCAGAACGTCCCGGAGGTTGGACATGACCTGTTCGCCCTGGGCGTCGAAATCCCCCTCCCCGACAATGTTCCCTTCCGCGTCGCCCGCCACTTGGCCCGCGCAGAAGATGACGCGCTTCGCGCCGTCCACGGCGATCCCGTGGGAGTACGCGCTGAAAGGCTCGTGAAGGGTCTTGGGTTGCAGAATGGTTTTTTCCATGACGATGCCTCCTGAATGGTCAGCGGAATCCGCCAAGCCCCAGCCAACCGCCAGGACGCCCTGAAACGCCCCGCGAAAGACTGAACGCCCGGTCCTACCCGGCGGCTGCCCGTTCGGCCGGGCTTTCTCGGTCCGGAGGAAGGAGCCAGGCGCAAATCCCCGCGGGGACCAGCAAGAGAAACAAAATGGCGATTGCCGTGGGAAGACCCGCCCAATCCCCCACGGCGCCGATGAACAGGATCCCGAAGCTCCCCAGCGTCCAGGTGATCCCCATGATGAGGCTGGAGACCGTTCCCGAGCTCGCGGGCACCAGCTCTTGTCCCTTGGCCAGTGTCACACCCAGGGAGGAAAGGAGCACCGCCCCCAACAGGGTGAGGCAGACCCATAAAAGCGCCCCCTCGGTCCACAGGAACCCGTACGCGAAAGGAATCGCGCCGAGGCCCGAGAACACGAGTACCCGCTTCCGCCCGATACGATCCGCAAGACGGCCGCCGATCAGGTTTCCCACTGCCCCCCCACCGATGAACAAGGACACAGAGGCGCCGGCCGCCACCAGTGAATACCCCTTCTCGATCAGCATCAACGGCAGAAAGGCGCTGAGGCCCGTCATGACGCCCGTCCGAAAGGCCTCGAACAACCAAAGGAGGGCCAGCGGACGGAAGTTTTCCACATAAGGCTTGAGAAACTCCGCCCGCCCGGGCCAGGGCGCCCCCCGCCCGACCGGGGTCTGGCGGCGGTGGAGGACCGCCGCGAGAATTAGGGCCGGCAGGGCCGCCAGGATGAGATACTTGTGGCCGAAGGTTACGGCGATGGGGACCGCGATGAGCGGTCCGACGGCATAGCCCAACCTTCCCGCCGTCATGAAGACGGCCATTCCAAATGCCCGGGACTCTTTGGACGCCTCGCCGGACATCGCGGCCGCCTGGGGATGATAAGAGGCTGTCGAGAGCCCTGCCAGGATCAGCAGGACCAGAACCATGGAATACAGGGGGACCCAGCCCATCGCGCTGATGAAGATCCCGGTGATGACCAGGCTCCATACGGTGAAGTTGAATCGGGGGAATCGATCCGCCAGGAAGCCGAACAAGGCCTGTCCCGTCGATGCGATCAGTTGGTACGCCGAAAGGAGAAGGGCGGCCAGGGTCAGGGAAAGTCCGAACTTGGCAATCAGCAGAGGCAAAATGGGGGACAAAAATCCGCTGTAGGCGTCCAGCATAAAGTGGCTGGAGGCCAGCAGGAAAAGCTGCGGATAATTCACCGGCTTTGTCCGAGGCGTCATTTCGGCACGACCGCCGGGTTGCTGATGGCCGTATTGTGATTCCGCAAGCTGCGCGCACCCAATCCGCGTAGAGGTGGTTCACCGGAAAATGCAGTCAAGCGGAAGTCATCATACATGGAATTCAGAGAGATGCCGAAGCGTCGCGCGGGCACGCCGACCATGATGATCCGCCTTGGGTTGAGCGGGGCGGCCTGTCGATGAGCCGTTGTTCTGGGAGAATCCTCCTTGACAGATTGGCCGGGAGATACGAAAATAACACGAAATATCTTTTTCGCCGGCCTCTCCGGGAGTTTGGGATGCAGGGAAGCCCCCAGTTGATACGCGGCCGCGGCGCCGCCGGGAATCCCAGGAACCGTTTCGAAAGGCTCGAGTACGTTCGCGACGATGAATTCTGTGATCCGGATGACTTCCCGGACGACGCCCCCGCGCCCGAAACCGTTTTCCTGAAAGACCCCTCGCGCTCCATTATCGCCCGCAACGACAGTCCGGACATCGGTTTCGACGCCGGCGTCAATCCGTACCGGGGATGTGAGCACGGCTGCGTGTATTGTTACGCTCGGCCGACTCACGAATATCTGGGATATTCAGCGGGCCTCGATTTCGAGACGAAGATCCTGGTCAAAGAGAAGGCGCCCGCCCTGTTGCGGAAGGCCTTGTCCTCTCCCGGATGGAACCCCCGGGCCGTCGCGATGTGCGGGGCGACCGACCCCTACCAGCCGGCCGAGCGGCGCCTGGGAATCACGCGGGGATGCCTCAAAGTCTTCCTGGAGTTCCGGAACCCCGTTGTCATCATCACGAAAAACCGTCTCGTGACGCGCGACGTCGAGCTCTTGGCCGACTTGGCCCGCAGCGATGCGGCAGCCGTCTGCCTGTCCGTCACGACACTGGATGCCCGCCTCAGCCGGAATCTGGAGCCGCGGGCGTCCCTCCCCCAAAGGCGGCTGGAAGCGATGGAGACCTTGGCCGCGGCGGGGGTTCCGGCGGGCGTTTTCGTGGCGCCCGTCATTCCGGGGTTGACCGACCACGAGCTTCCGTCGATCCTCTCGGCGGCCGCCGGGGCCGGCGCGCGGTTTTCGGGCTACACCCTCCTCCGGCTTCCGTACGGCGTTTCATCCCTGTTCGAGGATTGGCTGAGCCGTCATTTTCCCGACCGGAAGGAAAAGGTGCTGAATCGGATACGCGCCATTCGGGGCGGCCGGCTGAACGACCCGCGTTTTAGATCCAGGATGAAGGGGGAGGGCGTTTTTGCCGAACAGATTGAGAACCTTTTCTCCGTGGCCTGCCGGAAAGCCGGGTTGTCGGGCGGCAAGCCGAACCTTTCGACGGGGGCGTTCAGACGGCCCGCCGGCTCCCAGCTCGACCTCTTCGGACGCGGTTGACCGGGATTCCCCAAAAGGGGAGGGAGTGACGAATGCGGATTACGCTTTCACCGGCGTGCCGTCGCGCCCGGACTCCAGCCACTCGAAGTAGGTCTCTTCGAGGGTTTTGGAGACGCGGCCCATTTTCCCGGACCCGATCTTCCGCCCATCGATATTGGTGATGGGGACGACCCCCCCCGCCGTGCTGCAGAAGAAGGCTTCGTCGGCCGTGTAACAGTCGTAAGGGCTGAGGCTCTCCTGCCGGACCGGGATGCCCAGATCCGCCGCCATATCGAAGATGACCGTCCGGGTGATCCCCTCGAGGATTTCTCCCGAGGGCGGCGTCACCAGGACGCGATCTTTCACCAGGAAGAGATTGAGCCCCGGCCCCTCGAGCACCTCGCCGGCCAGGTTGGGCAACAGGGCGTTGTCGAATCCCGTCTCGATGGCTTCAATCTTCGCCAGGACGAAATTGAGATAGTTCAGGTTTTTCACCTGCCGGCTCAGGGCGTCGTTGGGAATCTGCCGGGTCTGTGTAATCTTGCACCGGACCCCGACGCCCTTGTTGCTCCCGGTCAGCCACATATAGGGCCGACAGAAGATGATCAGCGTCGGCTTGCATCCGCGGGGATCCAATAGCGGCTGAGGCCCCACGCCCCGGGTGACGAGACACTTGACGTAGGCGTTTCGGAACCCCGATCGGCGGACCGTCTCGACGATGGTCTCCGAGAGCTTCTTCTTGGACATGGGGATCTTGAGCATGACCGCGTGGGCCGAGCGGTAGAGACGATCGATGTGCTCCCGCAGCCGGAAGATGGAATGGTTCCACGAGCAAAGGGTGTCGTAAATGCCGTCCCCGTATAGAAGGCCGTGGTCGAAAACCGAAACCGAGGCTTGGCTTTCGGGGTAAAACTTTCCGTTGACGTAAACCTGGGTTTCCTTGCCCTTACCGGCCATTTTGGACTCTCTCCTCTATCTCACGCGAAATCCCGGTTTCAACAACTGGGGGTCGGGGGAGGGGGGGGGGGGGGGGGGGTTTTGGATTTTTGGAAATGCGGTCCGGACCCCGGAACGACCCGGTCGGACCGCCTACATGACGCCGAGACGCCGGCCGACGGCGCGGAAAGCCTCCAGGCACCGGTCGAGGTCGTCCCGGGTGTGGGCGGCCGAGATCTGCGCCCGCAGGCGGGCCTCCCCTTTGGGGACCACGGGAAAGCCAAACCCGGTCACGAAGACCCCCTCCTCGAACAGCGCCGCGCTCATCTCCAGGGCCTTGGGGGTGTCGCCGAGCAGAACGGGGACGATTGGGTGGAACCCCTCGATGATGTCGAACCCGGCGGTTCCCATTTCCTGGCGGAAGTACGCGGTGCTTTCCCGCAGCCGCTCGCGGGGGGAGGGGTCCTCCCGGATCAGCTCCAAGGCGGCGAGGGCGACGAACACGACCGCCGGGGGGAGGGCGTTGGAGAAGATGTAAGGCCGCGAGGTTTGCGTTAGGTGCTCGATCAGGTCGCGGCTTCCGGCCACGTATCCGCCCATGGCGCCCCCCAGCGATTTGCCCAGCGTCCCGGTCTGGATCCGGACGCGATCCCCGACGCCGAGGTGCTCGGCCGTTCCCCGGCCGTTCTCTCCGAGAATCCCCAAGGCGTGGGATTCGTCCACCACCAGGAACGCCCCGTGCCGGTCCGCCAGGTCCGCCATTTCCGGAAGCGGGGCCAGGTCCCCCTCCATGCTGAACACCCCGTCGGTCACGACCATTTTGAGGACGGCGTCGGCATGGGCCACGAGCCCGGCTTCCAGCGCCGCCAAGTCCCGGTGGGGGTAGATGTGCCGCGCCGCGCGGCTCAGGCGAATGCCGTCGATGATGCTGGCGTGGTTGAGCCCGTCGCTGCAAATCAGGTCTCCCTCGCCCATGAGCGCGGGGATCAGCCCCTCGTTGGCGGCCGCGCAGGAGGAGTAGAGGAGCGCGTCCTCCGCGCCGACGAACGCGGCGATCTCCGCCTCGAGCTCGCGGTGAATGTCCATTGTTCCGCAGATGAACCGGACCGACGCCGTCCCGCATCCGTAGCGTTGAATCCCCTCCCGGGCTGCCTCCTTGAGCTTGGGGTGGGCGGCCAGTCCCAGGTAGTTGTTGGAGGAGAGCATGATGACGTCCCGGCCGTTCAGGCGGACGTGGGCCTTTTGCTCGCTCTCGAGAATGGGAATGGTCCTGAACCGCTTCTCGGCCTTGAGGCCCTCGAGGCTTTCGCGAAGTCGTTGCGTGAGCGGATTCGGCATGGCGAAATCACCCGGGAAGACCGAAAGCGAGTCGACGGATTCTTCGGGGAGGGCGCCCGGGACAGACCTTGACACCCCGCCGGGGTTCATGAATGATGATTTCCGGAATGTTGTGCGAAACCCAGGCTCATGCTACAGAAGCCCCTCCGAGCCCGTCAAGCTTTTCTCTCCGGGCCGCAGCGTCGGGGCCGCGTCGTCGCTTCCGTCATCCGGGTGGTGCTCCGGTCATATTCGGCATGATCCGTTGAGATATCCGGTTTTCCGGGAAGGTTTTCCCCCGCCCGGCTCGGGCTCGTTCCTTGCCCTCGTTAGGAGGTCGCAACCTTGAATGCTAAATCCCATCGCGTTGTGGAGATGGACGTCATCGTCGTCGGCTCGGGTGGCGCCGGGGGGGAGGCTGCCATTCACGCGAGAAGCGGCGGTGCCCGGGTCCTGATCCTCGATCGCGGCACCTTCGGCCGCAGCGGGGCCACCATCACCGCGGGCCACACCTGCACCGCGGCCGTGGGCGACGACGACACCCCGGACCTGCACTTCCGGGACACCGTCATCGGCGGCTACTGCATGCCTGACCAGCGTCTCGTCGAACGCTATGCGAACGAGTCCCCCGAAACCCTCTATGAGCTGGATGAATGGGGGGGAGGCAAGACCTTTCGCAAAGACAAGGACGGAAAATTCGACCTCGTTTGGCCGCCCGGCGGACATTCGCGCAAGCGATCGGTCCACTACGGTTTCATGACCGGGCCGCGGATCATGTGGGCGCTGCGAAAGGAGATCGACCGCCTGGAAATCCCCTGGATGGAGAACATCCTGGTGACGAGTCTGCTGGTCGAGGACGGAAAAGTGGGAGGCGTGACCGGGCTGGACTGGAAAACGGGGGAGTTCATCGTTTTCAAGAGCAAGGCCGTGATCCTGGCCGCCGGCGGATACGCTACCCTGTGGCCCTACCGGTTCACGACGACCGCGGTGGAGTGCGGGGGCGATGTCCACGGCATGGCCTACGAGGCCGGCGCGGAGTTCGTGGACATGGAATTCGTCCAGTTCCTCCCGTCCCAGGTTGATCCGCGCATCACGCACATCAACGTGACCATCACGAACTTCCCCGGCTGGCGGCCCCAGATCCGGGAGCACGGCAGATTCCTAAACGCCCTGGGCGAGGACTTTCTCGCCAAGTACGACGGCGTCCGGAAATGGAACACCACGCGAGACATCCGCTCGTTCGGCATCTACAGCGAAGTCCGCGCGGGACGCGGCTCCCCCCACGGCGGCTGCTACATGGACCTGACCGGAGTCCCCAAAGACGTCTTGGTCTATGAGTTCGATAAGTTCCAGGGCGGAAAGTCCATTCCCAAAAGCTACCGGGTCCGGTGCGAGCGCGTGGGCTTCGACCTCTCTAAAGAGCCGATGGAGGTCGGCGCCAAGTCCCACTTCACTGGAGGCGGTGTGCGGACCGGCGTCGACATGATGTCCACCGTCGAAGGCCTGTACACCGCCGGCGAGATCCAGGGCGGCGTCCACGGGGCGAACCGCCTCGGCGGAAACGCCCTCACGCACGTTGTGGCCTTTGGCCGGGCCGCCGGCCGGGAGGCGGCGGGCTACGCCGCCCGGACCTCGGGGGCCGCCCTGTCCGACGCAAAGGTCGAGGCCGAGCACCGGCGCATCTTCGGCTGGATGGACGGCGGCGGAAAGGGCGAAAGCCCCGTCCGGCTTCGCCAGAAGATGCAGGAGATCATGTGGGAGAAGGTGGGCGTCATTCGGAACGAGAAAGACATGAAATCCGCCCTGGCGTGGCTTTCCGAGGCCAAGGAAGACCTTCTGCCCCGGACCCGGGTCGGGACCCGGGCCGCCACGTTCAATGTGGAATGGTCCACGGCGATCATCCTGCCCCACCAACTGGACACGTGCATGATGGTGGCCCGGGCCGCGCTTGAGCGGACCGAAAGCCGGGGGAATCACCACCGGGACGATTACCTGGCGACAGACAACGAAAATTGGCTTCGGAACGTCTATCTAAGCCGTGGAGCGGACGGTTCGGCGCAAACCCGGACGGAGTCCGTCCACGTGACAAGCGTTGATCCGAAGGAGGTCATCGGTGAGCGACCGCAAATTGCGATTTAAGGTCTACCGCCAGGATCCCGACGCGGGCGAGCGGGAGGGTCGGCTGGAAGAATTCACCATCCCCTGGTGGGAGGGCATCAAGGTCCTCGACGGGCTGCGTTACATTCAGGAAGAGGTGGACCACTCTCTCGCCGTCCGGTGGTCCTGCCGGATCGAGGACTGCCGCACCTGCCAGATGAAGGTCAACGGCAAATCCGTTCTCTCTTGCCAGATCCCGCTGGAAGAGGACATGGTTGTCGAGCCCGTCCCCCGCTTCCGGTTGATCCGCGACCTCGTGGTGGAATTCGGCGAGAAGATGGAGAGCTCCGAATACGCTCAGAACGAGTTCAGGGAATAAGCCGAAATTCCCACGAAGTCAAAGCGGCGAGAGCGCTTTCGTCCTGATCAGGTTTGCGGGAGCGCATGCCCAAAAAACAAGGGAGCACCGCGTTCCATCGCGGTGCTCCCTTGTTTTTTGGGTTCATGCCGCGAGGAATCAAAGAAACCTACGCGGAATCCCTTTTCTGGATGACTTCGAGGACCCGCTCCGACGTGAACGGGATGGCCCGAAGCTGGCCGCCGATTGCGTCGTAGATGGCGTGTCCGATCGCGGGCGCCGTCGGGGCCAGGCCGGGCTCGCCCACGCCCTTTGCCCCCCAGGGTCCATCGGGGTGTGGCTCTTCGACGACCATGGGGACCATCGGCGGCAAGTCGAGCATGCACGGGATCTTGTAATCCATCAGGGTCGGGTTGATCACCACGCCGTTCTCGACGACCATCTCTTCGAACAAGGATTGTCCGATCCCCTGTCCCAGTGCGCCCTCGATCTGCGCGGTGCACCCTTGCAGGTTGATCGCCTTCCCCACGTCGTGCGCCGCCGTCATCCGGCGGAGGGTCACTTCCCCGGTATTTTCGTCCACCTCGACTTCCGCCGCCTGGGCGGCGAACATCCAGAAGGCGCCAGGCTGTTTTCCTTCTCCTGTTTCCGGATCAAGACCTGTGACATCGACCGGCGTGTAATGGCCGCGGCCGTACACGGGTCCCCCGACATATTCGCCGTTGGGGCCCGGCATCCCCATCGCCACGTCCTCAAATGAGACGGAGCGTTCGGGCGACCCCTTGACGAAGATCCGTCCGTCCTTGATTTCCAGGTCTTCTGCGTCGGCCTCCAGCTTGAGCGCGGCAATCTTGAAGAGTTGCTGTTTGGCATCCTCAGCGGCCTTGCGAATGGCATTGCCATCGAAGAAGGTCGTCTTGCTGGACGAGGTTTCCCAGCCGTAGGGGCTCACGCTCGTGTCGGGGTGGGCCACGGCGATCTTGTCGGGGTTAAGGCCGAGGGCTTCCCCCGCCATCTGTCGCAAGATGGTGTGCGCTCCCTGACCGTGTTCCACGGCGCTTGTGAGAAGCACGGCGCTGCCGTCTTCGTTGATTTTGATGCCGGATTCGACATGGGCGTAGCCGATGCTGAACTTCCACATGCATGCGATGCCGCGTCCGCGCAGCTTCCCCGGCGGCGGCGCCTCGAGGCTTGATGCATTCAGGGATTCATAAGCTTTCTGGATGCATTCTTTCAGTCCACATCCTTTCATGACCTGACCCGTCGCCGTCAGATCGCCCGTTTCCACGCAGTTCTTCATTCTGAGCTCGATCGGGTCGATCCCGAGCTCGGACGCGATGGCCTCCAGCTGGCCCTCGTAAGCGAAGCACGTCTCCGGCACGCCGAATCCCCGGTATGCCCCGGCCACCGGCTTGTTCGTGTACACGCAGTAGGAGTCGATCCAGACATTGGGAATCTTGTACGGACCAATCGACGAAATGCCCCCGGCCCGGGAGACCAGGATCTCATAGTCCCCGTAGGCGCCCGTATCCCAGACGGCGCGAATTTTTCGGGCGACGAACTCGCCGTCGCGCATGACGCCCGTCTTGATCTCCGTCTTCATCGGTTGTCGGACGAAGGTGGAAATGAACTCCTCATCACGCGTCATCTCCAGTCGCACGGGGCGGCAATCGGTCTTGAGCGCAAGGGAGCCCGCCAGTCCCTCTGTGAGACCGCTGATCTTTCCGCCAAATGCTCCGCCGACGTACATGGTGATGATTCGGACGTCGCTTTGTGAGAGCTTCAATCCGCGGGCCACGTGCTCTTGAGCCAGATAAAGGCCTTGGGTGCTGCTCCAGATGTTGAGTTTCCGCTGAGCGTTATACTCGGCGACGCAGACATGGGGCTCCATACAGACGTGCTGGACCATGGGAATGTCGTATGTTCCCTCGACGACGAGGTCCGCTTGGCTCAGGCCCTCATCGACGTTTCCCTTGCGGACCCGCGTGAGGTTGGCGATGTTCGTTCCGGGTTGCTTGACGAGGACGTGCTCATTGTAATGATACTTGTCCAGATCTGGATGGATGAGGACCGCGTCGGGCTTCATGGCCTCTTCCGGGTCGAACAGGGCCGGGAGGTCTTCGTACTCAACCTCAATCAGGTCAAGCGCCTCCTGGGCCGTGTCTTCATCCACGGCGGCGACGCCCGCCAGAGCCTCCCCCACGTACCGCACCCGGTCCACGCCGTAGATGGTCTGATCGGCCAGGTGCGCCCCCCATTGGGAGTCGGGATAGTCGCGTCCGGTGACGACGGCGTGCACTCCCTTCAGGCCCTTTGCCTTCTCGACATTGATGCTCCGGATCAGGGCGTGCGGGACGGGGCTCCTGAGGATCTTGCCGTGGAGCATGTTGGGTTTGGCCAAATCGGTCCCATAGATGGCCAACCCCCTGGCCTTCTCGTAACCGTCTCCCCTTTCGTAGGAAGCCCCGATAAAGTCAAAGTCCGTCATCCAGTCTCCCCTTTCAAGAAACGTTGTTCACGGGCCCTGTCCGGAAGGTGTCTTTTGCTTCCGCATTCCCGCCGAATGGAATCTTTCCGCCCGGCGGGTCACTCCGTTTCCGGCTCGAACGAGTGGACGCAAGAGCACGGATCGGCATTCAAAGCTACACCTCGCCGTCGGCGACGGCCTGGACGGCCTCGATGATCTTCGCGTACCCGG
>CAYRGS010000002.1:0-85685 GCA_964423875.1 uncultured bacterium
TCGTGGATCTGTCCCTGCGCCTAGGAAACATCCTCAGTCCGACCGGATACGAGGGGCTGATGGGCGAGGCCGTCGTCGATTGGCTGGACGACAACGGGTTTCACCCCCGTAAAATGGAAGCCGCGCCGGAGCGCTACAACGTCGTCGCCGTCCTAAAAGGAACGGGCGGCGGAAAGTCGCTCATCTTCAACGGCCACATGGACACCAAATACGGTGCGCCCGGCGACGAGTGGGGCGCGGGGGAGGTGATCCCCGAATACATCAGCGCGTGGAAGGACGGCGACCGGCTCTTCGGCCACCCGGTCTTCAACGACCGGGGTCCCCTGGCGGCGACGTTCATGGCGGCGAAGGCCATCCGGGACACAGGGATCCGGCTCAAGGGAGACCTGACCCTGACGGCGGTGGTGGGCGAGATCGGCATGGCCCCCGTGGACGAGTATCAGGGGAGCCGCTATTTCGGCAAGGGGTTTGGGACGCGCCGCCTCGTGGACCACGGGATCGTCGCTGACTACGCCTTGGTGGCGGAGTGCACCAGCTTCTGCACCACTTGGGCGCAGTGCGGTTGCGTCTACTTTCAGATCACGACACGGGGAAAAGGGATTTACACGCCCTTTATTCCCAGGCCCACCCCGCGGGCGAAAAGCCCCAACGCCGTCATCCGGATGACCGAGGTGATCCGGGCGCTGGAGGACTGGGCGGACGCGTACATCGAGCGGGAAACCGTTTCGTTCGAAGGAGGAACGATCCGGCCTAACGCCACCGTCGGGGCCATTCGGGGCGGGGTTCCCTACAAGATCGCCAACTCCGTGGGAAGGTGCAGCATCTACTTTGACGTCAGGATTCCCCCCGGAAAGGACCCCCTCTCCATCCAGCCCGAGATCGAGCGCGTCATTCGCGGGACCGGCGTCGAGGCCGAGGTGCGGCCGTACATGACCCGCCGCGGCTATGAGGCCAAGGGTTATGAGCCGCTGGTGGACAGCATTCGCCGGGCGCACGACCAAGTCATCGGCAAGCCCATGGAGACCATCGACCCGCCCATCACGAGCATGTGGCGGGACATGAACGTCTTCAACGAGGCCGGCATCACCGCGGCCACGTACGGCCCTTACATCCGGGAGATTTGGACGGAGGACCCGGACCCCGAAGCCCCCGAACGGGCCTACCTCCACACCGACGACCTGGTCGCGGCTTCAAAGGCGTACGCCCTGGTGGCGATGGACATCTGCAACCGCGACGCGGGCTGAGTTATCCCCAGTTTTCGGCGCTTGAAGAAACGAACCCCCGAAAGATTCAGTCGTGATTTCCGCCTGACGAGCGATCCGCTTACCCTTGACAGCCCGCCGCCATTCCGCAACGCCCCCCGATGAGACACTTCGAGGGCAGGGCGCACGGGAATGACAACCGTGTACAGCAAATTAGGTTTATGTTAATCTGATTCTATTCTGTGAACTCTCGTGGAAAGGGTTATGGTCTGCTTGCCCGGAGGGGAAAGGCGCCTCACCGTGTGGAGGAGGCCTGACCATATTTAGAAAAAGGGAGGGTGGCGAAAATGCTGACGAGAAAGATGTATGGATTTCTGGTGGTCCTGTCGCTGGTTCTCATTCCGCTGTCCCAACTCGCCGATACGCAGTTAGAGGCAGCCGAGAAAAAGCTCAAGGTGGCGTTCCTCTACCTTGGCGTGGTCGGCGATTCCGGGTACAACCTGGCCCATGACATGGGGCGCCGCCACTTGGTGAAAAGGGTTCCCGAAGTGGAGACGGCCTACACCGAAAATGTGTCGCGCGGTGATACAGAGCGGGTCTTGAGGACCTACATCCGCCGGGGCTACAAGTTGATCTTTGGAAACACCTTTGACTATCAGGATGGGATGATTCGTGTGGGAAAAAGATTCAAAGATGTGATCTTCATGAACGCCTCGGGCTGGAAACGCTCGAAGAACGTGGCCTCGTATTGGGGCAGAGAATATCAGGCCCGCTATTTGACGGGGCTTGTGGCGGGGCGGATGACCCGGTCCAACCGCATCGGCTATGTCGCCGCCCATCCTTACCCGACGGTGTTGCGGGGAATCAACGGCTTCACGCTCGGCGTTCGAAAAGCGAATCCCCAGGCGACGGTCCGCGTCGTATTCACCCAGGCGTGGTACGACCCGGCGAAGTCCCGCGAAGCGGCTGACAGCCTCTTTGACGTGGGCGTGGATGTCATCACCCAGCACCAGGACTCTCCGGCCCCGGTTCAGGCGGCCGAGCGCCGAGGCAAGTATGCTATCGGCTATAACTGGGACATGACACGATTTGCCCCCAAGGGACACCTGACGGCCGCCATCTTCAACTGGGGCGTGATCGTCGAGGCCATGACGAAAGCGGTCCTCAACGGCACCTGGAAGAGCGAACCCATCTTTTGGGGATTGGAGAAAGGCGCGGTGGACATCGCCCCGCTGAATCCTGTGGTTCCGAAGGAAGTCAAGGAATTGGTGGACAAGGAGCGGAAAAGGCTCGCCTCGCCCGATTTTGACGTCTTTCATGGCCCCCTCAAGGACCAGAAAGGGAAAATCCGGGTTCCCGCGGGTACGAGGGCCGAGGGAAAGGCGCTCGCCACGATGAGCTATTTGCTCGAGGGGATCCAAGGAACGCTTCCGTAAGCCGACTTCCGGCATGACCGATCGCCGTCCCAATCTCTTCTTTGGATAAATCCGGGGAGGTAGGCACCAACATGCCGTCTTTAGATTGGCAGCACGCCGGCTGTGGGTTAATCCATGCGCGCGTGACGGCCTGAGGGAAACGTGTGTCCAAAGCGCCGACGTGAATGAAGCGCCGTCACCATAGCGACTCCTCTCAGAGAATGCGGCCGCCGGCCTTTTGGAGGGAAACCCCGCAGCTCCACCTCTTTATTTGTTCAGCGGGAGAGACCGGTTGTGAACATGATTGCGGGTGAAGTCCTGGCGCCCCGGACGGGCAAAGCGTGGGTTGTGAAGAAGGGACAGCATGCGCGGGTGATTGATGTGGAAGGCGGACAGATCGGCGATTTTGTGGTTTTCCACGCTCACAACCTACGGGAGCGATTCAACCAGGCGCGAACAAAAGCGGACCAGGGAAAAATCTTTATCTCGACGGGGGATCAACTCCTCACGCGCGACCACAAACCGCTCATGACGATTGTCGAGGACACCTACGGCATTCACGACCTTCAATACGGCATGTGCAACGAGTGGGTTTACAAGAGAAGGAAAGAAGACCACAGCTTCGCCGTGGATTTTGCGGTAGGCGGTCCTTTGGGGGTTCCCGAGTTCGGCTGCTATGAGATCTTGCAGGGGGCGCTGAAAGACTGGCCCATCGCCCCGGACGACATCCCGGATCCCCTGAACCTGTTTCAAACCGTAAGCATTGACACGAATACGGGGAAGATGGAGGTCGTCGAGGGTCGCAGCAAGCCCGGCGATTATGTGGAATTTGTGGCCGAGATGGAAGTCCTCTGCGCGCTAAGCGTGTGTCCTTCGACTGGGAAGTCTCTTCGAGTTCAAATATTGGCGGCGTAGGCCGTTCCGGGCTGTGTGAGTCTGAAATCGCGCCTTGGGACTATCGGTGCGGAGAAAGGCCGATTGATGCCTTCCATTCGTCTGGAAACCCGGCTGGAGTCATCACGACACTTGGGGTGGGTGATTCCCCTCGCGTCCGTGGCGCTGGGACTCTTCGTGGGCGCTTTCATTCTTCTTGGGGCGGGAGTCAACCCGATTGCGGCCTACCGCGAAATGGCCATGGAAACCTTTGGCAACTCGCAGGGCCTGTCGGAGGTGCTGGTGCTGGCGACGCCCCTGATGCTCTGCGGATTGGGGGTGATGCTGTCGTTTAAGATGCTTTTTTGGAACATCGGGGCGGAAGGTCAGCTCTACATGGGCGCTTTTGCCACCACGTGGGTCATCCTGACGGGTTGGGAAGGTCCAGCCTGGGCGATGATCCCTGTGATGATGTTGGCCGGTATGATCGCCGGTGCCCTCTGGGCGCTCATCCCCGCCCTCCTGAAGGTCAAGCTGAACGTTAATGAAATCATCTCGACCCTCCTGCTGAACTACATCGCCATTTTGTGGGTGGGATTTCTGGTGTACGGACCATGGAAGGATCCGCTTACGTTCAACTTTCCGGTGACGAGGGAATTTCCCGAGGCCGCGCAGCTTTACCGGTTTGGCGACACCCGTGTGCACCTGGGAATCATCTTCGCGACCGTGTCGGCGTTGAGCTTGTACTTTCTTCAGGTGCGAAGCCGCTGGGGCTATGAAATCACGGTGATGGGGGAGAGTCCAAGGACCGCACGCTACGCCGGCATGAAGACGACGCGGAATGTCATTTTTGTGATGTTGATCAGCGGCGGCCTTGCCGGTCTCGCCGGAATGGCGGAGGTGTCGGGCATTCAGCTCCGGTTGCTCCCGGCCATCTCCCCTCCAAACGCCCCTTTTGGTTACACGGCCATCATTGTGGCTTGGCTGGGCCGGCGGCACCCTTGGGGCGTCGTGCTGGTCGCTTTGTTCTTCGGGAGTCTTTATGTCGGCGGTGAGGCATTGCAGATCACCATGAAGCTCCCCGTGAACATCGTCCTGATCATCCAGGCCCTGATCCTTTTTTTCCTCCTAGGCGGAGACATCCTTTCCCAACATCGGTTGGTTTGGGACCGGGGGCGGCAAGCAATCCCCACGCGTTAGCCAAAGGGCCTCGAAATCGGTCGGATTCAAAGTCTTTTTGTACGCGTTGCAAGGCCCCGACGTGACCCTTGCCCGCCCCATCTGTAAATATTCCCGTGTCTCAATGAAGGGGGACGGTTCTTATGGGTGCTTACCTTCTAAGACGTGCGAAAGTGAAGGGACATGAAGCGCCTGTGGATATCCACATCAAAGGGGACCGGATTGCAAAGATCTCCCCCACAGAGGAGGATGCCAGACCCGCCGGCGCGGAAGCGATCGAGGTCGGCGGCAGATTAGTGATTCCCGGCTTCGTGGACGCACACATGCATCTGGAAAAAGGCATGGTGTCTGACCGGAGGCTTAACCGGTCGGGGACCCTCGAGGAAGGCCTCGAGATCATGATGGAGGTCAAGAAGGGATTCACCGTAGAAGACATTCACCGCCGCGCCCGAAAGCAAATCGAGATGGCCGTTTCTAACGGCAGCACCAGCCTACGCACCCACATCGATCTTGATTCCGCAATTGGCCTGAAAGGAGTGGAGGCCCTTTCCGCTCTTCGGGAGGACCTGAAAGAGTTGGTTACGATTCAATTGGTTGTCCTTCCGCACGGCGATCCGGTCTCTTCCCAGGAGTTTTTGAAGGTCTTGCGAAAAGCAATTGAGCTTTCCGACTTGATCGGCGGTTTTCCGGGCCCGGGCGACGAAAAGCTGGTTGATCTCCTTTTTCAGCTCGCCCGGGAATTCGATAGGGATCTCGACCTTCACGTCGATGAAAAAGACGACACGGAGACCCTCGAAATCCGATATGTAGCGGAAAAGACGATCCAGGAAGGGTACGAAGGGCGGGTCACCGTGGATCACCTGTGTGCCCTATCCTCTTTACCCTCTTCAGAGGCCCGCGACGTGATCGCACTGATTCGCGACGCGGGCTTGAACGTTATCACCCTGCCATCGTCCAACCTTCACATTCAGGGTCGAGCGGATGACCATAAGCCGCGAAGGGGAATTACGCGCGTGAAAGAAATGCTTGCCGAAGGGATTCCCGTCGCCTACGCGTCGGACAATATCCGGGACGGATTTACACCCTTCGGGAATGCCGACATGTTGGAGGTCGGCTTGATCTTTGCCCACGGCGCCCAAATGGGATCCTTCGAGGAGCTGAAAACCGTTTTAGACATGGGCACCGAAATCCCGGGCCGGATCTTTTTCCGCAACGCCACGTACGGCGTCCGGGTGGGAAACGTGGCGGACTTGGTCGTTTTGGATGTCCATCGCTTCGAGGACGCCATTGTTGCCCAGCCTACCCGGCTGTGGGTCTTCAAAAAAGGACGGATGGTCGCAAGGAGCTCCACAGTCACCGACCTTTTTCTTTAGCGGGAATTTCCGATTTCAAATTCAGAACCGATTCGCCCGCGACCCCCTCGAAGGCCGATTTCCCCTTCCCCACCCCGACGGCGCTCACGCCTTCACCCGGTTCACGCCCTAAGCCAGGCGAGGGCGCGGGCGGGCGCCTGGCCATTGGCCATTGCCCTTGCCTTCTTACGCTGAACGGTGGATCCGGCCCGCCAGGGTCGACTCGGCGATGACCCTTCCTTGCCGGACGACCCAAAGCCGGGGAGGATGGAGACGAACCGCCTGGGCGGGGGTTTCGCAATCGATGACGACCAGGTCCGCCGCGCCGTCCTCCCGGATGCCGTAGTCGTCAAGACCCCAGATTTTCGCCGAGTTGAACGTGGGCATTCGGAACACGGATTCAATCTCGTCCGGAAGAGAAAGATGCGCCACATGGGCGGTCAGGAGGGCGATCTCCAAGAGGTCCGCCGTCCCGAACGGATAAAACCCGTCATAGACGCAATCCTGGCCGAACGCCACGTTGATCCCGGCCGCAATGAGCTCTTTCACCCGCGTGACGCCCCGGCGGATGAGACCCCGGTCCCCCCTGCCTTGAACCACCAGGTTCGTGGCGGGATTGGTGATCATGTGGATGCCCGCCAGCTTCACCCGCCGGATGACCTCCGCCGCGTAATCCTCCGGGTAAGCGGCGAGGGCGCACGTGTGCCCGGCGGTGACCCGGCCCTGATAACCCTCGTTGAGTGTTTTTTCCGTCAAGACTTCCAGGGATCGGATGGCCGGGTCGTCGGTCTCATCCACGTGCATGTCGATGTCGGCGTCGAAATGCTTCGCGATGCGGAACGCGATGTCGATGTGCTTCGCCCAGTCCTCCGGCCGCTTCTCATAGTGCGGCATGCCCCCCACCAGATCGGCCCCCATGTCCATCGCTTGCCAGAGCAAGTCTTCCGTTCCCGGGTCCCGCAGGATGCCTTCTTGGGGAAACGCGATAACCTGCAAGTCCACGAGATCGGCGTAGCGCCGTTTGACCTCCAGCAGCCCTTCCACGGCTCGGAGACCGACAATGGTGTCCACATCGGCGTGTGTGCGGAGCCGCGTCGTTCCGTTCCGAACGGCCATCTCAATCGTCCGGCCGGCCCGTGCGACGATATCCTCCATCGTGTACCGGCGCTTTCGCTGCCAGATGACCTCGATGCCACCCATGAGCGTCCCCGTCCGGTTGGGCGGGATGTCGCCCGCGATTTGCGTCTTGTCTAGGTGAATGTGTGGCTCGATGAAGGGCGGACTGACCAGACGGCCGCCCGCGTCGATCTCCCGTTCGGCCTTCTCTTCGATCCCAGGCGCGATCCGGGCGATACGACCTCCGGCGATCGCGATGTCCACCGAAATGTCCGCCTTCACCCCAGCCGGCCGCGCGTTACGGATAATCAACTCCAAATCCCGGCTCCTCTTCGCTTCACTCCTTCACCCACTTGAGCTCCCAGGTCTCCGGCTCCGCGAGCCAGGGAGCCGTCGGGATAATCCCCTCGCCGAACTCCTGGACCTTCCGGAGGATCTCCTCCTCGTCCATCGTCGTCAACCTGTAATCGTCGATCACCGGCGCGCCGTTGACGATGACCGTCCGCGCGCTCCGGCCCGTGGCATTGAAGATGAAGTTGCTAATCAGGTTGTGGCGGGTCGTGGGGATCCACTCGTAGCTGGTCAAGTCCCAGAGGACGAGGTCCGCCTTCTTGCCGGCCTCGATGCTTCCGACTTCCTTCTCCAGAAGCAGGCCCTTCGCGCCGTTGAGGGTCGCCATGTCGATGGTCGTCGCGCGCGTCGCGCCCGAGTGGATCTGGAACAGGTCCTCGTCGGGGAAAACCTGCGTCCCTCTCGCCTCGGCGTGGCAGCCGGAGACCAGGTACATCTCCCGGACCAAGTCGTGGCAGGTCCCGGTGTTGGTCTCATCGTTCCCCAGGGCCACGTTCACGCCCAGGTTCACCAACTCGGGGATCCGGCTGCGAAAATGGACGGAGGAATAGAGGCCGTGAAGGCTTGCACCCGGTACGTGGGCGACGTGGGCCCCGGTCTCCTTCATCAGAACCAGCTCGCCGGCGTCCAGCCAGCACATGTGCGCGCAAATGAGCCGCGGACCGAGGACGCCCACGTGGTTCAGGTACTCTACGTCCCGCATCCCGGTCCGCTTGCGGGTCATCTCCACCATGTCGTGGGTGACGGCCACGTGGGACTGGATCCCGATGTTGTAACGATCCGCCAGGTCGAGAATGCCCTCAATCAGCTCAGGCGAGCAGTTGCAGACCTGCTGGATGTCCAGGGCCGCCCGCACGCGCCCATCGGCCCCCATGTGGTGCTCGCGGATGAATGCCTCGCTGTTCTCGATGCACGCCCGCGTGTCTTCCTGGAGCCGGTCGCAGAGCTGCGTGAAGGCATCGTAGGATGCGTAGGAGGTCTTCGTCGCCGTATGGATGTCCATGAGCTCTCGCGCCAGAACACCCCGGATACCGATGTCCCGGACGGCCCGCACCACCGAATTCTCCATCGTGGGGATCGTTCCGCAGTCCCCGATGGTCGTCGTCCCGGTCTTGAGGCAGGAAAGCATGGTGTGGAGCGCGGCGTAGTAATAATTCTCATCCGTCAGGCTGCCCCAGGTGAAAGAGAACTTCCGCTCGCAATACGGCACGGCGGGAACGTCGTCCAGAAGCCCCTTGTCGTAACAGGATTCCATGTGAGTGTGGGCGTTGATGAGACCGGGCGTGACGAAGCGATCCGAGGCGTCGATCGTTCGCGCGGCGGAATACTGATGTTGAATCTCGGATACCGGACCGACGACGGCGATGGTGTCTCCCCGGATGGCGATGGAGACACCTTCCAGAAGGTTTCGCTCCGCGTCCTGCGTGAGGACGAACCGGGCGTTTTCGATGAGGAGGTCAACCTGCGTGTCACTCATTGCGTTGCGCTCCCGAATCGCGATCTGTATGAATACCTGATCCCTACTCCTCGGATATGGATCATATAATAGGCGCGGGGAGATTGCTCGCGGCATCGAATCGTCGTTTCCCCGGCGACTTCACCCCGCGGATACGTCGCGAAAGTCCAGCTTTCCACGGAGGGTCAAGACAATGCCGTCCAGCAAGCTATTGAGAAACGCCCGCGCCGCCGGGTGGGACTCGCCCCGCGACATACTCATCGAGGGAGGGAAGATTGCCCGGATCGGCGAGGGCCTGAGCGCCGAGGCCGATTCCCACTTCGACCTGGGCGGCCGGGTCGTCGTTCCCGGCTTCGTGGAGGCCCACACGCACATCGACAAGGCGTACACCCTCCACCTCTGTCACAACGCGGCTGGGACGTTGGACGGCGCAATCCGGGAAATGAACAAGGTCAAGGGAACCGCGACCGTCGATGAGATTTATGGCCGAGCCGAAGCCTGCCTGCTCAATTTCATCTCCCACGGGGCGACAACCGTCCGGACGCACATCGACGTGGACCACGCCATCGACCTCCGGGGGATGGAGGCGCTCCTCCGGCTCCGCGACCGCTACCGAGAGAAGGTCACGCTCCAGCTCGTCCCCTTGGCCGGAAGCGCCCCGGGGGCGACCGACGAGTCGGAATACCGGAAGTGTCTGCGGGAGGCCGTGTCCATGGGCGCGGACGCGGTCGGCGGGGTCCCCACCCTGTCGTTCGACAGTGAGGCCCACCTCGAAATCGCCTTCGCGACGGCGGCGGAGTTCAACCTTCCCATCGATCTCCACGTAGACGAATCCGACGACCCCAACCACCTCGTCCTCGAACAGCTCGCGGAAAAGACCATCGGCGAGGGGTGGCAGGGTCGGGTCGTCGCGGGACATTGCTGCTCCCTCGCGGCGGTGGACGACGCGACGGCCTCACGGGTCATCGACAAAGTGGCCGAGGCCGGGATCTCCGTCATCACGCTTCCGCTCTGCAACCTCTACCTCCAGGGCCGGCGTGACACCCAGCCCGTCCGACGCGGGATCACGCGCGTCAAAGAGCTTCTGGATTCGGGGGTCAACGTGTTCTGTGCCTCCGACAACGTTCAGGACGCCTTCGGTCCCTATGGACGCGCGGACACGCTGGAGGCCGCCTGGCTCACCGG
Organism: uncultured bacterium; assembly: GCA_964423875.1. Classification (GTDB taxonomy): domain Bacteria; phylum UBA8248; class UBA8248; order JACPRG01; genus CAYRGS01. The sequence goes on from CAYRGS010000002.1 coordinate 10,130, forward strand.
ATTGGCGGCCCATCTGAACGAGTCGTTCAGGTCAACGCTCTTGGACATGGTGACGGGGAGACCGGCGAAGGCCCTGGGCCTCGGAGACGGGTACGGGCTTCGGAAGGGCGCGCCAGCGGACCTTGTGGTGATGGCGTCGGAGTCGCCCGGGACGGTTGTGGTCGAGCGCCCCGGACGGCTGTCGGTGTTCCGTTCCGGAAAGGTGGTCTCGGCGGGCGCCGGGGCGGACGTCTTGGGAATCGACGGGCCGGAGGTCTAGGCGGGAGTTTCCCGCCAATCGCAAACCAAATTACCAGGGACCGCGTCTACGGGCAAAATACTGCTTTTCGATGCAGGAAATCGCGGGTTGACCCCAAGATCCACGGGGCTTACGGGGAGACCGGCTCCGCGACCTCTTCCAGGGCCTTCTTGACCTTTTCCGCCGTCGCGGGCAGGTCGTAGATCCACACGCCGCAGGCGTCGTATATGGCGTTGATGATGGCGGGCGCCGTCGGGATGGTCGAGACCTCCCCGACGCCTTTTGCACCGAAAGGCCCTTCGATCTCCGGGTCTTCGACCATGATCGTCACGATCTCGGGAATCTGGTCGATCCCCGGCATGCCGCACTTTTTGAAGAGCTTGCTCTTGGGCCGGCCGTTCTTGACGGCGTACTCCTCGCTCAGAGCGTAACCGATCCCCTGGACGACCCCGCCCTCGATTTGCCCGCGGCAGGCGGCGGGATGGATGACGCGGCCTACGTCGTGCGCCGTCACCATGCGCTCCATCCGGACCTCGCCCGTCTCTTCGTTGACGCTCACCACGGCCGCCTGGGCGCCGTACCCGTATGTCACGTGCGTCTTGTAGTCTTTCTTGTCGAAAGATCCCCACGCGTCGGTTTCCGGCGGCACATAGAGATTTTCGGCGTCGAACGGCCGCTCTCCGACCCGGGTCTTGAGCTCGGCGAGGCCCAGACAAAGCTCCGGCTTCATTTCAACAAAAACCTTCCCCCCTTCGACCCGCAGGATCTCCGGCGGGACGTCGAGGAACTCCGCCGCCGCCCGCACGATCTGCTCTTTCACGTCCCGGGCGGCCCGGATGACGGCGTTGCCCGTCACAAAGGTCTGTCTCGAAGCGGAGGACACGCCGCTGTCCGGGGTCACGAAGGTGTCCCCCGTCAGGATGTCGACGGCTTCATACCCGACGCCGAGCGTCTCGGCGGCGAACTCGCTCATGATGGTGGTCATCCCCTGGCCGATCTCGGCGGCCCCGGCGCGGACCCTCACCCGGCCGTCTTTTTCCAAAGAGACCCGCGCCCGGGATTTGTCCTCATCGCTGGCGTTGCCGAGCCCGACGTTCTTGTAGGCCAGGCCGATGCCGACGCCCCGCCGCCAGGGAGAGCCGTCGGCGTTCTCGTTGCGGAGTTCCTCCCAGCCGACGGCCTCGGCGACCCGCCGGACGCACTCCTTCAGGCCGACGCTGTGAGGCAAAAGCTGTCCCGCGCCCGTCCGCTTTCCGGCCTCGAGCGCGTTTCGCATTCGCAGGTCGATCGGGTCCATGCCCAAGGCTTCGGCCACCTGATCCAGGACCACCTCGATGGGATAGGCCGCCTGGGGGGTCCCGAAGCCGCGCATCGCACCCCCGACGGGGTTGTTGGTGTACACCCCGATCACGTCCACCCGGACATTGTCCACTTCATAGGGGCCGGCCGCGTGCGTCGCGGCGCGGGTGATGACGATGTCCCCCACCGAGGCGTACGCCCCGGTGTCGCTGATGTGCAGGGCGTCCACGGCGACGATCCGCCCGTCCCGCGTCGCGCCCGCCTTGACCCGGGAGATGAAGGGATGGCGTTTGGTCGAGGCGAGGAGCGATTCCTCACGGTCGAGGACGTATTTGACCGGCCGTCCAGTCTTCACGGTCAGAAGCGCGCAAATGATCTGCGGGACAACGTCCTCCTTCCCCCCGAAGGCGCCGCCGCACTTGGGCATGACCACCCGGACCCGCCCGGTCTCCCACTGAAGCGCGGCGCAAAGCTGGCTCTGGTCGGAGAACACGTTCTGCCCCGCGCACTCGACAACCAGGATGCGCCCCCCCCCCTCAGAGTCGTCCTCCAGGTGCGTGAGACACGCCTCGGGCTCGAGATAGCCGTGCTCGATGAAAGGCGTCGTGAACTCTCGTTCGATGACCACGTCGCATTCGGCGAAGGCCGCGTCCACGTCGCCCCGGTTGATCCGCCGGCGGCTGAGGATGTTTTTCCCGTACTCCTTGATGACTTGCCCTTCTGGGACCAGGTCTTGGACGTAGGGGGCGTCATCCTTCAGGGCCTCGCGCGGGTCCAGGAGGGGCTCCAGGATCTCCCACTCGACGCGGATCTTCTTCAGGGCCGCTTGGGCGGCCTCGTCGGACTCGGCAGCGACCGCCGCCACCGCCTCCCCGACGCACCGGACCTTGCCCTCGGCGAGGACAGGCTGGTCGGGGATTAGAAGGCCGAACCGGTTATGCGGAACATCGTCGGCCGTGATGACGGCGCGGACCCCCTCGAATGCCTCGGCTTCGGCGGCGTCGATGGACAGAATTCGGGCGTGCGGCCGGGCGCTCCTGAGGACTGCGGCGTAGAGCATCCCGTCCATGTACAGGTCGTCGGCGTAAATCGCCGTCCCGCAGGACTTGTCCAGGGCGTCGTCGCGCATGAAAGAGCGGCCGATCACCCCTTTCCCGTCGAGACCGCTTTCAACGGGGGAGCCTTTTTCGGGATAAACGACTGAATCGATTGCCTCGAGAATCTGCCTGTACCCCGTGCAGCGACAGACATTTTCCTGCAGGGCTTCCCGAACGTCGGACGCCGCGGGCTTGGGCTTCTTTTCCAGCAAACCGTAGGCCGAGACAATGAAGCCGGGAATGCAGAACCCGCACTGGCAGGCTCCATGCTCGGCGAAAGATCGCTGGAGGGGATGAGGATTCTCGGGCGATCCGATTCCCTCGATCGTGACCACCTCTTTGCCGTCGGCGATCCGCATGGTGGTCGTACAGGAGTTCACGGCCTTGCCGTTCAGGATGACCCGGCAGGAGCCGCAATACCCCTGCGTGCAGCCGTTCTTCGAGCCGATCAGCCGGAGGTCGTCCCGCAGGACATCCATCAGAAGACGCTTGTCGCCCCCGGAAACGGCGACCTTTTTTCCGTTCACTTTGAGATGGAATTGCTTCGCGGGGTTCATTTGGACGAGATCCCCCCTTGCGCTGCGATGGGCGCAATTTCTATGGACATCCGAGGCAGAGCTGGCCAACGCCCATTTTCTCCGGTCGAATTATCACCTATTTTACGCCCAATCGGGGAAAAGTCGAATCAAATGGACGGGAACGGCCGCCCCGACATGACATGCCGGGCGTCGTGAGAGATCCGCACCACCGGAAGCGCGTCCGGCGGCAAACCGTATGGGTTGAAAGAATCGCGGGTTAAAGGGTTTCTACGACCTCGCCGATCGCTTGATCGAACGCGTCCACAATGACATCCGCCTGCTCCGCGGTCAAAATCAGGGGCGGCGAGATCGTCAAAACATCCCCGACGTTTCGGAAAATTACACCCAATTCCTCCACCCGCGTCCGCACCCTTCCCCCGACTTCGCCCGGTTTGTCGAAAGGCTTCTTCGCGGCTCGGTCCCGGACGAGCTCGACCCGCGCCAGGAGGCCGAGACCGCGCACCTCCCCGACGATGGGATGCTTCTCCAACTCCTTGAGGCGGTTCAATAGGTGGGTGCCGACCTTGGCGGCGTTTCCGGGCAGGTCCTCGTTCTCGACGATCGCCAGATTCGCCAGGGCCGCCGCCGCGCCCGCCGCGTGGCCGCTGTAAGTGTTGCCGTGACGGAAATCCTTCCCGTCTCCCGGGGTCCCCAGAAACGCCTGATAGATCTCTTCGGTGCACATTGTGGCGCCCATGGGAACGTATCCGCTCGTCAGCCCTTTGGCGAAGCACATGATGTCCGGCTGAATCCCATACGTCCGGCTGCCGAACCAGGTCCCGGTCCTGCCGAAGCCGGTAATGACTTCATCAGCGATGAAGAGGATATCGTTCGCGGTGCAGATCTCCCGGCATTTCTTCAGGTAGGTTTCGGGCGGAATGATGACACCCGCGGCCCCCATAATGGGCTCGGCGATGAAGGCGGCCACGCTGTCCGCCCCCTCGAACGCGATGGCGGCGCGGAGCGCGTCCGCCGCCGCCTCGGAGACCTCCTCCTCCGACAAGCCCTCGCCGAAATCGTTTCTGTAGCAGTTGGGCTCGGCGATGTGGCGGAATCCGGGCAGGAGCGGCTCGAACATCCGGCGGTTGGCCGTCATGCCGGACGCCGACAAGGCCCCGAATGTGACACCGTGATAACCATTTTTGCGTCCGATGACCTTGTACTTCCCCTCCTTCCCGAGGTTCCTCCAATACTGGCGCACCATCTTGAGGCCGGTCTCGACGGCCTCGGAGCCGCTGTCCGAATAGAACACCTTCCCCATCCCCTCGGGCGCGGCCAGCGCCTTGAGCCTTTCCCCCAGCTCGATGGCCGGCTGGTTCGAGTAACCCAGGAACATGCTGAAATAGGCCATCTTCTTCATCTGTTCATAGACGGCTTCGATCACCTCCTGACGGCCGTAACCGACGTTGACCAGCCAGAGGCTGGCGTGGGCGTCGAGGTACTTTCTGCCCGAGGCATCGTAGAGGTAGCACCCCTCGGCCCGCTCAAAAATGAGCGGGCCGTTCTCCCGAACAATCTCCATCTGGATGTAGGGGGTCCAAAGAGCCAGGCGATGCGCCTGGTCCAGGTCGGTGAGCGTCCTTGTCATGTCGGCCGGGCTCCAATTCCCAGATGTAAATAAGAAGTCTTCGTTTCAAAGTTTCAAACGGGTGGCCCCCGTCAGTCGATGGCCTCGCCCGTTGTGCGCTCCAGCTCGGCGATGCGCCCCTGGAGATCGAGGGTAATCGGCCCCGGACATGGAATCAGGCGGCCGTCCACTTCCGCGACGCCGTGGACCCGGCTGAAGGAGGAAGTCAAAAAGGCCTCGTCCGCGGTGTAGAGATCATAGAGAGTGAGGTCGACCTCCTCCTCCGGGATCCCCTCCCAATCGGCGATTTCCAGGACAGTCCGTCGCGTGATTCCATCTAGGATGTGCGTCTCTACCGGAGTCCGGATTATACCCTCTCTCACAAGGAAAATATTCTCCCCGGGGGCCTCAGCGATAAAACCCCGGGTGTCCAACAGAATGGCCTCGTCGTAGCCCGATTCGATCGCCTCGATGCGCGCCAGGACATTGTTCAGATAGTTCAGGCTCTTCACGCGCGGCTCGAAGCACTCGGGCGGAACTTTTCGGACGCCCGCCGTCTTCAGCCTGAGACCCCGTCCCTGAACATCGTAGCTCGACCCCGTCTTGGCGGGGGGTGTCGGGTTATGCAGCAGGACAGCCAAGGTCGGGGTCTTGACCACCCGAGGGTCCAGGACGGGATAGCCCTCCCCGCGCGAGACGACGAGGCGGATGTAGACGTCCTTGACGCCCGAGCGGCGAACCGCTTCTTTGACGATCTCGGCGATCCGGTCTTTGGACTCGGGGAGCTCGAGACGAAGCGCCCGCGCGGAGCGCTCCAATCGGTCCAAGTGGTCCCGGAACTTGAAGAGCCGGCCGTCACGGGCGGTCAGACTCTCGAAGACACCGTCGCCGTAGAGAAACCCATGGTCGAAAGCGGAGACCTTGGCCTCGGCCGCTTCGACGAATTCACCGTTGACATAGCAAATGAACGGCATGGACAAGTGGTCCGTCCTTGTTATCAGGATCCAAAGTCCGCGCCTACCCTTGGATCACCCACGACTCCTTTTTCCCGCATGAGCAAACCAAAGCAGAAACTCGGGCGTAGCGCGAAGGCTAAGGGTCAACCGACCCGCGCCTCCGCGCTACATTTCCCATTCAACGAATTAACCAAACGGGACTCCAACCCGGATTTCCCACAAACTCATGGACGCAAGGGGTGGTGGAGGGGGGAATGTCCAATAGCGGGTACACTCGTTCCCGAGAGCGGCCACTTATTGGGCTTTCCCGCCCCCCAGCAGCCTCCCGAAGCGTTCGACCGGCCCGCTGCAACCCAGGGCGTTCAGCGCCTTGTGGAGGATGGGGTTGAACTGGGTGAGGACGGGGACGGCGAATTCCGCCTCCAGCTTTTCGATGGTGTCCGAGGCCCCGTGCCAGAGGGGGCAGGAAAGGTAGATTGCCTCCGCGCCGGGCGCCGCCAGGAAGACCTCTTTTCCCTTCTCGTAGGGGGTGTTCTCCCGGAGAGCGAGGATTTCCCCGTGGCTGTTGGTGTGGTAGCCGGAGATGGCCGTGACCTCCAGGCCCGCCGCCTCCAGGTAGCCCCATGCTCATTCTGGTCGTCCCGGTGAGGGGTCCCCACTGCGACCTTCTTGATCCCCATGTCCTCGAGGGTCTCTGTCACGGCCGTCATGGCAGTCGTTGCGAATTTTCCGGTGGCCTCTTCGATCGATCTTTCCAGCTCCTTTGTCCAGCGGGGACCCATCGCCGCCTGGATCAGGTCTCCCGTGACGGCGAAGAAATCGAGCGCCTGGTATCGCTGGAGCTGGAGGACGTCCGCTATCACGCTGTTCTGCTGCCCCTTGAAGTCTTCCACGTCGAACCGCCCGGGGTGAAGCATCTTGCAGTGCCCACGATGTGGTGTAGATGATCAGGTTGATGTCCGCGGGGACCATCCGGAAGAAATCCTGATAGGTTTTGTCCACGGTGTCCGGCGTCACCCAGCCGATGGTCGCCTTCCAATCGTCGGTCCAGCCTCCATGGCTCCTTCCTTCTCTGGGATCTTCAAAGGTGTTGGATGGGTTAAGCGTCACTTCCCGCCAACACACCGGCGAGAAATGTGTTTATGAGCGGCATTCGCCAATCCGCCGGGATCACGTCCACGGTTGTCCTGTCAAGATTTGTCACCGATATCCCCCGTCAACCTTCTCCCTCGACGGCGTCGACGAACTCTGCGGGAGACGAGACCCGCTGCCACAAATAGAGCCCGACGAGGATGACGATCCCCACCCCGTCCGTCCAGAAGGCGCCGTGGAGGAGCGCCAGCGCCCCGACGATCAGGAACCCCCGTTCCAACATCGTCGCCTGGCGGATATAAAAACCAGCCGTGAACGCGGCAAGACAGACGATCCCCATCATGGCCGTCAGGACGGACCAAAAAATTCCGCCGGCGCTCCCCGCCAGAAGCAGGGAATTGTTGTACACGAAAAAGTAGGGTATGAGAAAACCGGCGAGCGCATATCGGAAGGCCAACCAGCCCGTCTTCCAGGGATCGCTCCCGGCGATGGGGGCCGCGGCGTAGGCGGCCAGGGCCACCGGCGGTGTCACGTTGCAGACGATCGCGAAAAAGAAGACGAACATGTGCGTGGCCATCCGGTTGACGCCCATTTCCTCTAGGGCCGGCGCGCCCAGGGTGGCGACGATGATGTAGGCCCCCACCGTGGGCATCCCCATCCCCAGGATCAGGGAAGCGATCATCGTGAAAAACAGTGCCGCCAGGAGGTACCCGCCGGAAAGGAGCTGGATGAGGTCGTTGAGTCGCAGCCCCAAGCCGGAGATCACGATGAACGAGACGACAATGCCGGCGGCGGCCCCCGTGACCCCGACGGAGACGACGCCCCGGCCCGCGCGGTCCAGTGCGAGGAGGAATTTCCTCGGCGTGATCCGGCTCTCCCGGCGAAAGGCCGTCACAATGAGGATGACGATGATGGCCCACAGCCCCGCCATGAGCGCGGTGTAGCCCCGGACCAGGAAAAACACTATGGCCGCGACAGGGAGAAAGAGAAACCAGCCCTCCTTCAACACCGCACCCGCACGCGGCAACTCGGATTTCGGAAGTCCTTTGAGGCCCAACCGGAGGCAGATGAAGTGGACCACCATCCCCACCGAAAAGAAGTACAGGAGCGCCGGAATGATGGCGGCCTTCATCACCTCCAGATACGTCACACCCAGAATTGCCGCGATGACGAAGGCAGACGCCCCCATGATGGGCGGCATGATCTGTCCCCCGGTCGAGGCTGCCGCCTCGACGCCCCCGGCCATCTCGCCGCGGTAACCCATCCGCTTCATCATCGGGATGGTGAACGAGCCGGTCGTAACCACGTTGGCCGCGGAGCTTCCCGAAAGGGAGCCGATGAAGCCGCTCGATACCACCGCCACCTTGGCGGGGCCGCCCGAGAAGTGTCCCGCAATCGCGTTGGACAGGTTGATGAAGAAGTTGACCGCACCCGTCTCTTGGAGGAAAGAGGAGAACATGACGAAGATGATGATGTAGGTCGAGAGCACGCCGATGATGAGGCCGTACAGGCCGTCCGTCGCCATGAAGTTCAGCGTGATGATCTCTTCCACCGAGTAACCGCCGTGGGCGATGGCCGTGGGAAAGTACCGGCCGAACATGGAGTAAAAGAAGAAGAACAGGGTGAGAATCACCATGGCCCATCCCACGGCCCTCCGGGTGGCCTCCAAAACCAGAAGCAAGACCGTTCCGCCCAGCCACAGGTCCAAATACGTCGCCGCGCCCGCCCGGATCAGGAGGTCTTCGCTGTTGGTGGCGCTGTAATACCCGATGACAACGACCACAGCCAGGCAGAAAACATCCACACCCAGGAACCAGCAGTTGTCCGGGTTCTTCTTGCTGAGGGGGTAGGTTAGGAAGACCAGCAGCAGGATGAACGAAACGTCCAGGGAACGCTGAAAATAGGCCTCGAACACGCCGAAATACGCCGTGTAGAGGTGAAAGAGCATAAAGACGATGGCCACGCTTGTAGCCGTGCGGTTCCACCAGGATGCACCCCCCTTCATCGGGGGCTTCAATGCCTCGTCCGCCAAGATCGTCCTCCGCGGAAAAGAAACGTTTCCTTTTATGGCGAATGCCGGGGAGACCCTCCGGCCTCCCCGGCGAATCGGACTTCGGAATTGTGCGCGGTGCCCTACTCAGACCGAACGGTGATCCCTTTTTCCTTGAAGTAACGGGCGGCGCCGCGGTGGAACGGGACGGGGACGCCGCTCGTGGCCGTCTTCCAACTCATTTTTTTCAGCCAGGCGAGCTTCTTGAAGGGCTTGGGCGTCTCGTAGATGGCTTTGGTAATCTTGTAGACGAGGTCGTCCGACAGCTTGCTGCTTACCGCGACCAAGCTGTTGTCCTTGATGGTCCAGGCGTCGTGTGTCTGACCCTTGTAAATCCCCTTGGGGACTTTGACGGCGAGGTAGCCGGGAAAGTCTCTGGCCATCTTGTCGGCGACCGCCTTCTTCATCCCCAGGACCCGGACCGGGAAGGAGACCTCGAGCTGCATGATGAGCGGGTTGGGGGTCGATTGGGCCAACTGGATGACATCCACCTGACGGTCCTTCATGAGGAGAACGGCGTCGCTCCAGCCTACGTGGTGGACCTTTCCGCCGGACTTACGAATCTTATCGAAGCTGAGCCCGTGGGCGCCGAGAATACGCGCGTAGGCTTGGGTCGAGCCCCAACCCTTCTTTCCGGCGGAGGTCCGTTTCCCCTTGAGGTCGTAAAATGTCTTGATCGAGCTCTTGGCGGGCACGGTGATCGAAAAGACGGAATCCATAAAGATTCCGATGGCCCGGAATCCCCGGTGAGGCTTCTTGAAAGCGCCCTTTCCATTCCAGGCCTCACCTACAACGCCAGCGTACGTCAACCCCATCTGGACCTTACCGGACTGGATGTTCCGAACATTCGTGATAGCGCCCCCCGATGTCACGGTGGAAATCGCGCCGGGGACCTTGGCGTTGATGACGCTAGCGGTGATGGCCATGGTGGGGAACCACGACCCTCCCAGACTCGAGGCGCCGATCTTCAGGAAGATTCTCTCGGCGGCAAGGGCGCCCGTCCCGGCAAAGCCGGTTAACCCCAGAAAACCTAAAGCCAGCAAAACGGTCATGATCTTTCGATACATTGTGACATCCTCCCTTTTCCGTCCTCCTCGAGAACGAGAGTGAGCGGCCTTCCCCGACCGTTGGAGACTCAATTCCCCTTTGGCCTCGGTAGAGTTAGAATACGTAGAATGGTAACATTATCTAATTAGAGATTCAACCACCTTCCGAACCAGCGGATACCGCTTTCGTTCATCCGAGAGGATTCGGCGATTAGGGGACGGATTCGTGTCTGCCGCCGCAACGCAAGATCTGAGAAGCTTCCTGCGCAAAGTCGAAGAACGGAACTCCGCCGATCTGCTCCGCGTCAGGGATCCTGTCTCCAACCGGTTCAAAATGACGGCCATGGCCCTGGAACTCGAGCGCCGGGGTAACTCCCCCATCCTGTGGTTCGAGAAAGTCGAGGGGACAGAGTTCCCCGTGGTGGCCAACGTCTACGGGACGAGGAAGCGCTTCGCCCAGGCCCTCGGCGTGCCGGAGGAAGAGTTGTTGGACGCCTGGGTCTGCGGGACGGGTATCCGCTCCCACCGAAAATACTGGAGTCCGCTCCCATCCTCGATTCCGTCCAGACGGCGGACGACGTGGATCTTTCCCGGCTGCCGCTCATCACACACTACCACGAGGACGCGGGGCCCTACTTCACGGCAGGAGTCATCGTGGCCAAGGACCCGGACACCGGCGTGCGCAACGGTTCCTTTCACCGCCTTCAGGTCAAGGGCCGGGACCGCTTGGGGACGAGCCTCCACAGCCGCAGGCACCTCTGGTCTCTCCAGCAGCGAATCGAGGCGCGGGGCGAGCCCTTGGAGGTCGTCCGCTGCCGGACGGTGGACCTGGAAGTCCCGGCCCGCGCCGAGGTCGTCCTGGAGGGGCGCATCATCCCCGGCGTCCGGGAGCCGGAGGGCCCCTTCGCCGAATTCACGGGCTATGCCTCCCACGCCTCGACAAATCACGTCATCGAAGTGACCGGTGTGTTGCACCGGCGCGATGCGCTGTTCCAGGACATCGTGTCCGGAAACTCGGCCGAGCACACGGGCCTTCTTCGGGTTCCGGGCGAATGCCGGATCTACCAAGCCCTGAAGGGCATCCTCTCCGATGTCCGCGCCGTGAGTTATCCGCCCTCCGGCGCCTGCCGGTTCCACTGTTACATCTCCATGAAGAAGACGGCCGAAGGGCAGGCCAAGAGCGCCATCTTCGCGGCCATGGGGGAAGATTTGAGCCTGAAGTGGGTCGTGGTGGTGGACGATGACGTAGACGTCTACAACGAGGAGGAGGTCATGTGGGCGGTTGCCACGCGGATGCAGGCCGACCGGGGGGTCTTCGTGGTTCCGTACGCCATGGGGGCTATCCTGGACCCCTCGAGCCGCAACGGCCTCACGGCGAAGGTCGGGATCGACGCCACCGCCCCGCTCGACGGCTGGACCGCGGAACGCTGCACCGTTCCAAAGGACGCCCTGCGCATGGTTCGGAAAAAGTTGAAGGCATTGATTCGCTGAGGTCAGGTTAACCCGCATTTCTAACAAGCCTTTTGACTTGTTGTCGAACGCGGATCAGCGGGTGCAGATTCCTCGCTGCTCCCTCACACAAGATTCGGGGCGGCCTAAGGCCGGCTCACCGGAATGACAGTTCGTGGACACAATGCCCGGTCACACTTGTCATTCCGAACGAGGGTAAACCGACCCGCGTGAGGAATTTGCTCAAGCCGATAATCCCTGCGATGAACTCTTCGAATCCGCAACTTCCGTTCAACACAGGACGTCCATAACGCGGCATCCACCTCTTCCGGCGGAAGTGGTTGTCCCATCTGTCCACGGGTCATCCCTGGTAACAGAAGCGCCGGTCCAGGGGTGGGCGGTCCACCGGGTCGCCCTTACAACCCTTGCTCCATACCCCCTACTGCGTGCCTCCTCCAAACAAGAGCGCAGGCAATCCTCCGGTCATCGAGCGAGGGAACGTAAATCGTGTAACCTCCCTCTTGATTTGCGCAGAGCTTCATTTTTATTTTTCTCGAATCCGACTGCGGCCCCTATATCGCGCACCAGCCGTCGTCCACGATGAGGTCGAGGCCGTGGACGGCCCGGGCGTCGTCGGAGGCGAGGAAGACGGCCGCGCCGGCTATCTCTTCCGTGGAGATGTACGCCCGGTTGGTCGGGGTGAAAGACTCCAACATCTTCACGAACCCGGGGTTGTCCTGAAGGTGCTGATTCAGCGGCGTCGCCGTGTTGCCCGGGGAGATGGCGTTAACGTTGATCCCGAATTTCGAGATTTCAGCCGCCAGGGCCTTGGTGATGAGGAGCACACCGCCCTTGCTGGCGCAATAGGGCACCGAGTTAGGGAAGGCGACGCTCCCGGCGATGGAGGCCACGAAGATGATCTTCCCGTACCGCTTCTCCTTCATGACGGGCACGACCGCCTGGGCCGTCAGAAAGGCCCCTTTCAGGTTAATGTCGATCATCGTGTCCCACTCTTCTTCGGTGTACTCCTCGATAATCTTGTTGATCATCCTTCCGGCGTTGCTGACGAGGATATCCACCGTCCCGAACTCGTCCACCACGTTCCGGACCAGCGAATCGACCTCGGACTTCTTCGACACGTCGCACCGCATGGCCACGGCCGTTCCGCCGCCGGACGTAATCTTCTCCGCCACACGCTGTCCGAGCTCCGGCCTGCCGTGATTCACGATGACAACCTTCGCGCCCTCTCGGGCGTACGCCTCACAGACGGCCTCGCCGATCCCCTGAGAGCCGCCGGTCACAATGGCCACTTTATCTTTTAGCTTCATGGTCAATCCCCTCTTCGTAAGGGGGGGGCGCTTTTTGAAAGGCGTTTCCCCGCACCCCTCCCAGGGGTGGTTTTTCAAAAAAGCTCCCATAGGAAGTGCGCCTTTTAATGTCGTTGAAGTCCTTAGCTCCCCCCGTCTTTGTACCGCTCCAGTGTCTTCCGGCGCTCGGCCGTGGCCGCCGGGTCGATCTTTCCTCCTTCGTCGAAAACCACGCCGTAGACCTCTCGGGCGCGCTCCCGGGTGATCCAGCCCTCATCCACATCGTGGTCAACCTTCTCGGGCGGCCGTTCATGGGGAGGGCCGTAGCCGCCCCCGCCGGCGGTGTAGGAGATCACCGTTTCGCCCGGATCGAGGATGATGTTGGCGCAGGCCGGCAGCTCTTCGAGCTCTTCGTTCGCCGTCCGGCGGTAGTTCCGGATCTTGGAGCCGTCCCCACCCCCCAGCGTGCCTTTGGCGTTGTTGACGGCCCCGTCGGCGATATAGGCCACCTCGAGTGTTCCTCCGCCCACCGGCCCGTATTCGCATAGCCCCGCCGGCGCGCCCGTTGTCCGGCCCGCCCCTTCGGTGTCGGGGACGAGACGCCGCGTCTTGACGAGAATCGGGAAGTGAAGCTCATCCAGCTCCACGCTGTCGATGAAGCACAGGCCCGAATTCCCAGCATGACAGATCGTGAGCCAGGCGTCCGTCTTCGCGGCGCCCGCCCCCCCGGTGTCCAGCATGAAGATTTGGTTGACGAACGGGGCGTTGTCGTTCCGGGGATCGAAGCCTGAGATGACGCCCATTGAAGCGGGGAAAAAGGGGCCGCACTCCGCCAGGCCGAGCCCGTCCCGGATCATCGAGAACGCCCGCTGGACCGGGTTCGTCACGCGGTCGGCCAGGTTCGTGGTCGCGACGGACATGCTGGTCGGATGTCTTCCGCCCCCGGCGATGCATCCTTCGCGGATGTGCACACGGATTCGTCGGAAGCTGCCGGCGTTGGTCGGAACCTCGTCCTCGATGCTGTTGAAGACGGCGATCATGGCGGCCGTCCTCGCACAGGCCTCGCTGAGGTTGAGCCCGCAGGGCATGGTGTCCGGGTTGTCGGTGAGGTCCACGTCGATCAGGGCGTTCTCGCTGTCGATCTTGACCTTCACCTGAATGGGGATTCCCTCGGACGGGGTGCCGGGCACTGGGTCGTGAACGCTGACGGCGGCGGCCTCGCCGCTCGGCAGCTTCCCGATGGCGGAGACCATGACCTTCTCGCTGTAGTCGAACCACTCGGACGCGAAGGCGTGCAGCGTCTCCCAGCCGACCTCCTCCGCCATTGCCAGGACCTCCCGCTCGCCGATCCGGGCCGCGCCCACCATGGCCAGGAAATCGCCCCGCCACTGCGCGGGCACACGGATGCGCATCTCGCACATCCGGATGACGTCGGAGATCTCTTCGTAGTCCTCTTCCACCTTGACCGCCGGAAAGATGAGCGCGCCCTCTTCGTAGACGTCGCGCGCGTGGCCCATGTAGGTTGTCGGCTGGGAGTTGCCGCAGTCCGCCTGGTGCGCCTTCACCCAGACGGTGAAGTGATGCGTCCCCTTCTCGTCAATGACCGGGACGAGGATGGTGTGGTCCGCCGGGTGGGAACAGCCGTGGTAGGGCGAGTTGTGCAGGAAGGCGTCCCCCCGCTTCAGCGTGGGATGGATGTCCATCATCGCCCGGGCCATGAGGTCCGCGCCGCTCAGGACGTGAATGGGAAGGGTTTCGGCGCCGGTGAGGAGCTCGCAGTCCCGCGTGACGATGCTGGTCGAGAAGTCCTTCGCGACGTTGAGAACCCCCGAGCGTCCGGTGCGGAACAGGGTATTGGCCATCTTCGTCGTCACGGCGTCGAACCGCTTGCTCAGAACGGCCAGCGTGACCGGATCGATCCCCGCGCGCCTTCCGCGCCGGACCCGGAGCGGCGGCGGTTTTTTCGCCATCCGTGCTTTCGGCATGCGCTATACCTTTCAGGGTTCTTCTACCGTCGTGTCTCGCGAGCGCCTTGACCTATGGAGTCCGCATCGTCCATCCCGGCCAAGCAAGGGGGCCACCGACCCAAACGCCCGGCCTATCCTTCGGGAACCGGTAGGGCGGGCATCTTGCCCGCCATCCATCCATGCTCAGCCGGTGGGCCTTTGACATCCTCTCCCCCCTAAGGCGTGATGACCAACGTTCCGCTCTGCTTGCGAACCGCCTTCGCGCCAGGGTCGATGACGACGGTCGTGAAGGGGGACTCGATGATCGCGGGCCCTCGAAGGGAAACGTTGCGCTTCATCGTCTCGAACAACTCGACGCGGGTCTTCACCGTGCCCGCTTCACTGAAATAGGCCCGACGCGTAGAAGGGACTTTAAAGACCTTCTCATGGCCGAGCCGCCCCAAATCCCCTTTGCGCAACCTGCAGCGCGCCTCGGCCCGCCAGCCGACGAACTCCACCTCCGAGCCGGGGTCGCGAAAGGCGAACACCTCCTCGTGCGCCCGGTCGAATTCCTCCCGCGCGCGGGCGACATCCGCCTTCGACCGGAAAAGCCGGATCGACAGGGGCAGGTCGATTTCCCAGATCTGATGACGGTACCGCGCCTCGGCGTACAGGTCGATGGCGTGATCGACCGCGCCCTTCCCCGCGCTTTTGATGAAAGCCCGACATTTCTCCAGCAAAGTTTTCAAAACGCCGTTCACACCGCTGAAGTCGAAGGTGTCCGTGGCCGAATAATAGAGCGCCCGGTGATCGGCCCGAAGGTCGGACATGAGGGCCCCGGCGGCGGACAGAACCGCGCCCACCTCCGGGATGAGCAGGGTCTTGCATCCCAGCCGCCGGGCGATGGCCACCGAGTTGAGCCCCGCCGCGCCCCCGCCCCCGACGAGGACGGCGCCGCGCGGGTCGATCCCCTGGTTGATGGTGATCTCCTCGATGGCGCTCACCATGTTCTCCGTGGCCAGACGGAGAATGGCAGAGGCCGCTTCCAGAAGGCCCAGGCCCAGGGGCGTGGCCACGTCTCGCTCGATGGCTTCGGCGGCCCGCCCCGCCTCGAGCGTCATCGTCCCGCCCAGAAAGAAGGCCGGGTCGATGTACCCCAGCACGAGGGCGGCGTCGGTGACGGTGGAACGCCTTCCCCCCTTGTCATAGCAGGCAGGCCCCGGGACCGCGCCCGCGCTGGTGGGCCCCACGTGCAACAGCCCCCCTTCATCCACCCGGGCGATGCTTCCCCCGCCCGCGCCGATGCTCCTCACGTCCACCGAGGGAAACCCGACGATGTGGCCCCGGTAGCGCTGCCCCAGCCAGGTTTCCGGTGTTGTGGGGATGACGTCCCTGCGGACCAGGCTGATGTCGAACGTCGTCCCCCCCGTGTCCGCCACGATCGCCGTGTCGGCGGCGGCGTCGGCCCGTGCGTAGTGACGCCCGGCGATGGGGGCCATGGACGGACCGGACCCGATCGCGTGAATGGGGGCCTTGGCCATCTCGTCCGCGTCCATCACCCCGCCCCGCGAGGTCAGAATCAGAAGCCGGCCCTCGAACCCCGCCACCCGCAACCGGGTCGACAGCCCAATGAGATAACGCGACATGAGCGGCTTGAGGGAGGCGTCCATACAGGCCGAGGAGGCGCGCCGGTATTCCCGGAGGATCGGATTGAGGACGTGAGAAAGCGTCACGGGAACGCCCGGAAGATGCACCTCCAAGAGGCGGCCTACGCGCTCCTCGTGGTCCGGGTTGACGGTGGACCAGAGGAGGGACACCGCCACGGCCTCCACCTCCAAGGCCCGCAACCGGCGGATGAGGTCGATCACCGCTTCCTCCTCAAACGGCTCGACGGCCCGGCCGTCGAAGGCTATGCGTCCGGGGACCTCGAATGTCAACGCGCGGGGGACGTAAGGCTTCGGGAAGGGAACGGAGAAATTGAAAGGCTCGATTCGTCCCCCTTCGCGCAGGACCAGGACGTCGGGATGACCCCGCGTTGTGAGGAATGCGGTTCGGGCGGCGGCGCCGGTGATGACGGCGTTGATGGCGTGCGTGGTGCCGTGGATGAAAAGGTCTCCGCCGGCCAGCAGGTCCTCAGGGGTGGTCGACATGCTCTCGGCCGCGGCGCGGACGGCGTCCAGGATGCCCTCCACCGGGTCATGCGGCGTGGTGGGGGCCTTGAACATGTGGAGGGCGCCCCGTTCGTCTTCGATAACCAAATCGGTGAAGGTGCCGCCGGTGTCCACAGCGAAGCGCATGGATTACATCCTCTCCCAACCGGCTTCATGACGCACGCCTGGGCGATCCAGTTCTTCCCAAGCGCGATCCCGAATGTCCGGTTCTACGTGTCACACAGTATAAACCCGGTCCGAAGACACGCGGATAAGCGGCCCTGTGGGCCGAAATTAGATCGATCCTTGGGAACAAACGTTGCATGGAAAATATCAGAAGCAAATCTTCGCGCATCTGGAATTTCGGGTCAAGGGGGTTCTCCATTCGGGGGAATCTCGTGGTTGAGTCCGCCCAATCGAACCGGCGTCCGATGTCCCCGTGTTGCGGACCCCTCTGGACCGGGCGAAAGGAGGGAATATTTCACTCTTTTTTGCTCGCCCAGCCGGTCCGGTCCTCTGCCCTCTGAAAGGTTGGAATGTGTCGAGGAGAGGCAAGGACAGCCCGAAATCTCCCTCCGAGCGGAATGCCCCCACCCGTCTGGCCGGCTCCCGGTTGCGAAATTTTCGAAAATCAAAGGAGAAACAAGCAAAATTCACTGTTAACAAGGTTATGAGGGTGTATTAGATTTGGGATTGTATCTATTCGTTACAGGGAGGATTCATCGAAATTTCGTTCATCCAAGCCTCTGGGAGACCACTTGCCGTCTCCTCAATAAATTGTGGACTCATACGTTGCTCATCCAAATCAAGATAGATACAAAAAGCGGCACGGTCGAGGTTGTGACCGACACAACAGGCGCCGAGACTGAGCCTGAGAACCTCACGCTTCAAATCAGCGACGCCGTCCACACCCATGGCGCCTCCGCGCTACACCGCATAGAGAGGTTTCTCCTCACCAGGACAGCGTGCGGCGCCGAAACATAAAGGATTGTGAGAATTCCAGCCTAGGACGGGTCGGCGGCCTCACGAACGACCTGGGCCGCGTCTTGAATATGGCGGGACATCAAACGACAGGCCTCTTCCGCGTCACGGCGCTGGATGGCGCCAAGGATCTTGAGGTGATCATCAAACGGCCGAGCCGAGCTCGGGCGACGGCGCTCCAATTCCATCGAGTTGCAAAGATGAAGCTGCGACTCAAGGGTCGTCCATATCTGGAAAAGCCGGCTGTGCCGAGCAAGTTTGAACAACCGGCTGTGGAATTCCATGTTCACGACGACAACCTGCTCGGTCTGCCCGGAACCCGAAGCGGCTTGAAAGCGGCGGACGCCCTCCACGAGCTCTTCAATCTCTACATCCTCCGCCAGTTTGACAACCCGTTGGACCGCAAGCAACTCCAACGCCTCGCGCAGACTGTAGATTTCCTCGACATCCTCCACGCCCGGTTCGACAACGAACGTTCCGCGGTGGACGTTGATCACCACAAGACCTTCCGCAGCCAAAAGCCGGAGGGCTTCTCGAATCGGACCCCGACTGACGCCCAACTGCTCGGCCAGCTCGGTCTCAACCAACCGCTGGCCCAATTCGAACGCACCTTCCAGAATCGCCGCCCGCATGGATCCGACGACGTTTTCTGAAAGAAGAGTTTTCTTGAGGGGTTGCAAACTTGCCATGGCCATATTGCATATTCCTTAGGACTGGGGAAATCTTGTGTTTCGATGACAGAATATTACAGCTTTGTATTCAAATATCAAGGGTGATTGGCGGATTTGATTCAATTTCCTCAAAATTCTGATATTTGACAAGCCCTTTACGCGGAGAGAAGGTGGTAATGGTCGAAGAGTCGCCCCGACTCAGGCGACCCTCTCGCGGATTCCGCACACCGATCCGCTATCCGTCAGGAGCACAAAATCCTTATCGGCCAGCCCCGCTAATCAACCCGCCTTAAAAAATCGGGTCTCTCTATTTTCCTGCCAAGGGGTCAGGGAAAACGGCGATGATGGAGCCAAAACGGTGACGGAACGTGACGCCCGACACCACAGGCCGGGGCGGCTTGGGAGCGCCGAGGCGAAGGGTCAAGGGGAAAACCCGCCTTTTGCTTTGGAGGCCCTTTCGATCCACGACCGTCACGGTCAGCGTCATCCGCAGACCGTCGAACCGCCCCGGATGTCGCAGAACATCCGGTCCGCCTGTGTCGAGCTCCAGATATCCCGCCAACCTGCCCATCTCGTCCTTTTTGAATCTTTCCTGCCCCTCCTTCGACGCCTTCCTGGGCAAAGCCAGGCCGATTACGCCGCGCGAGGAGCCCCCGGGGCCTTCCTGATGAAGCTCCCATTCCAGGGTTTTCAGGTCTTCATCCTCATCCTCCAGAACGAGGTAGAGATCCCAGATCTCCCCCGGCGCCAGGTCCATCGCAGCCTGTGCGAATGAGATCCTCGGAGCCGGATAAGGTCGTTTCATGGAACGACCTATCCACAGTCCCCGGACCGCCCCTTTCCCGGACGCCTTGCCATCGGGCGCGCCCTGGAGCCGCACGTCATCGAGGGGCAGGTTCTTTGGCTTGAGAAAGTCGGGGAGTTGAGCGAACGCTCTCCCGGCCGTCAGGAGCACGATGAGAAGGGCCGCAACTAAAATTGTCGGCCTGAGGATCCAGGATCCAGCGAGACGTCGCATCAGTCGCACTCCCTACATCCCCTTTCGCCCTCTTGGGTTCGGCCGCGGATTCGCCAAGACAACCACAAATTATATCCGTCTTCAATGCCCGCGCCACGAAACCTGAGACCGGATTTTTTACCCCCGGTGCGCCCCGTCCCATTCGGCCGGACGCTTCCATCTCCGGGCCGCCCCCCCTACCCTCTGAATCCGGATTGCATTACAATCGCTTCTTTCCCGCGGACGACGGGCGTGATTCTATGACCTCGAACCGGAGTGCGGAATTGGACGAAGAACCGAAGATCACCATCGTCATCCCGGCCCTGAACGAAGAGGTGAACATAGAGAAATCGCTCACCATGCTGGAAGAGAAACTTCTCATTCCCCACCGGGTGATTGTGGTCAACGACAACTCGGACGACCGGACGGCGGAGATCGTAGAGAGGATTTCCGGAGACCGTCCGAACATCCGCATGGTCAACAGCTCCCGCCCGCGTGGGATCACCAACGCCCTCAAATCCGGTTTCGAAAACGTCTCCACCCCGGTCACCGTGGTGATGATGGCCGACCTTTGCGACGACCCGGAAACCGTGCCTCGGATGTACGCAAAGCTCGAAGAAGGATACGATCTCGTTTGCGCTTCCCGCTACATGCCCGAAGGCAGACGCCTGGGCGGCCCCGCGCTTCAGGGATTCTTCTCGCGGCACGTCTGTTCAAGCCTGAAAAAGCTCACTGGCATCCAGACCCACGATGTCAGTAACGCCTTCAAGATGTACCGAACGGAGATCCTGCGGACGACGCCCCTGGAGGAGGCGGGGTTCGCCTCATCGCTGGAAATCTGCGTCAAGGCGTTCCTCAAAGGCTATCGCATCACGGAAGTTCCCACCACCTGGAAAGGCCGGACGGCGGGAACTTCCAGCTTCAAAATGCTGAAGGTCGCCCGAAGCTACTTTCGGTGGTACCTTTGGGCCATCCTGCTACGGAACCACAGGTTCTGAGCCGTGAGACCCGCCGCTGGCCCGAATAAACCGAACCCGCGGCCGCCGTCCGCCGCTCCCCGCTCCCTGCGGATTCTTGGGATCGCCGTTGCGTTTCTGTTTCTGGTGGTCGCCTATCAGTGGGGGGCGGGCGCGACAGACCGCATGGCCGGGAAACTGGCGATCGGCTTGGTTCAGGAACGGTTGAACACCAACCTCACCGAAGGTGCCGCCAACACGGACGCCCGCTCTTACGACTGGCTCGCCCGGAAAGCCGCGCCCGATTTGTATCACGTCAAACAAAACCTCGTCCTGGATCGGATCTGGCGGTTTGACCGGTGGGAGAACTTCTGTTGGCAGGTTCGGCTTTCCATCGAGGACATCCGCATGGTGGACTGCCGGGCTATCCGTTGGGATAAGAGCCCTCAGCGGTATCAGGGCCGCTAAGCCGGAGGCCCGCGCGGAGTAGATACACGGCAATCCCGGCGAACATGATGAGGAAGAGCGAAAGCTCTATCGCCCGCTCCCGGACGCCGAGAGCCACCTGTTGCATCAGGTAGTAGAGGGAGTTTGCCCCTCCCGAGAGGTGTGCGAGCTCCATCTCGATTCTCTTCTGAAACCTTTTCGACAGCTTTGCGACCCCAGGGGGCGGTTTCGTCCGGAACAAGGCCAGCGCCCGCTCAAACTGCCGGGCCGCCTCCCGCTTGGAGCGGGGGCCTTTCAACCGCTTCAACGCCATCGCCAAATCGAAGTGAAGCAGCGCGTCGCCCGGCAGCCAAGCGATGGCCTCTTGGAAGGCCGCCACGGCCCTTAAAGGGTCTTCCTTGGCCATGTAGGCTGCGCCCAGCTCCCGGGCCTTGGCACCCCGCCTTTTCCGGTAAACCGGGCGTTTTTCATCGAATCTGTCAAGCCCCCGTTGAATCCGCTTCCGGAACGACGCCCGCTCTTCGCCCGCCATGGTGACCGCCCGCTGGGCGAACAAGGCATCGGCCCTGCGGAAGTGCCGCAAGGCGCCCTTGTCGCGGCCTTTCCACCGGGTGTAGGCCTCGGCGAGGCGAAGGTGGAGACGGGGATCGTTCGGCGCGTAAACCATCGCTTTTTTGTATTGATCGGCGGCCTTGTCGTACCACTTTCCGTTGAAATGATATTCCCCGACCGCGACGTAGGACTGCACCAGTATGTTGCGCGCCCGATCGTGCGCGGGGACCAGCTCCAACACCCGCGCCAGCAGGCGCGCTCCCCCCGGCTGGTTCTTTCTCATTTTTTCGGAGCCGATGCTGGTCAGCTCCTTCGCCAACGCGAGACGCGCCTTGGGATCTTGGGGGTTCTTCATCATCAACTTGTCGAGGGACAAACTCTCCGGTGCACCGTTCAACCCTCTCTTGTCCTGAGGAATTAAAAATCCCACCACGTTCCAAAGCGCGTCCTTGGGATGAGCGGGGTCCAGTCGCCCAATCTCCCGCAGGACGTTCGACCCAATGGGAAGACGCTTGAGCGCCGCCGCATATGCCTGGCCGGCGCGTGCGTTGAGGTTCAAGGCCTGAAAGTGGCGGCCCAGGACATTGTGGCCCCGCGGGTCTTTGGGGCATTGACGGATGGCCATGCGGATGAGATTTTCCCGAATGCCGGGCGCGGCGGTTTCGGCTGCTTCCAGATATTTTTCGGCCGCCTTCGGGCATTCCACTGCTTCTTCCGCCCGGACCTGTCCGGGCGAGAAGGACGCGACGGCCAGCACAATGCCCGCCAGCGGCCCCGCAACACATCCGGGCCGCCCACGATTCAAGCGGCTGTTTTGACCTGAATCAACCTCGCTGAATGCCATCATCCGAATAGCCCTGAATTCCCCGCCGTCTCCCGGGATGTCCCGGCCGGAAAGCCGGGCTGCCCGGATGACGCCGGAACCGCTGAGTCCGAATCAGATCCCCCCCCTCCCCCATCAGAGGTGAAGGACAGGAGTAAGCAATTCGCTCAAATCCTCCTCGGCGACGAACGCGGCGGTCAGCTCCTCTTCGCGGAACACCTGCTTCGCCACCCGGCGGACGTCCTCCCGGGTCACCTGCTCCAAGGCCTCCAATTCCTCCCGGAGCGTCCGGACCTCCCCGTCCAGCAGGAGACTCTCGCCGTTTCGCTCGGCGAAGTCGTCGGATTCTTCCCGTACGAGCAGAAGACCCCGCAGGTGATTCCCGGCGGCCTCGAGCTCCTCATCGTCCACCAGGTCTTCCCGCATCCGGGTGGCCTCCGCCAGAATGACGCGCGTCGCCTCGAGGGCCTTGTCCAGCGCGACGCCGGCCTTCAGCTCCAGATAGCCTGTATCCGTGAAACGGTGCGCCCGCGAGTGCACGCTGTACGCCAACCCGCGCTTCTCGCGCACCTCGTCGAACAGCCGGCTAGACATCTTCCCGCCTAGGATGTCGTTGAGCAGACGGAGCGCCGGGAGATCGGGATCCTGCCGCCCCGGAGCCCGAAACCCGATGGCTAGGTTAACCTGGTCGGTCTGCCGGACGACGCCGCAGATTCGCCGAGCGCTCTTTTCCGGCAGGTCCGGCCGGCCGGCCGTGGCATCCGCCGCCGGTCGCGAACCGAAAAACTTCTCGGCCAGGTCCTTCATCGTCCGATGATCCAGACGGCCCGCGGCGGAGATGACCGTATTCGCGGGCCGGTACCAATCGGCCATGAGCGCCCGCATATGTTCGGTCCGAATACCGTCAATGGTCTCCCGGTTTCCGATGACGCCGACCTGGAGATTGAACATGGTGGTCTCCAACCGGTCACTCACGACATACCTCGGCATGTCCTCATACATCTTGAGCTCTTCCTGAATGACTTGGCGCTCCTTTTCCCACTCCGTCGGGTCGATCAGGCTGTTACCGAGGGCATCAGCGTAGACCGGCAGAACCTTCTCCAAGACCTCCGCCGGTGCGACAAAGAAATAGCACGTCCGCTCGGGTCCGGTGTTGGCGTTGATCGTCGCCCCCACGCCTTCCATTTCCTGGGCGATCTGGAGATAGGTGCGCGTCGGCGTGCCCTTGAACATCATGTGCTCGAGGGCGTGCGAAACCCCGACGACCTCATCGGCTTCGTGCCGGCCGCCGCACCCGAAATAGACGTGGAACGCCACGGCTTCGGTGTTCGAGCGTTCCTGCGTGACGATGCGGATTTCGTTGCTGAGTGTGTCTGTTTGAAGGTCCATTTGGGTGTCGCTCATTCCGTTCGGGTCCCGGCGCACAGCCGCTGAGAAATCCTCCGAGACGGCTCCTCCGCCCGACGGCGCATTATAGGCAACCGGCGAATTCCAAACAACTGGCGGTCCGCGGCTCCGGGATATTCATTGACTTGTATCTGGCAATCTTCTACGTTGATACGTGGTTTTTTCCCCGGGACGCAGCAGCGGAGGGAAGAGAGGCCCTGAAGGCGATCGGGGCGCGAAAGCGGGCGGAGGAAGCAAGCCGTTACAGGCAAAAGTCAGACCCCTCGGGAATGCAGAAACGATCGGGACCCGTCACCTTGGGGATGACACAAATTCGGCGTCGAAACGGCTCACCCGTGGGAGGAGGAAACAAAGAACGATGATTACGGTTGGCCTTTATTACGACGTAAAGCCCGGCAAAGAGGCGATCTTCGAAGAGAAATTCGAAGAAGTGCTGGGAGTGCTTGGGGCTCAATCGGGCCACAAAGTCAGTTACCTCTACCATCAGGTCAGGCGCCCCAATTCTTACGCCATTCTCTCCGAGTGGGAAAACCGGGAGGATTTCGTAGGCTTCATCAAGAGCGACCTGTTCAAACAAGTTACCGATTGGGGGCTTGATGAGGTTTTGGAAAATCGTCCGACCCACAAAGTGTACGGCCACGAGGGCGACATGAAGTGAATTCGGCGAAGACCGAGGTCGGTGCCTCGAAGTTGAGAAGCTTTGAATGTCATCCCCGTGCCGGAAGGTTTCCCCCGAGTCTGGAAAGGGTTGTCCCATGGGCGTCTTCGCCCGCTGCCCCCTGCCCTTGGGCGCGG
The DNA here is from genome assembly GCA_964423875.1 of uncultured bacterium. GTDB lineage: Bacteria > UBA8248 > UBA8248 > JACPRG01 > CAYRGS01. Next base: position 34,534 of record CAYRGS010000002.1, read on the forward strand.
GAAAACTCAGGTTCACCACCTTGGTGAGCCGTTTTCCGGGTTTCTCCGCGTGAAAATCGTCCCGCCCAAGTCGCACATGACTCCGTGAACGAGTAAAAGGCTTTTCAGCTACACGGCAAACCGGTAGAATCACGGCATCCGGAAGACAACGCCGCCTCTCGTGCTTGAGCGCCCGCGGCCGGGAGCGCGTTTAGGCGTCATGCGAAAGTCGAGTGGACGGAGCCCTTTTACTTTTAGTCAACCTGAAACCAAAGGAGTTCACCATGGATCTCGGGCTTCAAGGAAAGGTCGCCATCATAAACGGTGGCAGCAAGGGCATCGGGAAAAGCTCGGCTGTGTTTCTGGCGGAGGAGGGCGCTGAAGTCGGTATCTGCGCCCGCAACCAAGAGGGCATGGATGCAGCCGCAAAAGAGGTTCGTGACAAGACCGGAAAGGAGATCTTCACCATTCCGGCCGACACCACCAAGGAGACTGATGCACAAAACTTTGCCCAGAAGTGCATTGAGCACTTCGGACACGTGGATATTCTGATCAATTGTGCGGGTGGCTCACCTGGCGGAACGATCGATCAGATCACCGAGGCCGACTGGATGTCAAGCCTCAATCTAAAGTTCATGGGCTACGTGCGCTGTACGACAGCGATTGTCTCCCATATGCGAGAGCGCAAGTACGGGCGAATCGTCAACGTCATCGGCAACGACGGCATAAAACCAATTCACTTTGAGCTCACACCCGGAGCGGCCAACGCGGCCGGAATCAACTTCACGCTAGCGATGTCTGAGTCTCTGGCATTGGACAACGTCCTCATTAATGCCGTGAATCCTGGCCCAGTGGATACTGACCGTTGGTGGGGTCTAGTGGATACCATTGCCAAAGGGAGAGGCTGCACACGGGAGGAGGCGTCACAACTCGCTCTTAGGAGCCTTCCGCTGGGCCGTTATTGCACGGCCGACGAGGTAGCCAGTATCGTTGTATTTCTTGCTTCGGAGCGAGCCAGCTACATCACTGGGGCCTCTATCTCAGTCGACGGTGCCCAACGAAAGGCCTTGATGGACATCTAGCCTGCGTGCGATCATTGGGATCACTGCGGAGAATCGTTGTCTATAAAGCCGGATGCGGGCCTCAAATCGTCCCCATCCCAATGCGAAAGGGAGAAAACGGTGTCTAACGTTCAACTTGGCTTTGCGTGCGCCGATTACGACCGGACCCGATACATCGAGGACGGAACCGTCAAGCCCACCGGGATCGACCTCAACTACATCCGCTTACCGGTTGAAGATATTTTCTGGCGCCAGAGCAAGTTCCAGGAATTCGACGTGTCGGAGATGAGCTTCTCCGCCTACCTAATCTTTCGTTCCCGGCCCAACCCGCCGTTCAAGGCCATCCCGATCTTTCCCTCCAAGTTCTTTCGGCACTCATGCGTCTTCATCAACAAAAACGCCGGTATCGAGAAACCCGAGGACTTGGCCGGGCGGCGCATCGGTGTGCCCGAATACGCGATGACAGCCATCGTCTGGCTCCGGGGGACCTTCCACAACGAGTACGGTGTGGATCAGACTGGCGTCACCTGGGTGACGGGGGGCCTGGAGGAATGGGGCCGGAAGGAGCGCGTCGACCTGAACCTTCCCGACTCCATCACCGTCGAGAGCGCACCAGCGCCCAAAACCCTCAACGAAATGCTGGACACGGGCGAGATCGACGCGCTGTTCACCGCGCGGGCACCCTCCTCATTCAACCGTCCCGGGTCCAACATTATCCGCCTCTTCCCCAATTTTAAAGAAGTCGAAATAGACTACTACAAACGGACCGGAATCTACCCCATTATGCACCTCGTGGTCATCAAGGAGTCCATCCTCGCAGAGCATCCCTGGGTCGCCCAGAACCTCTATGAAGCCCTGTGCGAGTCCAAGGACGTTGCCATCAAGACCTTAGAAGAGACCGGAGCGTTGGCGGCTACCCTGCCCTGGCTCATCGACGAGATCGAAGTCAGCAAGCAGGTGCTCGGCGAAGACTATTGGTCCTACGGTGTCGAAGCCAACCGGACAACCATCGAAGCCCTGACGCAGTACTCTTTCGAACAGGGGTTATCTGAGCGGAAGCTTTCGGTCGAGGAGCTGTTCGTGGAAGCGACACTGGAGGATGTGGTACATCTCTGAGCAGAAGAACTCAGCGAACAGGAAGCGGACACGGTAGCGCGGATGCTTCAGTCCTGGCAAGAGATTACAGATCACGAACCAGCGGCGGCTTTAGCTTTCACGCTACACACCTGATCTATTAAACATTATGACGCAATGGTTTCGAATTGGCGAATGACCATATCTGAAAATAAAGTTCTGGTAGAAGCACTCGAATCCTTGGTCGAACGCAACTTGTTCTATCCATCATCGGGGGGTGATCTGCCCACTCCTTAAGGACGTTTTCACAGTGGATCGACGACTTTTGGTTTGTTGATCCCACCTATCCTATCCGCGCCCGTAACTCCGTACCCGCAAAAACGCGTCCGGTTTTCAACTGCAAATCCGGACCCCCATCGGGTGTTTTTCCCTCTCGCCTCGATGGAAAGAACGTCACCACAAAGTCGGTGGCGAAATTCCTCTACCATGGGGGCTACAACCTCCTGGAACACGAGACTGAGTACATATGTGGACTGCCTCTCCCCAGGGCGGTGACTCGGAAACTTTATAATAGGGGGCACGGCCCCTTTATAAAGGAAGCAAAGTTTGAGATTTGCGTTTGCCATGAGACATACGAAAATGCGGACATGATCAGGAACATTCGAATTCATCGATGCCGTGGCCTAGGCGACGAGACCTTCCTGTATTTTTTCAAGAACAAGGGACGCCCGCTGTCCATTTTCTACTACCGAGGAGACAGCCATGGAGAAGGCGGAAGCGATTTCTATTGGCTTAACGGCTCAAAACTAAAGACTGTACTCGAAGTATTGGAAAACGGAGGTTTGATAATTACGGACGGTTCCAACTGCGATGATTCGGGACAAAACAACTAGACCCTTCTGGGCGAAGCTTTACCTCCCCCGAGGAATTCAACGACAAGACCGATGGCAATCGCATGCGTCCAGTGGCAGAGCCTTTTGTGTTCTCCGATAGAAAGTTTATCTGCATCGGGAAAGTTTGTAATATGTGGATATGGCAAGTTACGAAAGTCTAAATGTACAACTTGGGTTGGCCACGGGTGTCATGGATCATCTAGACATCAGGTGACGGGCGGGCGGTTGAGTGTTTCGTAGATTTCTACCCGCCGATCCCGGAAAATGTTGTTGAACTTGTTGAAGTCCTTGTCTCTGGATAGCTCGGGTTGAATCTCTACGACCTGCCCTTCAGGATCTTTGTCCCCCGCTCGAACCAGGAGCCTGCCCCGGGGATCGACGACCTGGCTGCCGCCCGTGTAGGTCAGCGTCTCGCCGGGTTTGCGCTCATCCCGACCCGTCCGGTTGCACGTCACGGCAAAGACGCGGTTTTCGAGGCAGCGGAGCAGCATTGCCTGGTGACACAGCGTGAAGATCAGGTTGGATGGATGGCAGAGGATGTCGGCGCCTTGCAGAGCCAGCATCCGGGCAGTCTCGGGAAAGATCCAATCGAAGCAGATCATCAGGCCGAGCCGGACGCCGCCTACATCGAAGACCGGGGGCGGCTCCTTCCCCGGCTGAAACCAGCGCTTCTCTTCGTAGAACAGGTGAAGTTTTCTGTACCGCCCGACGCAACCCTCCGGTCCGACAAGGACGCAGGCGTTGTAGATCTCCCCGCCGTCGCGCTCGGCCAGCCCGGCTGCGATGTACATCCCGTGCTCACCCGCCAAGTCCATCAGGGCCGTGCACGTCTCTCCGCCGGGGATTGGCTCGGCCAGATCCCGGGCCTCGTCCTCCGACACGAATTGATAGCCTGTGTTGAAGAGCTCTGGAAGGACGATCAGGTCCGCTTCCAAACCGGACAGGGCCCCTCTCACATGGGCCACATTGCCCGCCGCGTCACCGAAGGCTGGTGCGAATTGATAGAAGCCAACGCGCATAACTCACACCCCGCCGCCTATTTGTCTTTGAAGGTGAACAGGTTGTCTTTGAGGTAACCGGCCGCCTCATAGAGGTCCAGCATAGGGGGCGTCCCGGTTCCCATGGTGACTAGGTCTTCGGTGTTCTCGGCCGGATTGGCGAAGCCGTGCTTGACCCCGGCCGGGGCAAAGACCAGGTCGCCCTCCGTTACCTCGTGCCATCGGTCGTGTAGAAACACCCTGCCCTTTCCCCGGAAGATGAGGATCACGTCTTCGGCGACGGCATGGATGTGGGGTTCGAAGGCTTGGCCGGGCTTGAGCCGCGCCGAATGGGTGCTGAGCATCCGCGCCCCCATTCCGGGCCACACCAGGAGCCGCAGCGTGCCGTTGGGAAGCTCGTGGGACGCTTGGCTGTCGTTGATGTTGAAGACTCCGCCCTCGCGTTGAACCTCTTCGATGGTCTTGTCTTCGCCGCGCTTTGAAGCGCCATTTCCCGAAGGAGTCATTCACCACCTCCTGTGAGTTTTGTTCGCGTGTTGATTTCCGCTCAGCGTTAACGCCTTTTGCAGGGATCTCTTGACGTGTCGGGCGGAAGCACGAATCGCTTGTCCCTCAGCCTCCGCTGGCCTTTGGTTTGTTTTGAAGAAGGGTGAAAACCTCCGCGCCGCACGAAACGCATCAACTATGACCGCGCGCCTAAATCTCTTTTCCTTCCGCTTTCATCCTTTGAATCTCGGCATAGACCTTCTCCGCCGTCAACGGCAGGTCGTGGATGCGGACGCCGCATGCGTCATAGACGGCGTTGGCGATGGCCGCCGCGGTGGGCGCGAGACCGGGCTCGCCGAGTCCCTTGGCGCCGTAGGGGCCCTCATCATGGGGCACCTCGACGACCAGGGAGTCGTAGGGCGGGCAATCCAGGGCGGTGGGGATCTTGTAATCGCCCAGGGTGGGGTTGATGCACTCGCCGCCGTCGTACTGAAGCTCTTCGGAAAGCGCGTACCCCAGGCCGGTCGCCAAGGCCCCTTCGATCTGGGCGATGCAGCTGATCGGGTTGATCGCCTTGCCCACGTCGTGCGCGCCCACGAGCTTGGTGACCACGACGTCACCGGTCTCGATGTCCACTTCCACATCGGCCGCCTGGGCCGCGTGCATCCAGAACGGCGTGGGTTTCGCCCCGTGGCCATTCTTGTCCAAAGGCGTCGTCTCGTTGTTGTGCGCCCCCACCCCCATGATGGGGGTTCCCTTTCCGCCCTGCCGGTGGTTCCCCACGAGAACATCGGGGATCCCCATCCCCTTGTCGGGAGCGCTCTTGAAGCGGATCATGCCATCGTGGACAAACAGGTCCTCCGGCCGGGCTTCCAACTGCTCGGCCGCACGTTCGAGAAGCTGCTCGCGCGCATCGATGGCGGCCTTCTTGATCGCGGGTCCCAGGATGAACGTTACACGGCTGGCCGCCGTGCCCCAATCGAAGGGGCCGATGTCGGTGTCCGCGCTCCCCATGACCACCGCTTCCGGCTTGACCCCCAGCTCCTCGGCGACGATCTGGCCGAGCATGGTGTTCGAGCCTTGCCCGCAATCCACCGCGGAGGATTGAACGTTCACTGTTCCGTCCTCGTTGATTTTGAGGGTGGCCCCCGCCGAAAACGCGACCGTCGTCTTGTGCATGGCGGCGATACCCCGCCCCCGCCGGATCCTTCCGTCGCTTGAGCGCTTCCGGGGCCAATCGATGGATTTGCGGGCCGCTTCCAGACATTCCCCGACGGCGACGCTGTAAAGCTTTTGTCCCGTCCAGGTGACGTCCCCGTCGACGAACGCGTTCTTCAGCCGGAATTCGTAGGGGTCCATCCCGACCTGCTCGGCCAGCTCCTCCATGTGGACCTCGTGGGCCCAGCACACCTGAGGAATCCCGAAACCCCGGAAGGCCCCGCTCACGGTTTTGTTGGTGTACACGCAGAGGGCGTCGACCCAGACGTTGGGGACCCGGTAAGGTCCGGGCGAGCTGTAGCCCGCGTTCTTGGTGACCATGACCCCCCGCTCGGAATACGCGCCCGTGTCGTAGAGCACCCGGATCTTTCGGGCCAACAGCGTTCCGTCCTTTTTGACGCCCGTCCGGATGGTGACCTTCGAGGGGTGGCGCAACGAGGTCCCCTGGAAAGACTCCTCCCGCGTGAACTGGACCTTGACCGGCACGCCGCCGGTCTTCATCGCCAGGGCCACGGTTTCCGGCTGCGCCTGAAAATGCTTTCCCCCGAATCCGCCGCCCACATACGTGGCCATCACCCGGACCTTGCTCATCGGCATTTCCAGACATTCAGAGAGCTTCAGCCGCGAAAGGTAGGTCGTCTGCGTGTCGGCCCAGAGGTTGAGCCTGCCGTCACGCGTGAATTGCGCAACGTGCGCGTTCGGCTCCAAGTAGACGTGGTGGACGGCGGGTGTGGTATAGGTCCCTTCATAGATGATGTCGCTTTTCGCAAAGCCCTCATCCACGTTTCCCGTCCGGATCTTGAAATGGTTCGCGATGTTGGTCCCCGCAATCGGGTAGAAGCCCGCCGTGACTTGATAGTCCCCCAGCTCCGGGTGGATCAGGAAGGCATCCTCCTTCAAGGATTCCTCCGAATCCAGCACGGCGGGCAACGACTCATATTCGACGTGGATCAGATCCAGGGCTTCCAGCGCGGTGTCCAGGTCCACTGCCGCGACGCCGACCACCGGCTCGCCGACGTACCGGACCCGATCCACCGCCATGAAGTTCTGATCGCGCAGGACGAGGCCGAAGCGCTTCGGGTAATCCCGGCCCGTCGTGACGGCCCGGACGCCTTTCAGTTTCTCGGCGCGTGCGGTGTCGATGTTCAGGATTTTCGCGTGGGGGTGCCGGCTCCGCAGATATTTTCCGATGAGCATCCCCGGCAGCGTGAAATCGGTGCCGTAGACTGCCTGGCCGGTCGATTTTAAATAGCCGTCCACATTGCCCTGATCCGTGCCAACGACTGTCAGATTTCCAAACTGGTCCATCCAAGAGCTCCTCGTCCACTGAATATTCGATCCGGGTGCGCCGACGCGGCGCCTTCCGGGAAGTCGGCCATTCTCCGGGCGTCCCTTTTCGGTGAGCGACTCACGTTCGGAGAACGCGGAGGAATTCAGTATATCGTAAAACCGCAACCGAGGCTGAGGCATTCCCCATTTCGTCCGCGCGTGCAGACGAAGCCCCGAAGGATCGGTTGTGACGCCGGCTCTGAGAACTGATTCTCTTCATCCGGACAGTCCGCTGTCATTGCGCAACGTCCCCCGATGAAACACTTCGGGGGCAGGCCACGCGGGAATGACGGCTTGCGGGGGGAGACATTTGACGCGCGCCCGTTCTCACGAGCGTCGGCGCCGCACGGCCGCTGAAAACTGGGGATCAGTGGGGGCTGAGATCACGCTGCCGGGCCCGGGGATCACTCGACCCCAATCTCTCTCATCATCTTTCTGTACGCCACCGCGACCGCGTCCGGCCCTTTGAGGTGCAACTCCTCGCTCAGATCCAGGGGCAGCTCTTCCGGCCGCTGATTCCCGACGACGATGAAATCCTGCTGATAGAGAGTTTCCATCACCTTGAGGAGGGCGCCGGCGGATTCACCCAGGAGCGGGGTGTTGATCTCCTCATCCTTCCAGACGATGGGGCCATTGGCGACCTCCGCCGCGTCGAGATCGTAGTTCCGGGTCATCAGCATATACCGGCTGCTCTCTCTGGCCGAATGCGGTGTCATGACCACAAAGAAGACCTCCGTTTTATCGTCGGGCTGGGCGTTGGTGTTGTGAATGGTGAAGGGTTGGGTGAGACGGTAGCTTCGGCGATGCGGGATGGAATAGATGTCCGTGGGTTTTTCCTGAAACCAGAACCGGATGAGATCACCATCTCGTTCCAGGTGCATGTCCGGCGCCTCCGCCTTGTCGCGCTCTCCAAGAATCCCCTCGTGGACCCAGGCGAAATGGGCCTGGTCCACAAAGTTCTCGATCTCCCGCGCCGCGCTGCCCTTCCACGGTTTACGCTGCCGAATGAACATGCCGTAGCCCGGGTCTTCAAACTCTGGGAAATTCGGGATCGAGGCCAGGGGCTCGGCGTCCAGGCAAACCCAGACGAGTCCGTACCGCTCCTCGGCCTGGTAGGGGGTCAGGCACGCCTTTTTGGGGATGGGGTGTTCCGGGGGAATCGAGGGGATTCGCACGCATCGGCCGTCTCCCGCGTAGGCCCAGCCGTGATAAGCGCAAACGAGGTTATCCCCCTCGACCCACCCCAGGGAGAGGGGGGTCCCCCGGTGGATGCAAAGGTCATGAAAGGCTCGCACCTCTCCCCCGAGCCGGCAGACCGCCAGCCGCTCATCCAAAAGCCGGACCGCCAGGGGCTTCTCGCCCACCTCCTCCGAAAAGGCCACCGGATGCCAGTACCGCCGCAAACCGGGCCAAAGATCGCTTTCCCGCATCGTCATTTGTCCTCCACACGAAGCGTTGTCACGCGATTTCCGCAATGAACGAGACTGAATTTTGTATACCACACATGGACCGTCTCCCCCAAGGCTCAAGGAATATCGGGAGACGCCGCCGGCCATTCAAACCGTCCCCCCCCCCTCTCTCTCCGCCCGCGCTTCGCGGGCCTGCTCATTGCCGTGGGATTCACCGAGAGAAAAAGATGCGGTGGGATTCAAAAGACTCGGTGGAGGCAAGAACTTCAATACCAAACAAGCCCCGCCGTGACGTTGATGTCCTGGGCCGTCATGTGAGCCGCGCGGTCTGAGGCGAGGAACGTCGCCATCTCCGCCGTATCCTCGGGATCGACCAGGGATTTGAGGGCGGAGGGACCCGTGAAATCCTCCCGGACCTCGGCCTCGCTCCTGCCCTCCCCTTCGGCGAGACTTCGAATCACATTGTCGATCCGCTCTCCGGACGTTGCCCCCGGACAAACGGAATTGACCGTAATCCCGAACTCTCCCACCTCATGCGCCAGGGTTCGCGTGAACCCCATGACCGCCATCTTGGAGCTGGTGTACGGCGTCCGCCTCACCAGGGGGCGCTTGCCGCTCATGGACGAGATGTTGATGACTCGCCCCCATCGCTTGGCCTTCATCACGGGCAGCACCGCCTTGCAGCAAAGAAACGGTCCGATGACGTTCACGGCGAATGTTTGATTCCAATCGTCGATGGTGGTCTCTTCACAAAGGGCCGTGGGACCCGCGATTCCGGAATTGTTGACCAAGATGTCGATGGTCTCGAAGGCCTCCAGCGTTTCTTTCGCCATCCGGTTGACGGAATCCTCGGACGTGACGTCCGTCTCCACCACGAGGCAGCGGCCTCCGTCGTCATGAATCTCCTCGGCCGTCGCCCGCAGCTGATCCAGCGACCGGGCCGCCAGCGTGACGGCCGCCCCTTCCCTGGCCATCACCTTTGCGATGGCGCGACCGATCCCCCGTCCGCCGCCCGTTACGATTGCCACCTTTCCCTCCAGCTCCATGCGCGCTCCTCCGGTTTCGGAGACTGACAATCCAGAAATCCTATGTAATACAATGGCTTAATCCTTATCACACGCCATTTTCAGGTGTCAAACGGAGGGGCTCCTTAGTTATTCCCAGTTTCGGCACTTGAAGAAACAAGGCCCCGAAGGGGCAGTCGTGATCCCTTCACTGAGGGGAACAAAGGGCTTAAGTCTTTTGTTAATAAAAATGGACCCAATTGCTGTTTAGCCCTATTAGCCTCGATTACTCGTCCGCTCCAGGTCTGCCACGCCCTGGGCCGCGATGTCCACGGTGAGCTGGCCGTTGAAGATGGTCTGGTCGTGGGTTTCGACTTCGCCATGGTGGATCAGGAAGATACGGTCCGCGCTCTCGTCAATCTGCAAGAGGTGCATGGATTTTCACCCTCTTCCCCCACATTCTACTGCCAGGGGGGGTTTTATACCTTTTGAGCATCCGCAACAATTCCTCATCTCGCGGGGATTTGAAGATGTCTTTTTTCTCCTCCGGGTCCTTCTTTAAATCAAAAAGACGTATCGTTGGCGACCCGGAATTTTCATTCGTTATCAGCAGCTTCCCATTTCGCCACCGTAAAAAACTGCTTCCTAGAGAGGGATTCTCTCCATATATCGTTTCCCTTGGTTTTCTTCGAGCGTCATTCATCAACTCCCCTAGAAAGCTCCGCCCTTGGACATGCCTCGACTTTTCAAGATTTGCCTCAGCTATTCCCACCAGTTCCAGCAGCGTAGGCATTACATCGACCAATCCCGACATTCCTTTGACGTGTTTTCCGCTCCCAATTCCTCCTCGCCATCCCATCATAAAGGGTACCCTCACTTGTCCCTCATAAAGTTCCCTACCTCGAACACTCCCATGCTCCAGAAGTTCTGCCCCTTGCAAGGAAGTTACAATCCAGATCGTATTATCCATAACGCCCAACCCATCGAGACGTGAAAATAGATCTTTTAGACCGTCATCGGTATACCTTACCTCACCGTCGTATTGCATAGTAACGCGCTTCTTTATTACCTCTTTGGCTTTATGCTCTTTACCTTTTCCCCCCAAGCGATCATAGATTTTCTGAGCCATCTTTGTATCTAAATATTGAAAGACTGTTCCGGGATACAACCTCCTTACATATTCCATTGGAGGGTCGAAAAGATCATGGAGCTCACTATACTGAATCAAGAGAAAGAACTTTGCCCGATTTTGGCTCCACGCTTCGTCGCTTTTCAAATGCTGGAGGTAGGCTGATGCAACCCTGTTGATCCACGTCCAGTAATTATAGGTATCGAGCTGATAGAGTCTAAAGAATTTAAGAAACACCTTTGTCCACTCATAGTTAAGGTGCTCTGTCAGTCGAAACAATTCCGGCGAGAATTGTTCCAATAAGCGAGAAACAAATAGTCTTTTCTTTAGATAAAGGATTTCTTCTCCTCGTCCATAGTGATCGAGCCACGACTCGAAATGAAATTGCGAACCCCGGAACAAACCGTAGTCGGCCTCCAAATAATCATGACTTACGAACGAGGCCACATTGTAGCCCCTATTCCTAAAGACATCAAGAAGGGTCGGAAGAGTACGAGAAAGTGTTACATACTTCCCGTTTTTCCTACCCCATCGTTTAACCAATAAACCATGTTTCCCAGGATGGGTGCCGGTTAGCAAGGTAGCGAGAGAGCATTTCGGTAAGGAGCATTGGGCATAAAAGTTCTCGAATTGTTGTCCCCTTTTCGACAACTGGCTTAAGAAGGGGGTTGTGGGTAACGGATAATCATAGGAAAGAAGATGGTCGGCTCGAAGGTTCAAGATGACAACAAGAATAATGTTGGGCAAGTTTTTGTCTTCTGATGTCAGAATCTTAGTAGGAACGTGTTGGAAGTTAGCATTCCTGGGAAAAACCGGCGGCAGGGATGTAATCGCAGACAAAAGCAGAATCGCAATTACAGCGAGCGAAGAAACTGCAACCCATGAAAGCAAACGCATCGAAAGGCGTTGAAGAATCTTGTAGGTAAAAACCGAAATTAAAGTGAGGCCAATACACGAGAACAGGAAAAAAGAACCCCTCAGCGCTGAGAGGCGAACAGGAGTGACTTCCCAATGTGGCCAGGAGAAATTAGCTAGTAGAAAGAATCCAATCCCCAGCGAAACATAAGCCGACAGTAAGGCCTTTTTTAGAACCATTGGTTCCTTTCTTCGAAAGACGAGAACGCCGACACCGCAAATCAGCACATAGCAGAAGAACCATACTGGAACACTTAGAATGAAAGAAATGGGTAAGAAACCAAAAAAATCTATCCTGGTGTAGGGCCTATGATCAAACCAAAAAAAGAATAGGATCAAGCATTCGAGTATAGCTAACAGAACGCCAAGCAAAATTCCCAGTGCGCCCATCCGGACTAGAACCCTGATCATGTCTTGGACTCCTTTTGTTTAATCCGGGAATTTCTATTTCAAATCCGGACAGGCATGTACTGACCACTCGTTGCGAGGTGGTTCCATTTAACCACCCTTCACCGTACCAATCAACCCCATTTCCAGCGTCTGAAACCCTGATTAGATTGATGTTCACTTTGAAAACTATGTTACGCCTCCGGGTAGGTGAGCCTTCCCAGCATGTCTATCTGGAAGGGAGATAATGTTCAGCATTTTGTCCTCGGGTGGATTGCGCTCACAGCGTTCAGACTGGCACGGGACGCAGGTGGTGGATTTGCTCAAGGATATGAGCGAACGTCTTTTCGGGTACGGCGACCTCAGCCAACTGAAAGATGATGTAACGGCATGCCGCATGATCCGGCCGCCCATTTTGATGAGACGGACTTCGAGGCTTCGCAGCGACCAGTGCTTGAGACCTCCCGGCAGGCCAGCAATCCCGCATCCGAAGTGATTCTGGCTCCGTGTAACTAAGCCTCAGAGGACGATTAAAATAACTGTCAATGGAATCTTTTTCGCTTCATCTATTGGGTACCCCGCGAGAAAGTGGCAGGGGGAGACCAATACGCTGATGCTAGAAGAGAAAGCGCCTTTCGGTCTGTCGTATCTTAAGATCAAATGGAAAATCCAAGTCTGTCACCTTACGCGGGTCAACGTCGAGCCGCACTTGGGGCGGCTTGCTTGTATCGAAGCGTCATGCTCGAATGAGCCGCAAGATGGGGTCTACATCGCGCCGGGCGATTGAGCGCCGGCTCAAATCAAGCTGGCGGGCGGGACGCCCGCTTTGGATTTCCCGCTACGGGTCGACAGTCTCCATGACGAGCAATACACTTCCCACGACACACCGCGTCGTGGCCTGCCGGGGGGGCGACAGGACAGCAATCGAAGAGCGCCCGGTCCCGGAACCGGGCGATGAGGAGGTGCTCTTGCGCCTGCGTGTAGTGGGGCTTTGCGGCACCGACCTGTTTAAGCTCGGAACCGGCGCGGCGTCCCCGGGCCAGGTCCTCGGCCACGAGGTTGTGGGCGAGGTGGTGGACAAGGGACGCCGTGTCACACGCTTCGAGGACGGCGACCGGGTGGCCGTGCCCCACCATGTGCCTTGCGGCGCTTGCCATCTATGCCGGCGGGGCGCGGAGACCATGTGCAACGTTTTCAGGGAGAACCTTCTCGAGCCCGGCGGATTCGCGGAACATATCCTGGTGCGTCCGCGGGCGCAGAACCTTGCGGCGCGCAGGATTCCCGATGGGCTCGCGGACGAGGCGGCGGTGTTCATGGAGCCTGCCGCCTGCGTGTTGCGGGGCGTCCGGCGGGCGGGCGCGGACGGCGTTGGCGCGATGCTCATCCTGGGGGCGGGCAGCATGGGCCTGCTCCACCTGTTAGTCCTGAAGGCGCTGTGGCCAGAGGTCCAGGTGGCCGTTTCCGATCCCGTCGCCGAGCGTCGGGCTCATGCGTTGCGCCTTGGGGCCGGCAAGGCGGTGAACCCCGGCGGGGAGGCGGCCGACGCGATCCGGGACATGACCGGCGGACTGGGCGCGGAAACGGTGTTCGACACGGTGGGGGGGGCGCGGCCGCTCGGCGAGGGACTCGCCCTGAGCCGCGAAGGCGGGGCGGTCGTGCTGTTCGCCCATGCCCCCGAGGGCGGGCGCGCCGATTTCGAGATCAATGATCTGTTCAAACACGAGCGCCGCGTGATCGGGACCTACTCCGGGGGGACGGCTGAACAGGCGGAGATATTCCGGCTGCTCACCGAAGGAAAGCTCGATCCCGCCCCCCTTGCTACGCACAGGCTGCCGCTGGAGGACTTCGAGCGCGGGGTGAAGCTCGCGAGGACGAGGCAGGCGCTAAAAGTGTTGTTCACACCCTCTCAAAGGTCTCCCGACGCCTGATGGCCGCTCAAAACGCAATCCCGAAGACGATGCGCGGGGCCATGTTGCTCGGACCCGAGCACATCGAAATCCGCGAGACGCCGGTGGTTCCGCCCGCCCGGGGTGAAATCCTGTTGCGCGTCCGGGCGGCCACGACGTGCGGCACCGACGTGAAGGTGTATCGCCGTGGCGGCCACCCCCGGATGCTGACACCGCCCACGCTGTTCGGCCATGAGATGGCGGGCGAGGTCGCCGCGGCGGGCGAGGGCGTGATCAACTTTGCCGTCAGCGACGCCGTGGTGGTCGCAAACTCCGCCCCCTGTCAGGAATGCGCATACTGCCTCGTGAGCCGCGAGAACCTCTGCCCAGACTTGAAATACCTCAACGGCGCCTTCGCCGAGTATCTCCTAGTTCCGGAGCGCTTCGTACGCACGAGCACTCACCACAAGCCGGCCGGCCTGGGCTTCGAGAAGGCGGCCCTCGCCGAACCGCTCGCCTGCGTCCTTCACGGGATGGAGGCGTGCGGGCTCGACGCCCAAGATGAGACAAGGGCCGTCGAGGTCATTGTATTCGGGGCGGGCCCGATCGGGCTCCTGCACGTGGCCGCGCTCAAACGGGCGGGCTATCGGGTGATTGCGGCCGACCCCAATCGTCCAAGACTCGAAGCAGCCCAAGCCTTCGGGGCGGACGAGATCGTTGCCATCGAACACGGCGGTGGCCAAGCGAAAACGGTCAAGACCCGAACCGCCGGCGGTCTTGGGGCCAATTTCGCGATCGACTGCACAGGCGTGCCGGCAGTGTGGGCCGACGCGATTGTGTCCGTTCGGCCCGGCGGGGTCGTCTGCCTGTTCGGCGGCTGTCCGGCCGATACAACGTTGCCCCTCGATGCCCAATGGATGCACTACAGCGAGATCACGGTGAAGGGCGTCTATCATCATCGTCCGGCGATGGTTCGCCAAGCCCTGACAATGCTCGCCGATCCGGCCTTCGAGGCCGAGCGGCTCTTGTCCGGTGAGCGACCCATTGCCGAGGTCGAGGAAGCACTGCGGAGCATGATGCGCAAAGAGGCCCTGAAGGTGGTGATCAAGGCTTTGTAAACCGGCGCGGCGAAAAAATGGCCGAGAGCGCCGGGCGGTGCAATTGTGGATTGGCACGCGACACAGCGACTCAGGAACGGAAATGAAAGCCCCGACCCGCCTTCACGCTCATAACCGTTACCACTTCTAGAAATTATTCCTCTGACTTTGCCGCTAATCCCCGAAAATCCAGCCGCAACTTGACACCCACACCGCTTGACTGTTAATTTTCCACGATTTCAATGTGGGGGGACAGAGCCCCGGGTTGGCGTCTGCGGTTGAGGTCAACGAGGGGGAGAATTGCCGGGTTGGCTAAACCCCTTGCTCCACTGAGAGTTAATGCCTTGGATATCATCGTTTGCTTTAAACAAGTGTTGGACCCGGACATCCCCGCCCGCGATTTCAAGGTGGATGAGGACGCCAAGTGCGTCGTCCCGCCTCCGAACGTGTCACCCGTCATCAGCAACTTCGACGAATATGCCCTCGAGGCCGCCGTTCAGCTCAAAGAAGCCTTGGGCGGAACCGTCACCGTCCTCACCGTGGGCGGTGACGGTCCGAAGGACAACATCAAGAAGGCCCTGGCCATGGGATGCGACGAAGGCATCCTGCTGAGCGACCCTTCATTCAAGGGATCCGACGCCTTCGGCTCCGCGCAAATCCTGGCCGCGGCGATTCGGAAAATCGAAAATTACGATTTGATCCTCTTCGGCCGAGTATCCTCCGACTGGAGCTCGGGCGCGACGGGCCTCGCAGTCGCCGAGAACCTGGGGCTGCCCGCCGTCACGCAGGTCCAGAAGATCGAGCCGGGCGAGATCTCCCTCCGCGTCGAGCGGGTCATCGAGGACGGAAGCGCGGCTTATGACGTGCCGCTGCCGTGCATCCTCACCATCAGCAACGAGATCAACGAACCCCGCCTGCCCACGGTTCCCGGCATTCTGAGGGCGTCGCGGAAAGAGGTGCCCACGTGGAGCGCGGCGGACCTCGACATCCCGCTCGGCGGGTTGGGCAACGACGGTTCCGGCGAGGACCTCCTTCGCCTTTACATTCCCCAACACGAGAGTCAGTGCCAAATCGTCGAAGGCGACTCGCTCGAAGAGGCGGCCGGAAACCTGGCCCTCCTCCTCCGCGAGCGGAAGCTTCTTTGAGGGAGAACAGTGTGACACAACCCATCCTGGCCCTGGCCGAGAGCGCGGACGGAAGGTTTTCTTCCGTCACGGCCGAGGTGATCGGAACCGCCCGGAAGCTGGCCGGCGAGTCCGGCGCGGCGGTTGTCTCCCTGCTGGCGGGATGCGAAGTGTCCGGCCTGGGAGAGCCGTTGATCCATCTTGGCGCGGACCGGGCCATTGTCGTGGACGACCCCCTGCTCGCCGCGTACGAGGGCGGCGCCTATTCCTCGGTGGTCAACGGCGTCATCGACGACGTCAAGCCCTCGGTCTTCCTCTGCGCGCTCAACGATGTCGGCCGCGATCTGGCCCCGCGCGTGGCCCACCGGCAGAACGCTCACTTGGCCGGCGACTGCGTGAACCTTCGCCGGGAGGGGGACAAGCTTGTCGTGAGCCGTCCCGTTTGGGGCGGAAGCGCGATGGCCGAGGTATCCTCCCGGGGCGGCCCCATGCAGGTGATCGCCCTCCGGCCGAAGGCCTTCCCCCGCGCCGAGGCGAACGCAGACCGGACGGGCGAGGTCGAATCGCGGCCGGCGAGGCTCGACGCGGCCTCCCTCCCGGTCAAGTTCCTGGAGAAGGTCAGCGTCAAAACGGAGGGGGTGCGACTCGAGGACGCCGCCATCGTGATCTCCGGCGGCCGGGGGCTGGGCGGGGCGGAGAACTTCAGTTACCTGGAGGAACTCGCCGAGGTTCTGGGAGCGGCGCTCGGGGCGTCGCGCGCGGCGGTGGACGCGGGCTGGGTCCCGCCGCAATACCAGGTCGGCCAGACAGGCAAGATCGTGAGTCCCGACCTCTACCTCGCCGTGGGGATCTCCGGGGCGACGCAGCACATGGTCGGCGCCGGACCGTCCAAGAACATCGTGGCCATCAACACCGACCCCGAGGCCCCCATCTTCGAACGGGCTCAATTCGGTGTCGTGGGCGATTACAAGCGGGTCATCCCGGCGTTCACGGCGAAATGCCGCGAGCTTCTGGACCCCTAGCTGAACGCGGGCGCATCATTACCGAAAAGGAAACGGACCATCAAACCTTCCCCCCCCTACTCCCGACTGGCCGAGTTGTATGACCGGCACTGGACTGGGGATTTTGCGCGTGCGATTTTCGAGCGGTCTTCGGCGCTGCTCAAGGGCGAAGGCATCAAGCCCGGGGCGATGATCGACCTGGCGTGCGGGACGGGCCGGCTGGCCATCCTCTTCGCCGCAAAAGGCTGGACAGTCACCGGCGTGGACCTCTCCAAAGACATGCTGGCCGTCGCCGAAAAGAACTCCCGCAAGGCGAAGGGGGGACGGAAAATCACATATGTCCGCGGGGACATGCGGAAGTGGTCGAAGGAAAACGCGGCGGATCTGGTCACATGCGTCTACGACAGCCTCAATCACCTCCCCACCAAGTCCGACCTCCAGAAGGTCTTCCGCAACGTCTACAAGACGCTGAAGCCGGGGGGAATCTTCCTGTTCGATCTCAACGACCAGGAGTTTTACGAAACCTACTGGAACGGCCGCGCGGATTTTGCCGAAGGGAAGGACGATTCCCTCGTTGTCCGGTTGTCCTATTCGGCCAAACAATCGACCGGGCGGGTGGAATCCACGGCGTTTTTACGAAAAGGAAAGGTCTACGAACGGGTCCAGGAGGTGGTCATGGAGCGGATGTTCACGCCGAGCGACGTGGCCCGGATGCTGGGGACAACCCGGTTCGTGGACATCAACGCCGGGCGGTTCAACCCGATCCCCCTCCCCTACCAAGGAACGCTCAAGACCTTCTGGTCGGCGAAAAAAGAACCCTCCTGATCCCTCGACGCTCCGGAATCCCGTCATGCAAGTCATCGACATCTTCTGGCAAAACAAAGAAATTCAAACCCTCGCCCCCATTTGGCGGCCCGGTCTGGATGTCCTCTTCGTCGGCCTGAATCCGTCCCTCCCCAGCATGGAGGCCGGTCATTATCACCGGGGCAACCTAGGCAAGCGGTTCTGGAAACGGCTGCGCTTGGCCGGCCTCGTGGAAAACGCCGATGACGGACGGGAGGACGAGGCCCTTCTCGACAGCGGCCTCGGCATCACGGACCTTGTTCCCCGCCCTACGGCCCGGGCCGATGAGATCACCGAGGAAGAGTTCTCCCTGGGCGCACAGTTCGTCCTGTATCAGATCCAGTCGGGAAATCCGCGCGTGGTCTGTTTCATCTACAAGAAGGCGCTCGAAGCACTGGTGGGCGGGAAGGTCCCCGGAGAGGGCGGGCTCATCGAGTCCACGGACGAAGCCTGGACCGGCCTGTTCGGCGAAAGCCGCGTCTTCCTCTTCCCCAGCCCCTACGCGAAATCCGAAATCGAGCGGGAAATCCTCGACAAGTTCAAGCGGCTCGTCGAGGAAGTCCGCGCCGACCGGGGTTGAATCACAAACCGAAGAGAATCCCACGTGGCTCTTTTGTAAGCCAGCCCCCCGGAAAACTTTGTTGTGGCGATAGACGATCCCGGCCCGCCACACGCCTGTTGGGAATAATTTGTTGGAATGCAGGACCTGACCCCGAGTCCTCCACGAAACAAAACCGTGGGAATCGTTTATTGGGAAGGAAAGTCAGGCGATAGCGAGTGATTGTGGCGAAACGAAAAAACGGCGGGGTTGTTAGGGGAACACCATACTTATTTCAACCCCCGCCCCCTTTTCCGCGTTGTCTTATGTCGATGCGGGATACAACCCAATGCCTCTTCAAGCTTTCCAAGCATAAAGATGTGGGATCATAGCTTACATTCTAACATTTCCCGGAAGTCTCACGAACTTTGGGAAATAGGAAAACATTGTCAGCATTTTCATTCTGAGATGGAATTAAGGTCAAATGCAAATTTGTGCCATGACAACCCCACTCAAAGACCATGAGGGTCTCAACTCGAACGTCTCGGGATGGCCTGGGTCCCTCTGGATGGCCCACGCGGCCGCGGCGATCAAAATGCCTGTCAGGACAACAGCCCGGCGCATGCGCGAATCCTCCGAAATCCCGATCCGGCCCCAACACAAATTCATCAATCGACTTGCAAGACCCGGACCGGCCGCGCCGGGTGAAACCGCCCGCTCGATTCCACCCGGCCTACGGGCAGACCTCCCCCACCCAATCGAGATACTCCCGCGAGCCCGCGACGATGGGCAGGACGATGACCTCCGCCACGTCGTAACTGTGGAGCGCCTTTACGCGCCCCTCCAGAGCGGCCAGATGGGTTTCCCGCGTCTTGGCGATCAGCAGGACCTCGGCGTCCCGGCAAACCTCTCCCTTCCACCGGTAAACAGACGTGACCTTCGGAACGATGTTGACGCACGCGGCGAGGTTCTCCATGACCAGGGCCTCCGCAATCTTCCCGGCCTCCTCTTCGCTTCCGCACGTCATCAGGACAACCCGGCACTCGGTCATATCCACTTCACACCCTCCCGGCCCCCTCCCCTTACCCCGGGAACCTCTTTGCGGGTTCACTTGAGCTCCCCGATGACCTCCCGGGCGATCAACAGCCTCATGATCCCCGTCGTTCCCTCGAACAGCCTGGCCCCGCGCGCGTCGACGTAGAGCCGGGCGATCCGGGAGGCCTCGAAATAGCCGATCCCGCCGTGAATTTGAAGGGCCGCGTCCGTCACTCGGCCCGCCGCCTCCGACGCCAGCAGCTTCGCCATGGCCGCTTCGGTCCCCCAGGACCGATCCCGCGCCTTCAGCCACGCGGCGCGCAGGGTCATGAGCTCGGCGGCGTCGATGGCCGTCGCCATGTCCGCCAGAGAGAACACAACGGCCTGGAGGCTAGCCAGCGGCCCGCCGAACTGTTCCCGCGTCTTCGCGTGCAGAAGCGCCAGGGCCAGGGCCGCCCGGGCGATGCCCACGCATTGGCCCGCGATCCCCAAACGCCCAATTCCGACGGCTGTCTGAATCAAGTCGAAGCCGGCGCCTTCCTCCCCCAGCCGGTCTTCGGCCCGGACAAAGCAGTCTTCGAAGCGATGAACCGTCATGTTGGCCGCGCGCAGGCCGAGGGTCCGGGGCATCAGCTCATGCCGCACGCCCTCGGCGCGCTTGTCCACCATAAAAAACGTCAGCCCGCCGCGCCGGTCCTCCGAGGTCCGGGCGCACACGAGGGCGACTCCCTCATACGCTCCGTTGGACACGAAAACCTTCTCCCCGTTCAGAACGTATCCGCCACGGGCTTTTGTGGCCGAGGTTTCGATCGCCGTCACGTTGGACCCCGCCCGGGTTTCGGTCAGGGCGATGGACCCGATTTTTCCGCCCGCGACGTGGTCGGGCAGAATCCGCTGTTTCTGCTCATCGTCGGCCGCGCTTTGAATCGTGTCGCAGAACTGGTTGTTGATGGACATCACAAACCCGAGCGCCGGGGAGGCGGCGGCGACCTCCGCCACGGCCAGGACCCAGCCCACCGAATCGATGCCGCTCCCTCCGCACTCGGCCGGGGCGACCATCCCGAGGAACCCCTGCTGGGCCATGCGCGTGAGGAAATCCTCCGGGATGCGCTCCTCGCGATCCCAGGTCTCGGCCTCGGGCGTCACACACTCCTTCACGAATGCCTTCGCCAGGTCCCGGATGCGGGATTGCGTCTCGTCGGGCTGAAAATCCAATCGGGTCCTCTCCACCAGAACCGGGACGCCGTCAACATGCCAACATCATACCCCCCAGGTTACCAGATGGCGGATGTCCGCTTAAGCGTTCCGCGTGCGTATAATGGGCGACGCCCGAACCCGGGAGGGGGCCGCAACCGCCTCGAACCGAACCACCCGGCCGGAAAGAAAGGCTTCATGGAAGCGACCCGCGAGGTTTTCGGCAACATTCCAGGCGGTGAATGGATCTACCTGATCGCCCTCGCGTCGGTGGGGGTCTTCGTCTGGGGACTCTGGCGGCGCGTCCGCCTCTGGCGCATCGGAAAGCCGGCGGACCGCCTCGACCGCTGGGGCGAGAGAGTCCGGGGCCTCATCGTCTACGCGTTCGCCCACAAGGGGTTCTTTCGCGAACGGCTTCCGGGCGTCGGACACCTCTTCCTCTTCATCGGCTTCGTCGCGGCCCTCATCGCCACGACGATCATCGCCATCGAGAAGGACCTCGGCTATCTGGGGCTCCGAGTCGATTTCTGGAAGGGGGGCTTCTACCTCTGGTACTCCCTCATCGGCGACCTCTTGATGGCCCTGGGCGTGGCGGGCCTCATCCTCCTCGGGTTCCGGCGCTACGTCCTGCGCCCGCCCCACCTGTCGGAGAGCTGGGACGACGCCGCCGCGCTCTTCGGATTGATCGGGGTCTTCCTGACCGGCTTTCTTGTCGAAGGTCTTCGGATCGGCGCGACCGAGCTCGGCCCACACCCCGAGTGGGCGGTCTGGTCGCCTGTCGGGTACGTTCTGGCCCGGGGGCTCTCCGCCGCGATCCCGTCCGAGGCCGGCCTCCTCGCCTGGCACCGCGTCTGGTGGTGGATTCACGTCGTCCTCTCCTTTGGCCTCATCGCCTACATGGGCTGGTCGAAGCTCAGCCACGCCGTCTTC
This sequence comes from uncultured bacterium, assembly GCA_964423875.1. GTDB lineage: Bacteria > UBA8248 > UBA8248 > JACPRG01 > CAYRGS01. Next base: position 56,064 of record CAYRGS010000002.1, read on the forward strand.
GCCCCCCTGGGGATCCTGTTCCGGAACCTGGACGCCCGAACCGAGCCCGCGCTCTCATACATCGATTTCGAGGACGAGACGGCCGAATCCTTCGGCGTTTCGAAGCTCAAGGAATTGACTTGGAAGGACCTCCTGGACGCCGACGCCTGCACCGGGTGCGGGAAGTGCGACGCCGCGTGCCCGGCCCACCTGAGCGGAACGCCCCTGTCGCCCAAGAACATCATCCTAGGCATCCGCCGCCACATGACCGACCACGGCCCCTCGGAGGAAGCGCCCTCCCTCGTTGAGACGCTGAACCCCGCGGCCATCTGGGCGTGCCGGACGTGCGGCGCCTGCCAGGAGGCCTGCCCCGTCCACATCGAGCACATCCCGAAGATCATCGAGGCCCGCCGCCACCAGGTCCTGATGGAATCCAAGATGCCCGAGACGGCCCAGACCTTCCTCAAGAGCATGGACGAGCGGATGCACCCCTGGAAGGGAACCCGGTTTTCGCGCACGGACTGGATGGAGGAGCTCGACGTTCCTCTGCTCTCGGAAAAGGGAAGCGCGGAGATCCTCTACTGGGTCGGCTGCACCTCCGCCCTGGTGGACCGGAACATGAAGACCGCCCGCGCCCTGGTGAAAGTCTTGAAGGCGGCGGGGGTGGATTTCGCCGTTCTCGGGGCCGATGAGGTCTGCACCGGCGATCCCGCCCGGCGGGCCGGCAACGAGTACACCTACCAAATCCTGGCCCGGAAGAACATCGAGACGCTGGAGAAGCACGGCGTTAAAAAGGTCCTCACCCACTGCCCGCACTGCTTCAACACCTTCAAGCGGGAATACCCGCAGCTAGGCGGCAAGTACGAAGTCGTCCACCACGCCGAATTCGTCGCCGACCTCCTCCGCACGGGGAAGATTCAGTTATCGGGTCCGGATATCGGACGCATCACGTACCACGACTCGTGCTACCTGGGCCGGCACAACGGCGTCTACGACGCGCCCCGCGACGTGGTCTCCTCCCTTCCCGGGGCCGAGGTCAGAGAGATGAAGCGCAACCGCGCCAACGGCCTGTGCTGCGGCGCCGGCGGGGGCTTCGCCTGGATGGAGGACGGCGAGGCGGACGACCGGGTGAACCGCATCCGCGTCCAGGACGCCCTGGACGCCGACGTCAACACCGTCGCCGTCGCTTGCCCCTTCTGCATGCAGATGTTCGAGGACGGCATCAAGACCAAGAACGCCGACGACCGGCTCGTCGTCAAGGACCTCGTGGAGCTGGTCGCCGACGCGCTGGAATAAGGATCGAGACAAATCGCTTGGGCGGCCTTCCCGCTGTTTCGGGCCGGGTGACCTTTTGCCCGTGACATCCGTCCAGTCTTTCCATGAGGATACAGATGTTTTACGGACCCATCGCTCTGGCACTCTACGCCGCGGCCATTTTCGCCTGCTCGGAGTTCACCGCGCGCGCCGCCCTGCGGACCTCCACGCCTTATATGGGGTCGCTCATGCAGGGGGTCGTCCACCTGAGCATTTTCGGCCTTCTGGCTTTCTGGATGGCCGCCGGCCACGATCTCTTCAGCGCCGCGGGCTTGTGGTTTTTCCTCGCGGGGATGATGGACCCCGGTCTCGGTGTGATCTGCTATTTCGTGGGGTTCAACCGGGTGGGGATTGCCCGGGGGGCTACGGTCCTCGGGACCTCTCCCCTGTTCAGCGCCGCCACGGCCATGGTGATGCTGGGCGACCGTCCCAACGCCTGGGTCTGGCTGGGAACCCTGGCGATTGTCGGGGGGTGCGGCGCCCTGGCCTACGAGTCCAATGTCCGGGTCAAATCGAAATCAGGCTATATCTATCCGGTTCTCGCAGCGGTGTTCTTCGGCCTGGCGCATACGTTGCGGAAAATGGGGCTGGAATTGATCCCATCATCCATCACGGGAATGGCGATCTCGAACGTCGGGGCCCTCGTCGCGCTCCTTCTGGTGGTTCCTTTCCTTCCCGCCGGCTCCCGTTTCAATCGGAACGCCAGGGGCCTGGGCCTCTATTTCATACACTCACTCGGCATCGCCCTCGCGCTCTACCTCCTCCTAGAAGGCCTCCGCAAGGGAACGGTAAGCATCGTCGTCCCCCTGGTGCACACCTTTCCCCTCCTCGTGATTCTGTTTTCCTGGATATTCCTGCGGGAAAAAGAACAGATTTCCGCCAAGCTTTTGACGGGCGCCTCCCTCATCGTAGCGGGGGCGGCGGTCATCTCCGGCCTGGGACAGTAAGAACGCCGTCAGGGATTGGCCCCTGGATTCGGAGGCGCCGACGCGCTTGCCGGTTGCTTTCCGGGGGATTCCGGCGGATTGCCGGCGGGCGTTGGGACTTCCGCGCCGGCCGTTGCCGGGCCTCGGCCATCCACCTCCGGAGTTCGCAGCCCGCGCGCTTCCGTCTCCGGAATGGGGGACCCCGGGGTCGCGGGCGCGACGACGCCGACCTCTCCGGGCTTGGGCTTCACCTTCCCCGAGGCGATGGCCACCCTTCTCCAGTTTGAGACCATCTGGACGCGCCACTCCGCGTCCCGGGTCTTCCAATCCCCCAGGGTACCCAACCGACTTCCCGCCAATTGGCGGACCGCCGCAACGGCCTGGAGGCGAACTTCAGGGTTCGGGTGCATGAGAAATTCGAACAGGACCGGAAGGGCCGCTTCCACCTCCAGCGTGCGGAAGTACGTGATCCCCTCCAGGTGGGTCTTTTGATTCGCGGGCAGGTCCGCCGGGTTTTTCGACGTTCGTTGAACGACCTCGACCACTGCTTCGGCGGCCTGGCTCACCTTCAGGTTTTTCAAGACGGCGATAATCGCCGGGAAGTCTCGCTGATGTTTCCCGGAGGAGAGCATCCGGACAAGATAGGGCCAGGTCTCCCGGGCTTTCAGACGCTCGACCGCATCGACGGCCGCCAGCCGGACCTCGTGATCCGAATCCCCCAACGCCGCGCGCAACGCCGGCAGGGCTTTGTGGTCCTTCAGGATGGCCGCAGCCCTCACCGCATCCGCTCGAACACCGCTGGCGTAACCGGGATCGGCGATGATTTGGCGCAGGGCGGTCCGCGCCTCTTCCGTCCCCAAAGCCAGCAGGGCCTGGACGCCGTAATCGAAGTTCGCCCGCCGCAGGTCGATAGACAGTGGGTTTAGGACACCTTTTTGCCGCATGAATTTCAGGACCCGCTCCACCGCGCGGGGGTCATCGGACATCCGAAGGATCTGAAGGCCCTGAACCTGCTGAAGCTTCGCGCCCGAGGAGAGAAATCGCTCCGCCAATTCCCAACGGGCCTTCTTCATCTCCCTTAGGAAGCTCACGGTCAGCTCCGTGGACTTCTCAACAACGGCGGCGTTCAGGCGCTCCCCCACCTGTTCCCGAAGGGCCGCGGGGATTTGCTTTTCCCGGAGGTCATCCGCCAGGACGCCGATCCCCCGGTTCATCCAAAACCAGCCGGCTGTCCCCAACGCCGCGGCCAGGACCACAAGCGTTATCAGCGAGGTTCGGAGAACGGACTGGACAATCCCCCGGCGCAGCCTCGACTCGATGAGCTCCTTATAATCGTCCGCTGAAAACAGCGGAGAGGAGTGGACCTCCGGCCCGTCCAACCGGCCCTGGAGGGACTCCACCGCGCTCAGCAGCCGGTCGAGCTTTCCGTCGTCCGATTTCTCTTCGCTTGGCGCCATCCGGTATTCCTCCTGAGATGAAGCGTGAAACCGCGGCCTCTCCCCAGCGGACGCATCGAATGATCATTCTACCCCAGAGTGGATAAAAACCCCTCTCCCGTTTTCGCCCAAGCCGGCTCGCATCCACGATCCGGCGAAGAAGCGGACACGAGCGATATTTAGAGTTCCCCAGCGCCCGGTGCAAAACTTCCAGGATAGACAGAGGGGTGTCCAAGTCGATTAAGTCCTCCGCCGGGGGTCCCAGGGGGTGGGTCATCCCGAATTTCGAAACCGTGTCGATGCCTATCGCCCCCCCCCCCCGGCTTTCTTGATCTTCCGGAGTAACCCTACAGCCGTACCCCCGTTGGAAACCGCCTCGACCGGAAGGCGCCCTCGGGCTGAGGGATATCGATGATTCCGCGCCCTTAGCCCCCGTATCAGACTTTCGGCTGATGAACGCTCATCCCGCGAACAACGTGAGCGGCCTCCATGACGCTCTCGGCGAGCGTGGGGTGGGCGTGAATCGTCTCGGCCAGTTCGTCCACGCTGAGCTCCCAGGTCATGGCGACGGCGGCCTCGTGAATCAACTCGGCCGCGCTCGCACCGATAATGTGGACGCCCAGGATCTCTCCGGTCCCCTCGGAGGTGACAATTTTGACCTCGCCGGCGATCTCCCCGACTGCCTGGGAGCGCCCCAGCGCCCGGTACGGGAAGCGGCCGATCTTGACGCCGTTTCCCGCCTCCTTGGCCTGGGCTTCGGTGAGGCCGATGCTTCCGATTTCGGGGTGCGTAAAGATCCCGGCAGGGATGGTCTCGTAGCGCATGGTCTTGTCGCCCCCTAGGGCGTTCGTGACGGCAACGATCCCCTCCGCGCTGGCCTTATGGGCAAGGAGCTTCCCCCCCGCCACGTCTCCGGCGGCGTAGATGCCGGAGACGCCGGTCTCCATTCGCCCATTAACCCGGATGTGTCCCTCCTCCACCAGGGCGACGCCCGCCGCCTCGAGACCGATGTCGCCGGTGTTCAGCGCCCGGCCAATCGAGATCAGGGCCTTTTGGGCCTTCACACGCTCTCCGCCTGCCAGCTTCGCCTCGACGGAACCGAATTTTTTCTCCACACCCTCGATCTCCTGATCGACAATGAGACGAATCTTCTCCTTCTTCAGCTCCCGCTCGAGTAGTTTCGAGATATCCTCGTCCTCGGTCGCGACGGCCCGGGGGAGCATCTCCAGCATCGTCACCTTGCATCCCAGGGCGCTGAAGAGGAAGGCAAACTCGCATCCGATGATCCCTGCGCCAATAATGAGGAGGCTCTCGGGGATCTCCTCCATGACAACGGCGTCGTCCGAGGAGAGGATGTCCTTGCCGTCGGTGGGGAACGCGGGAAACTGCGCCGGACGGGAACCCGTGGCCAGGAGGACCTTGTCCGCGGACAGGTCCAAGACACTTCCGTCCGCTTCGTTCACCTCGATGCGCCTCGCGGAGCGGAGCGCTCCCCGCCCCCGAATATGTGTGACACCGTGACTGTTGAACAGACCTTCGACGCCCTTCACCATTCCGGCGATGATTTTGTCCTTCCGGGCGATCATCGCGGCGAAATCGGCCCGGACCTCTCCATCAATCACCACGCCGAACTCGGCTGCCCTCTTGACCAGGCGCAAGACCTCGGTCGAGGCGATGAGGCTCTTGGTGGGGATGCATCCCCAATTCAGGCAGACGCCCCCCACCTTATCCCGCTCGATGACGCACACGCGCCCGCCCAGTTGGGCGCCTCGGATCGCCGCCACATACCCCGCCGGCCCCCCTCCCAAAACGGCCACGTCGAAATCCGTCATGAATCCGATCCCTTTTCCACAAATCCGGAGGCAAGCTGGGACGAAAGGGATTCCTTTCGATTCTCAGCGCCTGATATGACGCTTATTATGAACGCCGCCCCCGCCACGGGTCCACCCGGCTGTCTCGATGGACCTGCCGCCCCGTCTCATTTCGGGGTTCGGGATCAGGCGTTTGCGGATCGCAATCTGCGATTTCGGATTTTCTCCACTTACCCACCCATCCGGCCGCGGGTGTGGTAAATTCATAGAGCGCGGCACGGGGCTTCTACCTCTCATTGAGCAAATCAACGCGGACGGATTGACCATTGTCAGATCGAGTCCTAATCACAGGGGCGACGGGATTTGCCGGCAGGTGGCTGGCGGACCACCTGCTGGCACAAGGCCGGGAGGTGGTCGGAACGATTTACGGAGGAACGCCTCCCGAAGATTTTCCTTCCGACCGGATTCCCCTGCACCCCTGCGACCTGGGGGAGATGAACGCGATCCGGGCGATAATCTCGGCGATCAACCCTCGGGAGATCTACCATGTGGCGGCGCAGGCCGTCGTATCGATCGCGTGGCAAGACCCCTGGATGACCTTTCGCGTGAACGCGATGGGAACGGTCAACCTTCTTGAGGCCTGTCGCTGTCATGGGAGGAAATCCCGGATTCTGCTCGTCAGCTCGGCCAGCGTCTACGGCCTCCCGCCGGCGAACGGAAAGTTGATGGAAGACATGCCTTTGAGGCCGAATGATCCGTACGGCGTCAGCAAGGTCGCGGCCGACCAAGCGGCGGTTCTCTATCATCAGGCGTACGGGATGGACATCCTGCGGGCCCGAGCGTTCAATCACATCGGGCCGGGGCCCGCCGACAAGCACGCGGTCGGTAATTTTGCCCGGCAAATTACCGAGATGGAGTCGTCGGGCGGCGGCGACATCAGCGTGGGCAACCTCACCGCCCGTCGAAATTTCACCGACGTCCGGGACGTCGTCCGAGCGTACGTCCTTCTGATGGAACGGGGAGAACCCGGCGAGGCCTATAACGTCTGCGGCAATACGGTCCTGTCCATCGAACAGATCCTCGACCGGCTGATTGTTCTCAGTCCTTTCGAGTTCAGAAAGGTCCAGGTTCCGGAGAGAATGAGGCCCGTCGACACGCCCTTGAGCGACGGGGCCAACACGAAACTGAAGCAGGCCACGGGTTGGAAGCCCATAATACCCTTTGAGCAATCGCTTTTGGACCTTCTGGAGTACTGGCGAAAGAGAGAGCGGGACGACCCTCCGACACCGACCACCGAAAAACCGCCGAGCGCTTGACAGCCTTCCGGGCGCAACCCTAAATAATGAGTGCGCGGTGGGGGATTAGCTCAGCTGGGAGAGCGCGTGGTTCGCAATCACGAGGTCACCGGTTCGATCCCGGTATCCTCCACCAAATAAATGTTTAAATTCAATAAGTTCCCGTAGCCGGGTAGTTCTTCTCAGCATCCACATTCTGCGAAGTTTCCAATAAGTTTCCAAGTTTCTGTACCGCGGCCGCTTTGTGCGGCGGAGATGCCGCAGATCCGGCTGATGGCCCGTAAGGCGGACAAGGTGATGGTGCCGATGCGCTTCGCGGACCATGGCCTCAACATGGTGGGGAACGTGTGGGAATGGGTTCAGGACCGATATCGGCCGGATTACTACCGGACCGCCCTCACACGGAATCCGAAGGGACCTGCCACCGGCATTCGGCGGGTGGTTGCGCGGGGGCTCGTGGTTCCGCGCAGCGCACCGGGACCGGGACCCGCTCAACAGCTGGGACTTCACGCTGGGTTTCCGCTGCGCCAAGAACATTCCATAAAGGGCCCCTCTGTCTTTTCACATTTTCCGGGGGTTCATTCAAGGGATGTGCTTGGCCGTGCCCACGTGAGCCTCCCCCTCCCCTTCTCGCCGATGTGGTAATTGTGGCAGGTCAGACAGCCCTCCGGGGCCTCCGCCTTTTTGTGACAGGCGGCACACTCGGCTTTTTTGATCCGCTTGAAGTTCCCGTTGAATTTCGCGGGATTGAAATCCTTGTACAGGTCCGCTGATTTGCGATCCGGGCGATGGCACGTGAAACACCTTTTCCCGTCGCCCAGGGTGAGGTGCGGCGCATGGATGAAGCGGTTGAACCCCTTTTCATCGCTTCTCGGCCGCTTCTCCTCCCAGTTCACCCGGCGGACGCCCTTGACCTCGTCAACGCTGTGGCACTTCCCGCACATGTCCGGGAACGAGGCAGCGTCGGTTAAAGCGGTGAAAACCTTCTCCAGTGCCGAACCCCTCCGGCCCTTGACACTGAGGTCCAACCAGCCGCGAACGAAGCGGTCCGCGTGACCCGTGGGCCGATATATCAGCGAGAAGTCCTCCCGGCGCCAGGCGTCGGCGGCGCTCGACCCCTCGTCAGAAGAAGCTTTCGCCTGTCTGTCTTTCTTACCTCCCTTCCTGCCATCGGAATTTTCCTTCTCTTCCTCCACCTTCCAGCGGGACATCTCGGATTCAAGCTTGGGCAGCCAGGACCGCTGGGCCGCGCGGACGATCTGAACGGGCATTTGCATGATAAGTCCAAGGGTCTCGCCTTCGCTCAATGACCGTCCAAGCGCCTTCACCAGTCGGTCATTGAACCCCTTCTGCCCCTTTATTGACAGGTCAAAGAGGAGCGCCTTCACCAGCCGGGCGAGCCGCCCGGCCGCGATTGCTTGCTTCTCCTCGTCATCGTCCTCCAGCGCCGCTTCCACCTTCGCAAAGCCGGGGTCCGACGCGAGAAGAAAACGCATAAAAGCGGTGATTTCCTCCTCCTGGGCCTCCTCCGGCCATTCCCCCACATCCACATTGGCATCTCGGAGGGTGTCGAGATCAAGGGCTGGCAACGTGAAGATGGGGATGCCCTCGGCGCGAATATCCGCCTCATGGCAGAAGGCGCAGCTTTCTCCGAACCCTTTCATCAACATCTCGCCGCCCGCGGGGGACCGCTCGTGGCAGCGCCCGCAAGGGAGCGGATCGCCCTTTTTGAGCAGGCCTTTTTTTCTGAAGTGTTTGGGGTGGGAAACGTGATCGAAGATCAGCCGGGTCCGCCGCCCATATGGAAAACGCGTGAATTCAGGGTGACTTGTCCCAAAGTCGCGATACCGGTAGACATGGCATGCTTGGCATCGTCGATCGTCCATGGCCGTCAAGTCGAATTTCCTGCCCCGGTGTTCTTTATGGCACACGGCGCAGGCCAACTTCGCCCCGCCGGCTTGCCCCCCCTTCAAATCAAGCAAGGAGGCCAGGAAGAGGGCCGGTGAACCGCCGGCCGGGGGAAACCTCTTTCGGATTTTCGAGGTGATCCGAGCCAGCTTCTCGGGCGAGGACGTGTGCGACCGCATGGCCTGATCGCCCAGGGTGTGGCAACCCAGACAAAGCCCGCTGTCATCCCGCGCGGATCCGGACGTCAGGGCGGCCTGGACCCACTTCGTCAAGCCCCCTTGAAACACCGTGTGGCAGTTCTCGCAGCGCCGTCCCAGCGTGCCGTGGTGCACAGTCAACGGGCCCGGCGAGATGAATTCCCGACCGGCATCGCCGGAGAGGAGCAGGAAGATGAGACCGAACATGAGCCCCAACGCCCAGCGGGAGAGCGCCCCGCGGCGTGCTCTTGCGTTCAGAACCGGCCGGCAGGGCGGGACGACACTCGAGCAAGCACCGTCGGGCAGCGGGCCCGCATCGCACGCGCCGCCGAAGGCGTTCGCACGCGCGCACTTCCACCGGGCCCCGTTTTTTTTGGGCGTGCACTCGCGCGCGGCCATGCACCGGCCCTTGTGATCCGGTCCGATGCCGCAGGCCTTCCCCTCGGCCGCCCATCCGCACACCCACTTCTGGGTCGGCCGCTCGTAATGGGATTCAGCGAACCCGTAATCTTGCAGGCGCCGGCTCATGGATTTCCAACCGAGAAGGCGTAGATGAAGACCACGTGTTCAAGGGCAAGAATCAACAGGCAGTAGGTCAGCGGAACATGGAAAAACAGCCACCGCTTCAGCATCGCCTGCAGGGCGTGCTGGTGGTCTAGGTGATCCTTTTGCCGCACGAGCTCAACCAAGGCGTCCAGGTGGCACTTTTGCTCCTTGTTCAGATAACGCCGCAGTCCGGTGCTCTCTTCCAAAAGAGCGTGGAGGGGGCCATTCGACTGCAAGAGGTGCAACCAGAAGTTGCGCGGACCGGAAAAGAAAGACAAGAGCCGGTCGGCGTAGAAGTCCGCAATCGTCGTCGACTTCCCCTCCTCGGCGGATCGAACGACCAGGGCCTCCGCCTCCTCCCGCAACCGGCGGCGAAGCTCGGGGATTCGCTCGAAGATGACCTCTTCCCCATGACGGGCAAGACGGGGCGCGAATCGTCGCGAGATTCGAAAACCGAACACGCCGCTGGCCGCCGCGCCCAGATACAACAGGGCCAGCGTCATCTCCAAAGGCCCGTTCGGCGCTCGGAACCCCACGTGAAGCAGGAACAGGAGAATCGAGAACCACCCGATATTCAAGTGGACCTGGAGCCAGACGGAAGAAGACCCAAGCGGAAGAAAGGGAAGTTTTTTGCGAACATTATAAATGGCGAGGAAAACAATGGCCGCCAGCAGAACCGAGCCGCTCAGAAATTGAGAGCGCAGAAGAGTCGAAGAATATGCGTGATCAACCGCAACCGCGACAAGGGAGAAAACGACCAGGATCAACAAACTGAGCCACCGGCGGGCGGCAAAGGTCATCACCGGTTGACCCACTTCAAAAGCTCATCCCCATCCCGCAAGTCCATGCGAATCAACGCATCGTGCGGGCAGGCCCGCTGGCAGGCGGGGCCGCCCATCTGGTCGATGCACAGGTCGCATTTCGTCGCCCTCTCAATAGGAAGGTTCGTTTCCTGGTCCAAGAGGAGGTTTCCTTTCGGGTCTTGGATCGGGACCATCCGGATGTTGTCATAGGGACAACTGTTCGCGCAGGTCGAGCACCCGATGCAGGTGACGTCGTTGATAACGACCTGCCCCCCATCGCGGTCGCGATGGATCGCCCCTGTCGGGCAACCGATCATACACACCGGATCGATGCAGTGCATGCACGCGTTCGCGATCATGTAACGGCCGTCCCGCTTTCCGTGTCGGATGAAGCGCGGGTTGTTGTCGTGCGTCTCCGCGCAGGCCCGGACGCACTCGTCGCACCGGGTGCATCGATCCAGGTCGATAACCATGGCGGCCGTACCGTTGATGAAGCGGTTGTCGACAAGGAACTCCTGGAAGCCGATTTCAAGCTCGGCGCCCTTTCGCGCGTCCCGCCACGCCGACCGGGCGGCCGAACGAGGCGTGACCCTCGGCGGAAGCATCTCCTCCGGGATCGACGGCAGGACGTACTTCTCGATGATGGCCGTCGGCACGCGCAAAATGCCGACGTATCCCACGGCCCGCAAGGTTTTTTGAAGAGAAACCGCCTCGCCGAATTGCCAGTTGTGGGCGATTTCGTTGAAACCGAACGTCGCCCCCCGGCCCAGATAGCTGACCGTCCGGTGGCCACTTTCGATGACCTCGGAGAGTCGGGCGAACCCCGTGCGGATCAAAATCAACCCATCGGCGTAGTGGCCCTCCTGCGCGATGACGGGTTCGTGCTCAAGCCGCTCGGCCGCCTCTTTGGCGGCCAGTGACTTGAACGTTCCATACCAGTCGAAGGTCCCATACGTCTCGAAAAGGACGCTGTCCGCGACCACCTTTTGGTCTTCCTCATTGAGACGCCGGAACTCGGGCAGCTCATTCAGGTAGACTTTCAGGCTGCGCTCCCGATAGAGCCGATCGATGTATTTCCGCACCCCGTCGTCCCAGCGCCGGATGTCGCGCAGCCCCTGCCAGCGCACCTCGAGGAGTATGCACTCGCCGTCGGCGAATACCGTCGCCGTCCGCGGGTGCCGGCCCAACGCCGCGAGCTCGCCGAACAGCGTGCCCACATGGAGAGGGGTGTTTTTGTATCGATCCAAAATGGCGGGGACGTCCTGAAGGAAAATACGCGTCTCGCGGCCCGCCCCCGACTGGGCGAAACCGCCGGACCTCTTGTGTTTCACCCACTCCCGGACTTCGGGAAGCCGGGAGTTCGACCAAAGCTGGCCGAGAGCCCGGAAGAATCCTTTCCCCTGGGGTTCGCGCCGTCCGAGGAGCGACTCCTCCAGAGGATCGATGGCGACGCGGACGGACCCATCCAGAACCAGAAAGGCGGAATGTCCGTAATCTCCCCGGCGCACGATGATCTCGCCGTTATGGCACCGAAGAATGCGCGATTCGTTCTTCAGGATGTCGCGAAACGGCGCGCCCGAGGGGAAGTTGGCGGGATCGACTTGATCGAGCGGTGGCTTCGTCAAGAGCCAATCGATGTCCGCGTCGGACATTTCGGCCGAGAACGGCTCGTCCCGCATCTGAGGGGGCTGTATGGCTAGGGGTTCAGCCGGCATGCTACGCAATCTTGCGATTCGGGGGGAGATTCTTGAGCTATGGCGCTGGAGTCCCCTTGTACGTATCCGCTTGGGGAATCATCGGATCCAGGGCCGCCCACGCGCCGCCGTTGGAGGGATCGGACAGCTTCTTCGCCGCCTCGGCGACCTTCTCGGCGGCCGCAAGGAGGGCGTCTGAATGATTCGGCTTGAGCTCCACCGCGGACACGGCGGCCAGGATCGCGTCGATCTCGGTCACCTTGACCAGCCCGGCCGCCCGCTTCAGGGACTCTATTGCGGCCGCCACACGCACCGCCATCCTCTGGGCGTAAACCCCATCGGCGCTGGCCTTGGCCAACCCGCGCAGGTTGTACTCCAGTTTCACCGCTTGGCCGACGAGAAAGAGAACTCGCTTGACCTCCACCGAGGCCTCGGCGTTCTGCTTTCCTTCCGAGGCGACGAAGTTGTGGAGGACCTCGCCCTGCGACCATGCAACGAGCTCGAAATCGCTTCCGGGCGGGTGGCTCCCCACGTTCACCAGCTTCTCATTGGGGACGGTGTGGCACCCCAAACAGCCCGAGGCGAGACGGTAAATCTCAACGGGCCGGATCATGCCGGCCGCTTTTAATTTCGAGAGCCGCATTTCTCTGTGCTCGGGGGCTTCATTTTTTTTCGCTGTGTTGTCGTTGTCCCCGAATTCCTGATGAACGTCCACCCATTCAACGGCCGCCCCGTGGCAGGACTCGCAGGAAACGCCCGCAATGGCTTTCGTCCTATTCCCTCTCGGAATCGAGGTGTAGTGGCAACCCGCACAAAAGCCCCGTTTGATGAGCCTGACGTTCATCGCCTTGGCGATCTTTCGGCTCACCTTGCGCCGCGGATTTTTCGTCAAGCTCCGGAACCCTTTGGCGTGCTTTGACTCCTTCCACGCCTTCACCGCAGACTCATGGCACTGGCCACATTTTTTGGGTCCGACCACCTTCTTCGGGTCCGGAGCGGCAGTGGCTGTCCCCGCCAGTGCGCCGCACACCAGACCCAAGGCGGCGGCGATCCAAAGGCGCCGTGATCCCAAACTCACCAGAAAATATTTTCCGCTAAACATCACTGGTCCCTCTATCGTTTCCGCGGGATATCAAAGCCTGAAACCGGGCATTTTTTGGTATCCATCCTCAAATGTTAAACTGCCCGTTCCGCAATTTCGGCCCCCGAGGGTGCGCTGTCGGGTCCCCGACCAGCCGTTGAAAGAGCACGAATTATGCCACAAATCCGCGCCCGCGCGCGAGCCGTTTAGCCCCAGTGCCTCATCAGGCACGCATGCAGGGGAATGTTCAAGAACCAAACGCTCACGCCTCCAACGTCAGATCGGCCTTGGGGACGGAAATACAAGTCAGACAGGATCCTTCCTCAGGAATCGCGCCGGGCTCCTGAAGGTAGTCCACCTCCCCTTCTTTCACAGCCGTAAGACAGGTTCCGCAATTCCCCGCCTGGCAGCCGGAATTGATGACGACCCCATTGCTGAGGGCGAAGTCCAGGAGGGAGCCGATCGAGGGATCCCAAGGAAGGGTTTTGTCGCTTTTGGCGAACGTGACTTCAATCCCAGGCCCAGCTTCCACCTCAGGCTCTCCGGGCGCGGCCCCCTTCTTTTTCACGCTGGCGCGTCCGAAGGACTCGAAATGCACGCTGGCTTCGGGAACCCCCCATTTTGCGAGCTGCTGCGTGATCGCGTCCATCATGGGACCCGGCCCGCAGATGTAAAAGTCATAGTTGCTCGAGGGAAGCAATTGCTTGAAGAGATCTACGCCCACCCACCCGGCGTGGCAGTGGTCCCCGCCCTCCACGTCGCCCTCCTCAGGATCGCTGTAACACACGTGGAGGCGGACGTTCTCGTTCTCGGCCGCGATCCGTTCGAGGTGCTCTTTGAAGATGTACTCCTTCCCGTTTCGCACACCCAAGAACAGCCACGTCTCGCGCCGCGATCCCGACTTGACAACGGCGTTCAACATACTCAGAAGCGGGGTGATCCCGATCCCGCCGGCGATCAAGACGATCGGACGGGGTTCGCTCATGTCGAGGTAGAAAATCCCCCTCGGCGCCTCGACGTCAAGGATATTGCCCTCTTTCAGTAGATCGTGGAAGAAGCCGGAAACCACCCCGGGTGGGGGAGCCTTTTTGATGGTAACGCGGTACTGGTTGGAGGAATTCGAGCAATCCGACAGCGAATAGCACCGGACCACCTTCTGCTCGGCGCTTTGGCCCTCCCCTTGGAGGTTGAGCGCAAATGTCAGATACTGACCCGGTTTAAACGAGGGCAGCGGCTTTTCATCGTGGGGCTTGAGGTAAAAAGAGCAAACTCCTGGGCACTCCGAGACCTTCCGTTGGATCCGGAATTTCCTGTAGCCGGGCCAGGCGTGGTCACCGCTCGCAACATCGCCGGCGACGCCTTTGGCAATCTCGACCTCGTAGCGGAGCAGCTTGCGCGCGAGCCTTTGCTGGCCCCTGTCGTGGGCCAGCCGATTCAGCGACGAAAACAAGAGGACCGCAACCTGGATCAGGACCGCCGCAACGATGATGGCGCCCGCGATTTGGATGACGTTGAGCGATGGCGTCAAGCCCGCCCTCCCGCCGATGTAATGCCCATAAACGGAATGAAATCGGAACGCGTTCGCGGAAAGAACGAAAGCGCCCAGCTCGTTGTCCCTCCAGTGCATCTTATATTTGTTTCTTTCTGAATACCATCAGAGATTTACAGCGGAACCGACGGCCGGGAGGGGGGAAGGGGCGGATTTCGGGTTTTTTCCACCATGACTCAGTGTTCTGTGATTCACATTCAGGCCGAACCCCCGCCAGTGATTGCGTTTGAACCTAGTCATCGGGAGGAAAATGGTCCGCAGGGAGAACAAAAGTTCCGCGTAGGTTGTCGATTCTTGAGTATATCCCCCGCCCGCGGCCCAGGCGGGAGGCGCGGAAAGCGCGTGATGTCCCAGAGAAAACCGGCCACCAACACGGCCAAACGCGGAGGACAGCCCAACGCCTCCGGTGCGGATTCGAAATTGCATAATTCACCAGATGCATTACAATACACAAGAGGAAGACAACCGGCTGGAGGCCCGCACCCCAATCCAACATCCGGGCTTCCGGCCGCAGGGAGGTGAGAATGCCACAAAAACGCTCGGTCGGAATCAGAGACATACTCGGCGTCGCGGCGGCGCTGGGGGTTTCATCCTTCCTGATCGCGACACCCGCGCGGGCCGCCTCCCCCACCGCGGAAAAACCGGCCAAGCCGAAGGTGGAAAAACCCCTCCAAGGTCCGCGCCTGGCGCAGGGAGTCAAACCGGCAAAGTCAAACGGTGCGGAGACGGACGCCCAGGCCGCCCACGCGGCCCTCTTTGCCGAAAGCCGGTATCCCTCGGCGGCGACGTGCGGGTCCTGCCATCCGCAACACTACAAAGAGTGGTCGGTCTCACAGCATTCATATTCTCAACTGAGTCCGATGTACATGGCTATCAACAACTTTCTCAATTCAGTGACCAGCGGGACCATGGGAGACTTCTGCCTACGCTGCCACAGCCAGGTCGGCGCGAACCTCGGCGAATCGTCATTCATCTCCAACCTCGAGCGGCATCCTACCTCCCGGGAAGGCATCACCTGCGTGGTTTGCCACCGGACCAACAAGGTATACAACAAGGTCAGCGGACGCCTCGCCCTGGTTGAGGGGAACCTCCTTCAACCCGTCTATGGCCCCACCGGCAACAAAGAGCTCGCCCGTGTTTTGAAAGAGGGGCGGTTCGAAACGAAGGATATCAAGAAACCGGGTCGGAAAATCCACGAAAAGGTGGTGAAATTTTCTGCGCTCACCAGCTCGACTTTCTGCGGCACCTGCCACGACGTCACCCTGTTCAACGGGTTTCGGTTGGAGGAGGCCTTCAGCGAATACAGGGTCTCACCGGCCGCCGGGCGCGGCGTCTCCTGTCAGGACTGCCACATGGGCAAGGTCCAAGGGGTCAACGCGGGCTACAACCGCGGACCCGGCGCGGTTGTCGACGGCAAACCGACCCGGACGCGGAAGATCACCAACCACACGTTCGCCGGGCCGGACTACTCGATCATCCATCCGGGGATCTTTCCGCACAACACCGAGGCGCAGCAAATGGCCACGCTCCGGGAATGGCTCAAATTCGATTACAAGGCGGGCTGGGGAACGGACAAGTTCGAGGACGACGTTGGTGACGACGACAAGTTCCCGGAGCGGTGGGAGTCGGTCGACGACCGTTACGAAGCGCGTGAAATCCTCGACGAACAATTCAAGCACCTCGAATGGGCGCGGGAAAAGCGGTTGGAGCTGCTACGCAACGGATACCATCTCGGCGCCATCGAGACCCTGAGCGCGGATCGGGAAGGCATCGGCTTCCGGGTAAAGGTGAAAAACGCCACCGACGGCCACAACGCGCCGACCGGCTTCACCGGCGAGCGGTTGGTGTGGCTCCAAGTAACGGTCACGGACCGCACGGGGGCCGCAATTTTCCGATCGGGAGATCTGGACCCCAACGGCGACCTGCGCGACGTCGAATCATCTTACGTCCACAACGGTGAGCTGCCACTGGACCGCCAGCTCTTCAACCTCCAGTCGCGCTTCGTGGTCAAGAACATTCGCGGCGGCGAGCGAGAGCGGGTGATCCCCATCCCCTACCCCATCAGCGCACTGCCTTTCGTCCGGCCGTCCATCCTGTCCCTGATCCTCACGGGCGAGCCGACGACGGAGCGCAACCACCGAAAAGGCATTGAGCCCCTAGGACACCGGTGGGCGGAATACCGGATCCCGGGCAAGGCCCTCACTGGCAAAGCCCCCTATCAAGCCAACGTCAAGCTGATGGCCGCCATGATACCAATCAATCTGGTTGCGGCCGTTCAAAGCGTGGGTTTCGATTTCAACATGAGCGCCCGCGCCGTCGGCGACGCAGTGGTGGCTGGGCACGAAGTCATCTGGGAAAAAAATGTCACCTTTAAGATCGGTCCTTAGTCTCATATCGGTGATTCGCCGCGCTTGATGGCGCAAGCCCGTGTCTGATATACAACCGAGGTAGATGTTCAGGTCCGCAAGGGAGACTTCCGTGTATGCGCCATTCGCCTAGACGCTTGCTTGGGCCGTTTCTTTCGGCGACGCGCGACGTCGCCCGCCTTGCGCTCGTCCTCCTTCTATTCGGTGCACTGTCGGCTTGCGACAGTCTGTACCCGTTGGGGGAGAAATCGAAGGTCAGTCGGCTTTCCGACAAACCCACGCGGTTCCTGACAAAAGGAGACATCCCGGACCGCCCCCCCCTCATCCTAGAGTTGGGCGATCCCTTCCTGGCCCCGGGCAATCTGGGCGCCGGCTTCGAGCTGCCGACAGGCGCCGTGTGGCAACCGAGGCTCTGGGTATTCGGGACTCTTCGGACCGCCCTTCAGACATTCGACAACGGCGTCACCCCCCCCACCCCGGAATGGGCGAACCGTTTTGACCTGTTCGCCAACCTCCAACTGACGGGAACCGAAAAAATCATCCTCGGCATCCGTCCCCTGGACAAAAACCGATTTAACGCCTTTTCCGGCTACGCCATTGAAGAGGACCGCGTCAAAAACGAGCTCAACGCGAACATCCGCACCTTCTTCTTTGAGGGTGACTTCGGCAGCCTGTTTCCCAATCTCGACAAGCAGGGATTCATCCCCATCGACCTCGGCTTTTCGCTTGGCCGCCAGCCCCTCCTATTCCAGGACGGCATTCTGATCAACGACACCGTCGACTCGCTGGGACTCGTCCGCAACAACGTTCGCCTTCCCGGCGTGTCGAACCTGCGCATATCCGGCGTTTATGGATGGGACGAGCTCGACAGCCGCAACGACCGCCAGGCCTATATGTTGGGGATGTTCCTCGCGGCGGACATGCCGATCAGCACGGTGGAGCTCGACGCCATCTACGTCGGCGAGAACCGGCCCGAGGGGGGCTCTTTCCATGCCGGCGTCGCCACGACCCAGAGAATCGGGCACATCAGCACCACGTTTCGGGTCCTCGGCTCTTATTCCGAGGCTGAGGACAACGCCCGCGTCGCCGACGGTGTCCTGTTGACTTCCGAGGTGTCGTGGACGCCGCAATCCTCGGACGACATCGTCTACATCAACTCCTTTTTGGCGATCGACAACTTCACGCAGGCGGGACGGGAGCCGATTGTCGGAGGTCCCTTGGCGGCGCTCGGAATTCTCTTCGCCTCGCCGAACCTCGGAAACCATCTGTCCGAGCTCAGCGGCCGCGCCAACGACATCGTGGGCGGCGCAATCGGGTACCAGGCATTCTGGGACAACCACCGCCGCAACCTGGTCTTGGAGCTAGCGGGTCGGGTGGACACAAGCGGCGTCGGCCCCAGCGACTACGCCTTGGGCTTTCAATTCCAGCAGGCGTTTTTCCGGCGGATCCTTCTCCAGGTCGACAGCTTCTACGCCGTGCAGGAAGATCGGGACGACGCCTACGGGGCCCGCACGGAACTCCTCGTCCAGTTTTAACAGCGCGGCTCCCGCCCTCGAACTTTTCTCCCGGCCCCGCGCCCGAATCTCATTCCCATTCCACGCAAGTGATTTTTCACGGAGGCGGGAGCGGTCCGGCCGTCGGAAAGCCCCCCCCCGGTCTCCAACCGTCACCCCTGACCATCCCATTGGGCGATGCGCGCACCGTTTCGGATGAAGGGCGCAAAGACCCCGATCAGGGATGAAGGCCATTCCAGTTCGGCGCAGATCGCGAACATGTGCTCGACCCACGCATCTCTTTGTGCGTCGCTGATTTGAAGGGGGTGGTGGGCGCTGATCAGGGAGATGATGCCGCGTGTACTCCCGCGGGCCGCCGAGGACCTCGATCAAGAAGAGCGCGATGCGCCCGGCATGGTCCTCCTCCGGGTCCCGGAACAACGGACGCAGAAGCGGGTCCGCGAGGAAGGGATCGTCGAACTTCCCGGCCAGCCGGTCCTTCTCCCCGCCGTCCAATTCAAAGAGGCTTTCCGCCACGGGAGACATCCAACTCAGTTAGGTTCAAGGGGGCCTGAGCCAATTTGAAACCCCAAACAAAGCGCCTTAACGGCTAGTGCGACCCGGAGACCGACAACCCGCGCTTTTCGAAATACTGCTGATGATAATCCTCCGCCTGGTAATACACAGAAGCGGTCGTGATCTCCGTCATGATGGGCCTGGAAAACCGGTCGGAGTTCTCGGCTCTCTCCTTCGACGCCCGGGCCGCGGTTTCCTGTTCCGGGCTGTGGAAGAAAGCGGCCGAGCGATATTGCGTGCCCACGTCCGGACCCTGCCGATTCAGCGTGGTCGGGTCGTGGTTGGCCCAGAACACCTCCAGAAGCTCGTCATACGAGACCACAGAAGGGTCGAACTTCACTTCGACGACCTCAGCGTGCCCCGTCCGTCCCGTGCACACGTCTTCATAGGTCGGGTTCTCGAGCGTCCCGCCGCTGTATCCGACGCTCGTCGACGTCACTCCCCGGACCTGCCGGAACGCCACCTCGACGCCCCAGAAACATCCCGCTCCAAACGTGGCCTTCTCCATGGACCGCTCCCTTCGTTTTGGAATCTCCGGCGAAGATGACCCGCCGATCTTCTCGGAGGTAATCCGAGCCGTCCGCGGCTCACCGAGCCACCGCCCCGTAATCCCATGTGTACACGTTCACGGGGTCGAGACGGACCACCCGCGTCTTCCCGGCGCTAAGAATGCGGACATAAGGATGATCTTCCGACCCGCAGTGCCGATGCGCAAAGGCAATCTGATAGGTGCGCAGGACATCGGGATCTTCCACAACCTCGGCGCGCCCCTGAATCAGGACGCCCTGATACTCATCGAACCTTTCACCGGAATCCACCGTAAAGGAGATTTGGGGGTTGCCCCGGATATTGCCGATCTTTTTTCGGGGAACCCGCGTCGAGAAATGCACTCTCCCTTTCAGGAGGACGTACCACATGGGCACAACGTGGGGGAATCCGTCCGGGTCAATCGTTCCGAGGCGGCCCGTTGTCCGTTCGGCGAGGAAGACCTGGATCTCTTCCTCGCTCCAAGTATTGTAGACCAGAGAATCGCGCATTCAATCTTCCTCCGAAGACCCATCTCGAAAACCCGCACCGCGCGACCCTTCGCCCGACCGGGAACCGTGGTCCAGCCGACCCCTTGTCTCGAACCGGACATTTCTCTCACCAAGATATTGCGCTTTTTGCCGGGGCGCTTCAAGGCAACGCGGCGACGGCCTCGATCTCCACGCACAGGTCTGGCGGAATCAGCCGCTTGACGGCGAAGGCGGAGCTGGCCGGGGGGTCCTTTGGAAAGTATTCCGCCCGTACGGCGTTCATGTCCGCGTAGTCATCCGGGTCGGTCAGGAACACGGTCACCTTGACGACGTTCTCCAGCGATCCCCCCGCCGCCTCCAGAACGGCCTTGATGTTCTCGAACGCTTGCCGGGTCTGGGCCGTCACGCTTCCGTCGCCAGCCATCTTTCCCTGTGAATCCAAGCCCACGGTCCCGGAGACGAAGACGAGGTTGCCGGTTTTGACGCCCAAAGAGTATGGGCCGACGGGGGCCGGCGCCCGGTCCGTCGTGATGACCTCCTTGTCCAATTTGAAGCTCTCCTCATTGAAAGCGAATCGAAATTCCAATCGTCCGGCTGCCCTGACACGGGCGCCCCTCATCTTCGATCAACACGGCGGATGGATCTCGGCCTGGACCGATCCCGCATCGCGCCTTATGATTCCCTCCCCTTCAGGAACCGGTAGAGTATCCGCACGCTGACCGCCTCCACCCGATCATGAACGTCTTTGTAATCCTCGTCCAGGACGCAGAGGTCCCGGTACTTCACCGAATCCGCCGCCTCGTCTTCCGACAGTCCCCGGCCGATGGCTGAGCGCACCCGGTCGAGGACCTCCCGCGTCGTCTCCTCCATGCGCTCGATCCACTCCTTGCCGCACACGGGGCCGTGGCCGGGGACAACAACGTCGGCGTCCAGCCCCCTGAGTCGGTCAAGAGAGGCAAGACAATCGAACGGATCGGCGTCCTGCCACCAGACCATATGGTCGACAAACAGGTTGTCCGTGGCAAAGAGAACCCCTCTGCCGGGCAGATGGACGGCCGTTTCCCCCGACGTGTGGCCGGGCGTATGAAGGAGCCGGATCTCCTCGCCCCCGACGTACAAGGTCGCGTCGCCGGAGAAGGTGACCTCGGGCGCGCGGGGCTTGTAGTCCCCCACGATGGAGACCCCCTCCGGGTCGGCCTTCGCGATCCACGGGCCGACGCCGTCGATGCCGAACCCCCAAAGGGGGGACTTGTTGTGGAAGTTCCGCAGGGTTTCGTCGTGGGCGACAATCTTTCCCTCGAAAAACGGGTTTCCCATCGTGTGGTCCCAGTGGGGCTCGGTGTTGATGAGCCACTTCACCGGGCCGTACGGGGCGATGGCCTCCTTCCACCCACCCCACTCGGTGGGCTTTTGAGGCGTATCCACCATCACGACGCCGTCCCGCGTTACGATGAACCCCGGATTGCAGCCGAAGATGTTTGTCTCGGCAAAAACGCCCCGCGCCACCTCTTCCATATGATTTTCCTTCCCGACTTCGATCCCCCCGCGGGCGGGAAGGCGCGTTCCAGCCGGGCCGCCGGAACTCAGCCGCTCTCCGCGATGGCGATGGCCTCGGTCATGACGGCGCAATCGGGAACGATCAGCGCCCCCGTTCCGATGGTCGTGCTGGCGGGAGGATTTTTCCCGTAGACCTCCGCGCGCGCGACCAGGGCCTCGGACAGATCGCCCAGGTCCGTATGATACGTCCAAGTCTTGACGACACTTTCGATCCCGCTCCCAGCCGCTTCCACCAGTTTCCCGAGGACATCCAGACAGTAACGCATCTGGGCCTCTCCGCGCGTGCGATAGTGGGGAAAGTTGGGATCTATCCGGGCCTCGGGTGAAACGCCCGTCTTGTAGTCGGTCGGGAGGATCTCGCTTGTGAAAATCCAATCCCCCACCCGCAGCGCTTGGGGCTGATGAAGGGACGGCTCGGGAATCGCCTCCGTCTCCACGACGTCCACTTTCAATTTGGAATCGCCCGCGAGGGCGATCACGTCCACCTCGATGAGCATGCCCGGGTTGACGAGCCCCCCCTGGTAGGTCGAGCGCGCGGGCGGATTTCTCGGAAACCGGCTCCGCCACACCCGGTCATAGCCGAAGAAGTCCCGGATGTCGGTCAGCGTCACCTGGGCCTTGACGACGCGGTCCAGACCGCTCCCGGCATCCTCCAGGATCACGGCGATGGTGTCGAGGACGAACTCCGTCTGTTTCTCAATGGGAGACTCGAAGAGGGGAAAGACCGGATTTGCCCGGACCTCCGGGGCGACGCCCGTCCGGAAGTCGCTGGCCAGGACGCCGGCAAGGAACCAGAAATCACCGACCCGGACGCCCTGGGAATACGGGGCCAGGGGTCTCGGCGCCCGATCCGTGTTGAAATACTCCGGCTCGACGGTTTGATCGGCCCCGATGACATCGACGACCATCTTGCAGCCGGGCATCGGTGGAAGGGCCTCGATGGCGGTGCTGGCCGGGGGAGGCCCGGTCAGCCGCTTGCGCCGTACGGCGAGGTGTTCCGCGAAGTCGTCCATCGTCTCGTTGAACGTCTGGATCTTCACCACGCGTTCCAGAGACGACCCCGACGCCTCGAGAATCGTTGAGAGGTTGTCGAAAATATAGTCGGTCTGGAGACGCATCGGCGACTGCAACGTCGGGAATTCAGGGTTTCCCCGGGCCCGCGGCGCAATCGCCCGCTCGAAATCCGACGCCACATTGCCTGAAAGGAAGACCAGTCCGCCCGTCTTAACCGCCTGGGCGTAAGGCGCGGTGGGGAGCGGGACTTTGTCCGTGACGACGACCTCTTTTTTCATTCCGTGATCCTTAGATTTGGATAAGAAAAGTGTGGCGCGGAGGCTTTAGCCTCCGCTGGAACTGGATCCTGATAATTACTGGGTCCGTCGGCGGCAAAACCATGTAACCCATAAGGCAAGATTTTGCCAGCAACTCTTGCGCTTCTCCAATCTCGGTGATATCGCCTTACATCCAAATGAGGCGGGGGCTAAACCCCTCGCGCGCCTACCCGATCACATTCTTGACGCGGGTCGGTTGACCCCCGTTCGAAATGACGGCCACCGGGTTAAAAAAAAGGGTGCCACTGGCAGCTTGCCTGCCAGTGCCGCCTTGTGTCGAACACTTCCCCTTGATCCGCCCCCTCCCCTTATGTCCCGTCGTCGATCACCGCGATGGCCCGCACCTCGATTTTACACCGCGGGTCCGTGGCCAAGCAGGTGACGCCGACCGTCGTCGACGTGGGCGGGTGGTTCGGGAAAAACTTCGCCTGCGCTGCGTTGGCCTTGTCCTGTTCATCCATCGTCACGATAAACCGGCAGACATCGATGATGTCATCCATCGTCCCCCCGGCCCCCTCAACGGTCTTCTTGATGTTTTCGAAAGCGGTGGTCGTCTGCTCCCCCATGTCCTCGGGAATTCCGTCGAACTCTTCGGGGATGTGCGGATGGGTGTGATAGACCGGGGCGGCGGTGCACCCCGCGATGAAGAGGATCTTCCCCCGATTGACTTTGATCCCCGGCGCGTAAGGCATCCATACGTCTTTCCGGGCGTCCGGGTGGTGAATGACTTCGACATCTCTCGCCATATCGCGGTTGACCTCCGTTGAATCAGTGGAACGGCTCGTGCGGCAGGAGACAGCCCCTGCGTTTCATGACCCGAGCGAGACCCTGGTTGAATCCCGGCCGGCCCAAAGGGGCCGCTTTTATTATAATCGCGATACCCTTGCCCGAACGTGTCCGTTGGGACCCGCCGCCCGCGCCATCCACCGGGATTCCTGCGAAACCCTTCTCCTACTCGCCCCGGAGGATGTAGTATGGTGGAAACGGCGCAAAATCACGAACGGCGACTCAAAGTTTTCAGTTCATTGACCCTGACCCGGCAATATGAGGCGGCGAAATCCCGTGAGAGGAGTCGGCGGAATGATTGAGAGCGATCTTTGGCCGGCGCTACGCGATTACTGGCATCCGGCGGCGTTTGCCGAAGACGTGGGAGACAAGCCCTTGGCCGTCCGGCTCCTAGACGAGCCAATCGCCATCTGCCGCCTCGGAGACCGCGTGGCGGCGTTTCACGACCTTTGCATTCACCGCGGGACGCCCCTCTCCCTGGGGTGGGTGGAGGGCGACAGCATCGTCTGCGCCTATCACGGCTGGGCCTACGGGGTGAACGGGAAGTGCGTCCGCATCCCCTCAATTCCGCCGGAGCATCCCATCCCCAAAAAGGCCTGCTTGACGACCTACCTCGCCCAAGAAAAATACGGAATCGTGTGGGTGTGCCTAGCGGACGAGCCCCGCGCGCTCATTCCGGATTTCTCGCCGCTCGAGGACCCGGGCTTCCGCTTGGTCGTCCATGACAAAAGGCCCTGGAAGTGCAGCGCGGCCCGGACCATCGAGAATTTCCTCGATTTCTCTCATTTTCCTTGGGTACACGAGGGAATCCTGGGAGATCGGGCGAACCCCCGGACGCCCGACGTAACGACCGAGCGAGACGACGAGACCATCCGTTTCACGATTGGGAACGAGCCCGATGGACTCCACAGCGCTTCCTATCAACGCTACTACTGGGTCACCCGGCCTTTCGCATGTCACATCGGGCGGGTCGAGGCGGATGGGCGGGCGGAGCGTCTGTATTTCGCATGCACCCCGCATTCGGCGCGCGAGTGCACGCGATTTACGCTGATAGGCCGGAACTACGAGCCCGGCCCATCAGATGGCGCGCGGATCGAGGACGTGGAAGATCTGGTGGCCGAACAAGACCGCGTCATCGTCGAGAACCAGCGGCCGGAGGAGCTGCCGCTGGACCTATCCGAAGAGCTCCACGTGAAAGGCCCCGACACCGCGTCTATCGAATACCGGCGGATGATGAAGGCATTGGGGGTTGAATAGGACACGGCGGGATTCGGCCGCGCGCACCTTGAAATGGGGAGGAAAGGCAGGCTAAATACATCCTGTCGCCCCCAACCGGGCTCCATTCCAAAACTCGCCCTTTTAATGGAGAAACACAATGGCGGAAAAGCCGTTTCGGTTTGTGAATGAAGACACGGTTTTCACCCTCCCCTGGGAAGTGGGCATTCTCGAAGGGTTGTTCGAGAAAGAGGGCATCGAGGTCGAAATCGCCGAGAAGAATCCCTCCAACGTCGCGCCCGAGCTCTTCGGCCGCAACAAGGAAACCCTTTTCGAAGGCAGGGACCTGGATGCCTACAACGTCTGCGAATGGGGGGCCATCAAGCGAACCGCTACGGAGGGCCATCGGCCGTCCCGCATCCTGAACTTCCGGGAATCGATCACCGTCATGGGAATCGTGGCCGGAAAGGGCGCCGGGGTCACGCATCCCGAAGACCTGGCGGGCGTCCCGGTCGCCGTTCAGATGCACACCGGCTCTCACTACATGGTCCTCAAGGAGCTCCAGGGGTTCCTGCCCAAGGAGGATATCCAGGTCATCCAGATTGGCGGCCCCGCCACGCGGCTTCGCGCCCTGCTTGAGGGCAAGGTCAAGGCGGCCGCCCTGATGGAGCCTTTTCTCAGCTTCGCCGAGATGGAGGGGAATCTGATCTCGATGGCCTACTACAACGGCATAGTGGTGGCCGGGGAAGGCTACGACGCCGAGACCATACGGAAGATCCAGGGGATCCTCCGTCAGGCCGTCGATCTCATCAACCTGGACAAGCGGAAATACGCCCACCTTCTCCTGAACGATCTGCCCGAAGACCTTCGTCCCCAAATGGCCCTGGATGACCTCCACGTCGAACGCCTGCGCTATGTATACCCCCGCCCCTACCCACGGGATCGGTATGAGATGCAGGCTCGTTGGATGAAGGAATGGGGGCTTTTGGACGAAGGCGCCAAGCCCGAAATGGTCTTGACGGCTTCCTGTTGATCGGAACGGACGGGGGGAATGATAAATCCCCTCCCTCGGATGAACCTGGCGTCAAAGACCGCCTCAAAATCCCAAGGAGTGATTTCCATGCCCACGGCGGAAGTGAAAGAAGCCCTCGAAAGCCTCATTCAAAGCGGCGACACCCTCGATTTCGTGGACATGACCCAGCGCTGGCATAACCGGGTCCCGACGTGGCCCTACTTCCCGTCCTCGGAGATCCGAAACTTTCACAGCCACCACAAGGACGGGCTTTGCAGCCTCATCATCGAAACCAACATGCACTCGGGCACCCACATCGACGCCCCTCTCCACTTCAACGCCGGCGGGTGGGACTTGGCGGACATGCCCCTGGATCGCTGCCAAGGCTCCGCCCTCGTCGTAGACCTGAGCCACGAGGTCGAGGAGTGGACGTACATCAACCGCGAAATGATCGAACGGAACATCCCGGAAGGCGAGGCCCTTCGAGAGAACGACATCCTGATCCTCTATTTCAACTGGAAGCGCTTCAACTGGGAAGGGACCGAGCGCAACGAGCAAACCTTCTTCTGCAAGCACCCGGGACCGGACCCCAGCGTCACGGACTGGTTGATCGAAAAGCGCGTCAAGTGGGTCGCCAGCGACGCCCCGGCCTTCGAACACCCCTGGAACCTGATGATCAAAAACTACCGCCCGGACCTCGTCCGCGAGTGGGAGCAAAAGACCGGCCTGAAGCTGGACGACGTCCACCTCGAAGACCACTACCTCCACTGTCACCGCCGGATGATGAAGGAAAATCTGATGCACGTGGACAACGTCGGCGGGGACGTGGATAAGGTGCTTGGCAAGCGGATCTACGTCATGGCCCTCCCCTGGCGTTTCGTAGGCGGCGAGGCCTGCATCTGCCGCCTGGTGGGATTGGTCGGGTGTTGAGCCGGCGGGACCCCGGCCCGACGCGCTCGCGGCTCATACACCCTGAACGGGAGAGCAATGGATGACAACCCGGACGAACCTCCCCTCCACGATGGAGGCCGTCCGCCTCCATGGGGTCGATGATTTCCGCGTTGAGGAGATTCCGACGCCCGAACCCGGCCTGCGCGAAGTCCTGTGCCGCGTGGAAGCGGTCACCATCTGCGGCACGGACATCGCCATCATCAAAGGCCATCACCAGCAGTGGGCGAAGGACCTGCCCCTGACCCTCGGCCACGAGTGGGCCGGCCGGGTGGTCGCGCTGGGCGAGGGATCCGAGGGCTTCGGCTTCCACCTGGGCGATCCCGTTTGCGGCACTTCCCACAGCGGCTGCGGGTTTTGCCGGATGTGCCTCATCGGCCGGTACAACCTCTGCGTCAACTACGGCCATCCGGAGTTGGGCCACCGCCAGTACGGCCATGTGACCGACGGGGCCTACGCCGAGTACATGGTCAACACCCTCAAGACCATCCATAAGATTCCTGAAGACATGCCCTTCGAGATCGCGGCCAACGTGGACCCGGCCGCCATCGGCCTTCACTCGGTGAAACGGACCGGGATTCATCCCGGCGAGACCGTGGTTGTCCTGGGTCCCGGCCCGGTGGGGTTTTTCGCCTTCCAGTGCGCCTTCGCCCTGGGGGCGGGGCGCGTCATCATGGTCGGATCGGGCGAGCGCCTCGCCAAGGCCGCCGAGTTGAGCGCCGAGACAATAAACTATCGGGAGACCGATCCCGTCCAGGCCGTCCGCGACCTGACCGGCGGATGGGGGGCGGATGTTGTCGTAGACTGCGCGGCGACGAAAGACTCCCTGGTCCAGGCCATCGACATGACCTGCAAGGGGGGCCGCGTCGCGTACACGGGGATCCCCACTGAGGCGCCCGTCCTCAACTACCGCAAGCTCATTCTCGAAGAGGTGGACGTTTACGGCGTCCGCGCCAACCCCAACGCCGCTGTGGAGACCATCCCGCTCTTCCAACGGGGGGCGATCCGAGCCGAGCCGTTGATCACCCATCGCTTCCCCCTCAAGGAATACCGGGAGGCGTATGACACCTTTGTCGAACGACGGGACGGGGCCATTCTCGTAAGCCTGAGACCCGGGGCGGAGGGGACAGGGGAAACGGCCGGAACGGCGTAACCGAAAGGGTGATTCCGCACCGCCTGGGGGGAAAAACCATCACCGCGAACCATACGAAAATTCGCATCGAAGGCGCGACGAAGAGCTTTCTCAGCGGCTCCGTGGTGGCCTTTGAGAACCTCACCCTGGATGTCCGGACCGAAGAGATCATCTGCATCCTCGGACCCAGCGGTTGCGGAAAAACAACGCTGCTGAAGGCCATCGACGGCCTCTATTCCCTCGAAGGGGGCCGGATCACTATCGACGGCCATGGGGTGGACTGCCCCCGGCCCGAGATCGCCATGGTCTTCCAGCACTTCGGCCTGTTCCCCTGGAAAAGGCTCCACCAGAACGTCGCCTACGGCCTTCACGTCCAGAAAATGACCAAGGCCGAGATCAAGGAGCGGTCCGATCACTACATCGACATGGTCGGCCTGAGGGGGTTCGAGAACCACTTTCCCTATCAACTTTCCGGCGGGATGCAGCAACGGGCCGGGCTGGCCCGCGCCCTAGCGATTCACCCGGACGTCCTCCTAATGGATGAGCCTTTCGGGGCCCTGGACGCGCAAACCCGGGAGATCCTCCAGGAAGAGCTTCAGGGCATCTGGCAGCGGGAGAAGCGGACGATGGTCTTCATCACCCACAGCATCGACGAGGCCATTCTTCTGGGCGACCGGGTGGCGGTCATGAGCGACCGGCCCGGCCGGATCCTCGAGATCATCGATATCGACTATCGGCGGCCCAGAACTCACAAAGGCCTCCGGGCCGCCGACAATTTCGCAACCCTCCGCAATCACCTCTGGGACCTTCTGAGAACGGTTCTGGACTGATGGCCGAAACCACCCGGCAAGGGAATCCGAAGGCGTCCCCCGAAACCGCTCCGGCGGAACACCATGGCGAAACCATCGTCCATCCCCCGGAGCGACCCCGGCGTCTGGGCAAGGCGGTCCTCATCCGGATTGCCTCGCTCGTCGTCGTCCTGGTGGGTTGGGAGCTTTACGGAAGGTGCTGCATCAACCCGGTCCTCTTTACATACCCATCGGCCATCGCCCAGGCATTCGTGAGACTTTCCGCTTCGGGAGAGTTGTGGGACGCCTGCCGGGAGAGCCTCTCTGTCCTGTTCACAGGATGGAGCGTGGGGGTTGTCATCGGCATCTTCTTCGGACTCTTCATGGCCCGTTTCTTCTTTGTCGAGTACGCCACGGACCTCTACGTCAACGGCCTGTACGCCACGCCCATCGTCGCCCTCGTCCCGCTGATCATCAACTGGTTCGGCTTTTCCGTCATGGCGCGGATCGTCATCGTCTTCCTGTTCAGCGTGTTCCCGGTCCTCATCAACACCTTCCAAGGGGTGAAGAACGTCGAGGCCAACCTCCTGGAGGTGGCGCGGTCGTTCTGCTCCACCGAGCGGCAGCTCTGGCGCGACGTGATCCTGCCCTCGTCGGTCCCCTATATCATCGCGGGCCTGCGGCTCTCCATCGGACGCGGGTTGGTGGGGCTCGTGGTGGCGGAGCTGTTCACCTCCCTAGCGGGGTTGGGCGCCATCATCGTCAACGCGCAGACCGACATGGAAAACGACTCGATGTTCGTCCCCATCGTCATCCTGATGACCCTTGGAATCATCCTCAGCGAGGGCCTCAAGTGGTTCGAG
>CAYRGS010000002.1:85695-94831 GCA_964423875.1 uncultured bacterium
AACGGATGCCCAATGGTTGTATGCCAATCACCGTGTTAGAATGACCCGGATAACCCACACTTACCTGTAGATAATTTGGCCGAACCTCACAAACTTAAATTTATTGCGGAGTTAAATAATGGCAGCGTCTCATCGCATGAAATTCGGCGTCTTCATGGCGCCCTTCCACCGGCCCGGCGACAACCCCACCCTGGAAGCATTGCGCAACTGGCATCCCCGGATGCTGGCCAACGGCGTGGATTACAACGACGCCGAGGAGACCCTGAAGCGCGTCGAATCCTGGGACGACTGGTGTCGGGCTTGGTGCGCGACGGCCGCCATCCATGAAGATCTGGCGCGGGAGGCCTTTGGGCGGAGCCGGAGGCGGACGGCGGCCGAGGCCTTCCTGAGAGCCTCGGTCACCTACCACTTCGCCCAATTCGTCTGGGACAAGGACCTCGGACAAAAACAAATCGCCCAGGACAAGAAGGTCGAGACGTTCCGGAAAGCCCTGGGGCTGCTGGATGAGCCGATCGAATGGGTCAAAGCGCCGTTTGAAGACACCATCCTGCCCGGATTCCTCCGCATGCCCCGCGGCGCCGACCGCCCCCCGGTCGTCCTCATCATTGCGGGACTCGATTCGACCAAAGAGGAATTCTACAGCCTGGGCGGCGACTTTCTGGCGCGGGGCATGGCCGTTCTGGCCTTCGACGGACCCGGCCAGGGGGAGGTCCATCCTCACGTCAAAATGCGCGAGGATTACGAGTCCGCCGTCTCGGCGGTCATCGACTTCGTCCTGTCCCGCAGCGACTTGGACGGCGGGCGCATCGGCGTCTGCGGGATCAGCACCGGCGGCTACTACGCCCCCAGAGCGGCGGCCTTCGACGGCCGGATCCGGGCATGCGTCGGCGTGGCCGGCTTCCACCACATGGCCGACTGCTGGGACAACATGCCCCTGCTGACCCGAAAGGGCTTCCGGTACGCCTGGGGGGCGCAGGATCTGGACGAGGCCCGGGAGAGGTCGATGGTGATCAGCCTGAAGGGGATCGCGCGGAGAATTACCTGTCCCCTCCTGATCATCCACGGGGCGCTCGATCGGATCGTTCCCGTCTCCCAGGGTGAAGCCATCGTGGCCGAGGCATCCGGCCCGAAGGAATTCGCCCTTTTTCCCGACGGGAACCACGTGTGCAACAACATCCCGTACAAGTACCGGCCCCTCGCGGCGGATTGGCTCCGCGAGGCGCTGGGATAGGCCGGGGGAGGGGGTAAAAATCGGACTTGCCCCGCACAGGTCAAAAATGGGAAAATCAGGGCAAACAAAACAGAACGTTCAGGCTTCTAAATCAACAAGGGCGTAGATGGCCGCGGACACGCCTGATCCGAACAACGCCGTCCAAACCCGCGGGGGTGAAATTCCACTCCAGAAAGAGAGGGAAAAGAACATGCTAAGAAAGGCGTTTGTTCTATTCTTCTTGGTCGGGACAGGGCTCGCTTTTGCCCTCTCCCCCGCAGCCAGGGCGGCGACAAAGCTCCATTTCGGAATGCCAACGCCGAAACCCAACGTCGTCCACATCCCCGTCTACCTGGCCCTGGATCGGGGCTTCTACAAGGCGCAAGGCCTGGACGTGAAGATCTCCCGCTTCCGCGGCGGAACCCGGGCCCATCAGGCCATAACGGCCAAAGGGACGGACCTGGACTTGGCCTGGATCCCCGGCCCCCTGACCATGTCGGGCATCGCCCGCGGGTCGGGGCTGAAGATGTTCTACTCCTACGCCCACAAGAACGAAGCCATCCTCGCCGTGCAGGCCGACATCAAAAAACCCGCCGACCTTCGGGGGAAAAAGCTGGGCATCGAGGGGAAATTCGGCTACTCCCACCTAGGGATGCTCTCGGTCATCCAGCCCGCGGGCGTGACCGATAAGGATGTAATCTACGTGCGGACGACACCCCCGCAGCGGGTGAGCTTCATCATCTCGGGCAAGGTGGACGCCGTCCTGATGCACATCGAGCAGGTCGCCTTCGCGCGAATGAAGACCAAGGGGAAGGTCCACACCCTCGCACGTATCTGGGAAACGCAGCCCGACTACCTCTACGCGGCCGTCTCGGCCCCCGGGGTGAAAATCAAGGCCAAACGGCGCGCCTACGTCATGGCCACACGGGCCCTCATCAAAGCAACCCGCTTCATGTACAAGAACAAGGCCGCGACGATCAACACCGCCGTTAAGTTCCTGCGCGGCGGCAAGAAGGCCCGGAAAGGCGCGTCCAAGACGTACGACATCATTACCAGAGCAAGAATCTGGACCACGAACGTGGGTCTGCCCATCAAGGTGCTGAGATACACCAACAACCTGAACGCCAAATTGGGTCGCTACAAGAAAGGCAAGCCCAAGATCAAGAACATGGTGGACTTCAGCATCGGCCGGGCCGCCATGAAGGCCTTCGCCAAGAAGTCCAGGAAGAAGGTCCGCCGCAAAAAGAAAATGTAAAGCATAAGGAATTCGGCCCCAGGTTGTTTGGGGCGGGGCCCCGGTTTCATCGGCATGCAGGGGCGGTCCGGCCGGACCGTCCCCTTTTTTTGCGTCCGGGCTTCGGCGATCGCTCAGTCTTCGGCCACGCCGTGCGGGTGCATCATAACGCGGTAGGCCCCGCCCCTGCGCTCGCGGAAGGTCTCCAGGGCTTCGCCGAAGTCAGTCAGCGGCATCTGGTGGGTAAGGAGCGGGGCGACGTCCACATAACCTCGGGCGATCATTTCGAGTCCCCGGCGGCAGACCCACTTGGGATTCGCCACCGAGCCGTGGATGTCGAGGTGGCCCCGGACGATCACGCTGAGGTCCACCCGCAGCTCCTTGCCGGGCGATGTCGAGCCGGCCAGGACGATCCGCCCGCCCCGCCGGGCGCAGAGAAGCGCCTGCAGGGCCGCGTCGGCCGATCCCGCCAACTCGACGACCACGTCCGCCCCCCCCCCCCTTCCGCCGAAGTGCGAGCGGATGGCCGCGACGGGGTCTTTCTCTGAGCGCACGTTCACGGTGGCGTCGCAGCCCAAGTCCTTCGCCAGCACCAGACGCTCGTCCCGCGTCCCCGCGAGGACGACCTTCCCCGCTCCCCGCGCCCGCGCGATCTGGGTGGCGCAATAACCGATGGCCCCGGGCCCGATGACGAGCACGTCCTCGCCCGCCTCGATGCCGATCCGCTCGATGGCGTAGAGGGCCACGCCGACGGACTCGATAAACGCCCCCTGGCCGTAGGAGAGGCCCTCCGGAAGGCGGTGGAGGGCCTTGACGGAGACCGCGCAAAACTCCGCCAGCCCCCCGCCGGTCGTGAACCCGACATGGGCGTGGCCTTTGTCCACCCGGCCGTAGTTCTCGCAGAGGTTGTACCGGCCTTCCAGGCACATCCGGCAGCGCCCGCAGCCTACATGGGGCTCCGCCCCGACACGGTCGCCGGGTTGAAGCTCGTCCACCCCCTCGCCCACGGCGACGACCTCGCCGCTCCATTCATGCCCCGGCACGTGAGGGAACTTCGTGCCGGGGAACAACCCGCCGAGGATCTTGAAGTCCGTTCCGCAAATGGTCGTGGCCATCACCTTGACGAGCGCGCCGTCCGGGGGCGGTTCGGGGACGGGGATCTCGTCGATTTCGTACTTGTCCGGCTCGGGGTAAACGACCGCTTTCATTATTGTGGACATGGCGTGGACCTCTGTCGATCCTGGCGCAAGTTTTCATTCCGGTCCGGGAATTGTAGCATAGGGATATACGGTCAGCGGCCCCGAAAATGAATCGAGGGATTTCGAGCCGTTACAATCCATTGCAAAGCCTCCACACCGAGGAGTTGACACCCAATGCCCGACCCGCGCACTGTCCGGATGGCCCGAACCATCGTCCGGTATTCTTCAGAGGTGAAGAAGAGCGACATCGTCAAGATCGCCGGCGGAAGCGAGGCGGCGCCGCTCCTGCGGGAGATTTTCCGGGAGTGCGTCGACGTCGGCGCCCATCCTTATGTTCAGGTCGGCATCCCCGGCCTGGACGAGATCTTCCTGAAAAACGCCCGCAAGAATCAGCTCGAATTCATCCAGCCCGTCACCCGGTTCGAGATCGGGAAGGTGGACGTTCTAATCAACGTTCTGTCCGAGGTCAACACCAAGCGCCTGTCGGGAAGCGATCCCGCCCGCCAGGCCATGGTGCAGCAGGCCCGAAGGCCCATCATGAACACCTTCATGCGGCGCGCGGCCAAGCACGAGCGGGGCGAGAAGGAGGGCCTGCGCTGGACCCTCACCCTCTGGCCGACCCAGGCCTACGCCCAGGACGCCGAGATGTCCCTAGAGGAGTACGCCGACTTCGTCTACCGCGCATGCTTCGCCCACAAGAAAGATCCCGTCGCCGAGTGGAAAAAGCTCGCGGTCTTCCAGCGAAAGGTCATCCGCTACCTGAAAGGGCGCAAGAAGGTAAACATCACCGGCCCGGACACGGATTTGGAGCTCGGCATCGCGGGGCGGCCCTTCATCAATTGCGAAGGCAAGCGCAACTTCCCCGACGGGGAGGTTTTCACCGGACCCCAAGAGCGCTCGGTCAACGGGTATATTTCGTACAGCTTCCCGGCGGCCTACGGCGGCAGGGAGGTGGACGGCGTCCGGCTGCGCTTCGAGAAGGGGGAGGTGGTCGAGTTCTCCGCCGAGAAGAACGAGGCCTTTCTCAGCCGGATGATCGGGATGGACGCCGGGGCCAAGCGTGTCGGGGAGTTCGCCTTCGCCCTGAATCCCGGCATCCAGCGGTTCACGAAGAACATCCTGTTTGACGAGAAGATCGGCGGAACGATCCACCTGGCCCTAGGCAAGGGATATCCCGAGAGCGGATCGAAGAACGACTCGGCCCTGCACTGGGACATGATCTGCGACCTCAGAAAGAAGGGCGAGGTCTACGTGGACGGCAGGCTCTTTGAGAAAAACGGGAAGCTGATGGTCTAAGCGCCTGACCGCCTCAGATCGACCGTCCCACCCGCGCGCCGTCGTGCATGGCCCCCAAAACTCGCCCCGGCCGGGCGCAGTCGCCGATCTCGTGAACAGGAATCTCCAACCCCGCAAGGGCGTCCACGAGACCTCGCTCCGCCTCCACCCCCACGGCCAGGATGACCGTGTCGGCCGGCTCCTCCGTCGAGACGCCGTGGATCCGGTAGGACACCGTCCCGTCCTCCGCGACCGCGGTCACGCGCGCCCGGGTTTGCCACGTCACTCCGGTTTCCTCGAAACCCTTCATCAGGACCGGCCGGTGCATGCCCTCCATGTCCGAGGCCAGGTCGTCCCGCATCTCCAACAGCGTCACCCGCCGCCCCAAACGGGCCAAGGCCCACGACGTCTCGCACCCGGTCACGCCTCCTCCGACAACGACGACCCGCTTTCCCGCACGATCGCTTTCGAGCAAGGCCCGGTCGGCCGTCATGACTTTCGGGCCGTCGCTTCCTGAAATCTCGGACGGCGTCCTGAACACGGCCCCCGCCGCTAGGACGACCTCTTCGGCGCCCATGGCCTCGACCATGCCGGCGTCGACCCGCGCGCCCAGCCGAATCTCCACCGGAAGCTTCCGGACCTGCCTCACCTGGAACTCCAGGAAGGCGCGCAGGTCGGATTTGAAGTCCGGCCGCGTCGCGGGGAGAAGCGCCCCTCCCAGTTGGTCTTTGGCCTCGAAAAGTGTGACATCGTGACCGCGCATCGCCATAACACGCGCCGCCTCCATCCCCGCCGGACCGCCACCAACGACAGCCAGGCGCTTTACCCTGGTCGTTGGCTGGATCTTGAAATCCGCCTCGAAACCCGCCACGGGATTCACGTCGCACAGCACTCGCTTGCCCTCCCGGCCGCTTCCTAGGCACCCCGCGTTGCACCGGATACAGGGCCGAATGTCATCCAGCCGTCCCTCCCGTACTTTTTCGACCCAGCGGGGCTCGGCGTGAAACTGCCGGGCCATCGACACCAGATCCGCCCGCCCTTCGCGCAGGATCATCTCCATATGTTTGGGATCGGCCAAACCGCCCGAGGCGATGACCGGAACGGACGAAACCTTTTTGATCATCGTGGAAAGCGGAACGAGGTTCCCGCGTTTTCCATACATGGGCGTACTACGCAGATGGGTAGTCCCATAGGTCCCTGCTGAGACGTGAAGTAGGTCCGCCCCAGCCTCGATGAAAGCGCGGGCCACGTGACATCCCTCGCGCAACCCCATTCCGCCCCGGTACATCTCGGAACCGTTCATCCGGACGCAGACGGGAAATGTCTTGCCCACAGCGTTACGGACAGCCTCCATCACCATCCGGGGAAAGCGAAGCCGGCCTTCCAGATCCCCCCCGAAGGCGTCGGTCCGATGGTTCGTCTCCGGTGATAAGAAACCCATGATGAGATAACCGTGCGCAGCGTGGATCTCCACCATGTCGAAACCGGCCTGCTGAGCTCGACCGGCCGAATCGCCAAAAGCGACGGCGATTTGGGCAATCTCAGCCGCATCAATTTCACGGACCTCCCGCGACGTCAAAAAACCGGCCGATGCCGAGGGAACACGCGGCGGTCCCCAGGGGAGAAGACGCTGGATCCCGCAGTGGCAGATTTGCAACGTGGAGGCCGCACCCTCCGAACGAATAGCGTTTGCCAAGCGGCCAAGACCTTCCAGCTTGTCGTCACTCTCCGCTCCCAACTGACAATGCCATGACTTGCTGACAACATTGTCGATCGAGGCAAACTCAACGATAACCAGTCCGGGACCTCCCCGAGCACGCTCCTGGTAATAAGCGATCATTGAAGAGGTCACAAAGCCGTCCGGCGTAGCGTAGTTAGTGGCCATGGGGGCTTTGACAACGCGGTTGCGGAGACCGACGCCGGAAATCTCAATGGGCGCGAACAGCCTTGAGAACTCGTTCATGGTGGCGACACACTCCCTTTGCGGTGTGGATTTAAAACAGCACGGTTCATCCAAGATTAAAGATTTTCTTTATGGAAAATTCAGGCAAAAGAAATGTTTCATACTGCCTCGGGATCATCAGCACAACATAAATTTCTCTTAGAGAAAACAACCAATACAAATCGGCACCGGATACTTACTCATCGTCATTTGTATTTGATCAAATCCGATTTCAGAATGACTCCATCCAACCGTTTCAATTTTTCAAAACTTCAAAGACCTCCGGCTGGACACCCCCCAGGAGAATCACCGTGTTTCCTGAAGGGTCGTCCACAAAAATGGCGCCGTCCTTGCGTGAAAAGGCCACGCCGGCAGCCCCCAGACGGCTCTCAAGCTGGCCCAGCCCAAAGGCGTCGGGGACACACACGGAGAAAGACCTCAACCCCACTGCGCTTTTAACCAGGGGATGTCCCGTCCTCTTCGCCCAGACATTGATACCGAGGTGATGATGATAGCCACCTGCGGACAGAAACACCGCCCCCTTATGGTATCGGGCCTGTACCTCAAACCCAATAGTGTCGCGGTAAAACGCCTCGGATCCCTCCAAATCCACCACGTGGAGATGGATGTGGCCGATGAAGGCCCGCTCTGGAAGACCCTTCCACGGCCTCTTGTCCGAAGCCATCTCACGCAACAGGTCATCAAGGTCCAACGGATCGGTCGTCATCGAGATCTTGCCATCGCGCATTGGCCAGGTCGACCGAGGGCGATCCCAATAAAGCTCGATGCCGTGTCCATCAGGGTCATCGAGATAGAGCGCTTCGCTCACTGTGTGGTCCGAGCATCCGCCCAGCGGGTAAGCTGAATCCCGCAAGCATCTCAAAGCACGAGCGAGATCCACCCTTTCAGGATACAGAACAGCAAAATGATAGAGGCCTGTGTGGCGGGAAAGACCAGCCCTCGCTCCTGGAAGTTCGGTCAGGAGCAGGATGGGTGAAACACCGTCAGCCGTCAGGGAGATCCAATCAGTCGATTGTTCTAGCAACCTGAAGCCGAGGACGTCCTGGTAGAAACTCAAAGATCGAGCCATGTCTGAAACGGTCAAATGTACAGGCCCGAGCTTTGTTGTGGGGGGCAACGTGTGCGTAGACATCGGCTTCACGAACTCCTCGCTTGTTCCCGCTCCTCCGAAGGGAGCCGCAACCAAAGCTTCAAACAGCCCCAGCGTAGCACAAGATCACCTTCCCCGCCCAACCCGCGGCCAAGATGGCCAACGCAAGTTCGCTCGGCGTCAACCCACGACCGAACCCATGACGAAATAGTTAAAGTAAGGTAAAATGTATGACAATATAATCAGATTGATTTCAATAAGATAACGATTATTCATTAGAATTGACTAAAACCTATTGGATTCGCGGCCGGTTGCCCCATACTGGTTCAGCGGGACCTAACCAGGCCCTCTCAGGGGATCAACCCTCCCTTCTCATCACAACATCAGAACAAAGACTGAAAACCCGGATTCTTGTTTCTGATCGCGGCGAAAAGCCCCGCGGCGGCCTTTGCCCCACGGGGGATGTTCGGATCGATGACCATCCGGCAACTCCTGGTGTACGAGCCGATCACCTGAAGCTCCGTGCGGCCTTCCTAATCCCAAGGCGCCCCCCGCGCATCCCGGAAAACCCGTTCCGCCATCCTTCGATTGACCGGAACGGCCTTGTGAAACAACCGGGAATTCTCCGTCCCGGTGAAACCCAGAATCCGTCGAAGTGCGCTGAGTCCATTCGTCCGCGAAGCACGTGGGCGTTTTGGCCGATCCGCTTCAGGACGCGCTTCGGCGGCGTCTTTCGAATCTCGGCGAACACCTCCTCGATTTCCAGGACCCCCACCAGGAAAAACCCTCCCTTTTCAGCGTCAAACCGATTCTCGCTGAACGGGACTAGCCTTGCGAGAAAGAAGAGCAGGTCTCCCGGGCGGAGGCCCTTCAGTCCCGCGGCCCTGGAGGCGTAATGACACAGGTCCCCGTAAGTCCACTCATCAAAATCCGGGCCCCGGTGGGCATGGATTCGCGAAAAACGCTCGGGGAAAAAGTCGGAAAGCGGCCCGGATGAGTTGAAACAACGAAGGTCACCGTACCGCGGCGCGGGCTCGGCCTGAAAGGCGTCCCCTTCGGGGATGGGGAGAAGCTCGAAGGTCCCGTCGGGAAAGAGCGGGCTTTGAACGGCGTGTGACCGGTTGGCCCCGACATTCGCCAGGAAAATCCGGCGCCCGGGGTCTTT
>CAYRGS010000002.1:94841-96428 GCA_964423875.1 uncultured bacterium
CCCTTCACGGCGATTTTTCGCGCGCAAACCTCAGAACCCGCAGGGAAGCGCGAAGGTCTCTTCAATCTCGGCCTTGTGATCATTGAAGACCAGGCCTCGGACGGATGCGGAAAAAACCTTCCGCCGGCATGTCCCGGAACCGGTTGGTTTTCCACGCATTGGTTCCTCTCCCAAACCCGAATTCAAAACGGTCGTCCTAAGCGGAAATACCGTCACCGCAAAAAATAACTCTCTAATATATAACATTAAAGAATATTACATAACCATTTGATATTAATTGAGTTGTCTAACATATATTAAAAGATTATCAAGGGCCTCCAATGTGATGTTCGGGAACTTGGGCATCCTTCCCGTCCCCGATTTCACCTGCTTCCGGATCATGGCCGGTTCAATACTTCTCCCCTTGAGCGCGGGCGCGAGGGCGGTGCCCTGCCCTTGGGCGCCATGACATTTCGCGCAGGCCTCCAAATAGATGATTCTCCCATCAGCCGTGTTCGGCCGGTACGCATCCTCAGGCGACGGGATTCCTTGCACCAGAGAAACCACCAAAACTGTCAGCGCGGCGACGCCGACCAACCCCATCGCCAACATCCATCGCGGCTTCATTCACCCCTTCCCTTTCCGCCCGGAGACAGGCGGTCTCGCAGCTCCGGCAACCCGCGCACCTCGATATCGGGACGAACTTCCCCCGGTTCCTGGCCACTGGGATTCACCCAGGCGGCGTCCAGGCCCGCGGACTTTGCCCCGACGACGTCCGTCTCGTAGGTGTCCCCCACATACAGGGTCTCGCCGGGCTCAACCCCCAGCTCTTCCACCAATCGCAGAAACACGCGGGGGTGCGGCTTTCTCCACCCCAGCTTATCGGAAATGGCGATATGGACAAAATATTTCCGGAGCCCCATGTCATCGATCATCGCCTCGGCTGCGGGGGCGTGATCGAAATTCGACAGCAGGGCGATCCGATGCGTCCGGCCCAGCTCTTCGAGGACGGCCGGATGCTCCGCGGGGAGGTGGGCGCAATCGAGCAGGGCCCGCATATGCTTGCCGACCAAGTCCTCGATGAACTCCCGGGCGAGCAGGTCCGGCCTCTCCGGAACCAGTCTTTTCACTACGCCGGAAAACCGCGCCGTCGAGGAAATTTCCTTTCCGGCCTCCTTTTGGGCGCGCAGCGCGGCGTCCTCGTCCGCCAAGGCGTCGAAGAATGCATCCCAGCCCACATCCGGGCACCTTTCCCGCAGAAGCTCGTAGGTCACCCCCATCGTCGTCCTGCGGGGATTCCCCTTGACAACGATCTCGGGCATTTTCATGTAATCAAACAGAACGACCGTATCGAACAGATCGAATATGACAGCCCGGTAACGCTTCATCGCCTCTCACGGTTTGGTTTCGCGGACGTCCATCAGTCCACGGGACTCGGGCTGCGGAGAATCCCCCGATGCAAGCACCGGCCCAACGGAGAAAAATGCCGGCCGGGGAACCCCTTCCAGTCAAATGTTCTAGAGCGGAATCGACCGGGACCCAGCGGATTGCTACAACCAACGCGGCGGATCTCCCCGCAGGTCAAGAGGCGCCCGTGGACATCCTCGG
>CAYRGS010000003.1:0-15625 GCA_964423875.1 uncultured bacterium
CCCCGCCGTAGCACATCGGGCCGGGGTCGGCCCCCGCGCTCCTCGGGCCCACGCGGAGGCGGCCTTCGGCGCTGATCCAGGCGATCGATCCACCGCCGGTGCCTACAGTGACGATATCGATCATGGGAATTTTCACGGTGTAATGGCCGAGCGTCGCTCGGGTGGTGTAAACGGGGGCTCCCCCTTCAATCACGGAAACATCCGTCGA
Organism: uncultured bacterium; assembly: GCA_964423875.1. Classification (GTDB taxonomy): domain Bacteria; phylum UBA8248; class UBA8248; order JACPRG01; genus CAYRGS01. The sequence continues at coordinate 209 of CAYRGS010000003.1, forward strand.
GGTCCCGCCCGCGTCGAAGGTGATGACCTTTTCCAAGCCCGCGGCGGCGGCCAGCGCCGCGCCGGCCAGCACCCCCGCCGCGGGTCCGGAGAGGGCGGTCGCCAGGGGGCGATCCACCGCGGCCCGGGCGCTCATCACGCCGCCATTGGACTTCATCACCAGAAACGGGGTCCGGCCGCCCGCCGCTTCCCCCACCCGATCCGCCGCCCGGTCGATATAGCGCCGGATAACGGGCTTGCAGGCCGCGTCCATCAGCGTGCTCAGCGTGCGCTCGTATTCCTGGTGCTCGGGCAGGACCTCGCAGGAAAGCGAGACGAAGCATTCAGGGTGCTCTTCGGCGAGAATCTCCCGAGCGCGGAGCTCGTGGGCGGGATTGGCGTAGGCGTGGAGGAGACACACCCCGACGGTCCCGACGCCCAGGTCGCGGAAGCGGCGGGCCGCCGCGCGCACCGAGGAGTCGTCCAGGGGCTCGAGCGCCCGGCCCCGGAAGTCCATCCGCCCCCCCGCCTCCAGGACCCGGTCGGCCGGAACCAAGCGGGGCGGCTTCACCCAAAAGAACGAGTTCCCGTAACCTTCCGGAACGCTCTGGCGGGCGATCTCGAGGATAAAGCGGAAACCCTCGGTGACGAGGAGACCCATGTTGTGGTCTTCCCGCTCGAGAAGGACGTTGGTGGCCACAGTCGTCCCGTGGATGACGGCCGAGACGCGGGATTCCGACGCCTCTGCCTCGCCGAGGATCCGCCGGACGCCGGAAAGCAGGGCTTGCGACGGGTCCGAGGGGGTGGAAGGGACTTTCGAGGAAAACAGCGTCCCGTCCGACTGGCGTACAGCGATGACGTCCGTAAACGTGCCCCCCGTGTCAACGCCGATCCGGAATTGCTCTTCGACCGCCATGATGCTCCCTACCCGTTGCCCGGCCCATCGGTCACGCCGAACGGCGCGAGGAACTCGCTCTCCCGGGATTGCACCTTCATGGATTCGGACGAGAACGGGAATACGTTCACCCGGGGGTCAATAATTGCCGCCAGGTGGGTCATTTGTACCCCTTTGGACGCAGCCAAAGCCCCGCAGTATTCCAGTATCTCATAACCCGTGGAATTTCAGTGGGATCCCGACCGGGGGGTCGCCTTTTTTCTGGCATCTATTTTACTCATACATGGCCTCACCCGATAGCTGTCGGGTTTCAACCTCGTAGTGAATGCAGAAGAGTTTCACCAAGGCGAGAGATCATGGTGATCCTGAAACGCACAAAGGTCAAGGCACCGTCGGCGCCCGCAAACGGCAGCACCGCCGGCGAAAAGAGCAATGGCGAACCGTGGGCTTGGGAGTTGACGGCCACGGCCCTCAATAATCTCTTTCTGGAGCTGGCCACGGTCGTCAGCGCACCCGGCCTGAAGAACCTTGAGAAAGTCCTCGCCGCGACACCCGATCCGGACGATCCCGACATTACGCCCGCGGACCTGAAAAAATTCGTCAAGCCGCTCGCCAAAAGGGGAAAAAAATACACCCAAGACGCCCGTCAATACCTGAACGAAACAGAGAATGAGCTGAAAACGGTGATTCACCTACTGTCCAAGGCGATTGCCGAGATAAGCAGCTATGAGAACAGGTTCGCGAAATCCATCCTGGAGACCTCAAACCGCCTTTCGGACATCTGCATCCTGGAAGACCTCCGGGCGATCCGCGAGTCCATCAGCAACGAGGTGGGGATCATCCAAGACGCCGTTCGGGAGTAGAAAGAGAACCGTACCACCCGCGTGTCCCAGCTCATCAAGCGGGGGGATGTCTTGCAGGATGAGCTGGAGACCGTCTCCTAGGAGTCTCTCCGGGACCCGCTCACGGGGCTTTATAACCGCCGCGCATTCGATCGGGAGCTGAAGGGGCTTGTGGATCGGAACCGAATCCTGCCCAACGCCTTCCTTCTGGTCATTTTCGACATTGACGATTTCAAGCTCATCAACGACCGCCTCGGACACCCCATCGGGGACAAAGCCCTGCAACCGGTGGCCAAGAGCACCTGCGATAACCTCAGGAGCAGTGATTTCCTGGCCTGTTATGGAGGCGACGAGTTCGTCCTCCTCCTCCAGGCCGATTCCTTGAAAAAAGGAAAAAAGAAGATCCAGGGGCTGGCGGATTCCATCTTCCAGCTTGCGATCCCGGTCGAGTACGAATCCAAAACCGTTCAGATCGCCCTGACCCTCAGCCGCGCCGACGAAATCCTCTATCTCTCCAAAAAAAGCGGGCAAGAACCGGGTTTCAACAGAAGAGGATCTCACATGATTTTCCGGTGAACTTCACCGGCTTGCGCGATGAAGAACGGGGGCGACCCGCCCGAATCCCGCTGATGCGCCCTTTCAGTCGTTTCCGAACCATTGTAGAATCCCGGCCACACTAATTCCGGATGACACGTGAATCGTCTGACCGGATTGGACGCTGGATGAAAAGGATTTTGCGCCGTTTCTTGGGTTGTAGCCTCTTCACAGGTGCGCTGCTCTGCGCGGCCGTCACCGGGGCGCGATGCGTCACCCCCGTCCCCACGGACGAATGCGTTCCCCTCTCAGGTGTAAAGACGCTGGGTCTTCTGGTTGAGATACGGGAAGGCGTGTCGGCCCTCGGCATTTCCAAAACCCGCCTGATGAAAGCGGTCCAGCGGATGGTCCGGGGCCTCATGCCTCAGGTTCAGACCCATCCGGACCCGGGACGGACGCCGCAAATCCGCATCGTCGCTTCGCGTCTGCGCCACAAGGGGAGCTTCGCCTCGATTTATCTTCAGGTGGAAGTCCGGGCCATCGACCTGGGAACCCAATCTTTGGCCTGGAAATCCGTTTGGCACACCAGCCATGTCATTCCCGCACCGGCGGGAATTGGGCTGTCTGCTCTGGAAGACTCGCTGAGGGTCAGCCTCACCCGCCTACGGGCCGATTGGCGAAGGGCCAACCCCGGACGCGCTTCACGCACCGGTCCCGCCGGGCGCTGAGATCCCCGCTACAGTCGGTTGAGCCTTTGCGCCGCCATCCCCGGGAGCCGCCCTCCGGCCGCACCCAACTTTGCGCGTGGGAGCGGCGAAGAACCCCGGGCCGTCCACCCGTGAGGGGTCGGCGCTACAAGCTCCCGCCCAGGTGGCGGAAGCGGGGACGGAAGTCTCCCAGCAACCCGCAGGTGAAAGCGGCCCGGATCCCTCCGGGGGGCGAGAGCATGATCAGGACCAGCGACGGGAGGACGATAATGCTCGACAGGTAGAACATCCCCCCAAGACCGACTCCGGCGGTGACCGCGCCCATCACCACGCCGGAGAGCGCGATCCCCAGATCATAGGAGGCGTAGAAGATGCTGAACACAGCCCCGTAGATGATGGCCGCCAGGATGAGCGTGAGCGGCCCCCCAACGGCCCCGATGGCGATGAATCCGACCCCCAGCAAGGCCACCGAAGTCAGAACGATGGGAATCCGGCACTCCTGGTCCGAGGCCTTGCCGGCGAAAATCTCGACCAGCGTGATGAAAATGGAATAGACCAGATAGAAGGTGCCCAGGTTTCCGGCCATCCGCTCCTTGACGTGGATGAGGATGAACGTCGTCAGGCCGCCGTGGACAATCGTCAAAAGGAACATGGCGAAGGTGCAGAAGACCAGGGTACGGTCCCGCATGAATTCGCGCAGGGCCGCCCGGGTGGTCTCAAGCTTGACCTTCGAGCATTCCCCGCCGAATTTCGCCAAGATCGCCGCCCCTAACCCGACCACCGCCGAAATCACAAAGACAGCTGTGTGACCCCACAGGTCCAACATCAGGCTTCCGAAGATCGGACCGATCCCGAAGGCGATCGCCCGAGAGATTCCGAACAGCCCCATCACGCCCCCGCGTTTGTCCGCGGTCGTGGAGGAGGCACGATGACGTTGGAGGCCGTGGAGTGGAACGCCATGCTGACGCCGTGAAGGATCCGGATGGGGTACACCCAGATCAACGCCGGCGCGACCGCATAAAGGAGAGTATAAACCGTCAGGATACCCCCGCCGTAGCGCAAGGTGCAGCGCGCCCCGTATTGGTCGATGAATTTTCCAATGTAGGGCCGGGAGCCGAGAAGGCCGATCGCGAAAATGCTCATCACCAGGCCGATCTGCATCGTACCGATGTTGAAAGCCGCCAGGTAGAAGGGAAGCGTCGGCAGGAGCATGGCAAAGGAGATATAGAAGAGAACCTCGGTAAAGAAAATGATGAACAGGTTTTGGTGCTTGAACTCCAGCAGGGTTTCCTGCAGGTCGCCGCCACCGAGGCCCATGATTCCACACCCCCCATACAGGCTGATTCGATGCTTGACTTGCAGGGCGCCGCCCACCGAATGCGGCCGTCTCGCCCGCATGCTCAGGTTCTGACAAGCTCCGCGGGGAACGAAAACCAGCTTCGACCGTCCATGCGTGTGTCCAATGTTTCTGGGGATGTCATACTTCTTTTCGTGGATCGCGCAATCTCTTTGACGCCGGGCGGGTCGCTTGGGGCATTGATGGATGCTCCCCTGAACAATGCTTCGGGAACGGAGAGAATCTGTATCTCCCCGTGAAACCCATCCCCGATACGAATTGCCGAGGACCTATCTCCCATCCCGAAAAACCGAAGACCCACGACCAAATTAGTTGTTGACATGTGTAAAACATCCCTGTCTAATGAAGGAGGGGCTATCTATGGGTATGTCCAACCCGGCCCCGCCTTCCCTGCCAGGCAATCCCAGCCCTTTCCGGTTGGAAGACGTTGAGTTCCGCGTTCTTTGTCCGGGTGTGACAAGAGACGGGAAGTTGCCCGCACCCTAAAAACATTTCCTAGCGAATTCGACATGCCGGTGAGTTGGTTTCCAGCGACTCGGCGAGCCAAGCGCGGAATTTCGATACGCAACATTGCAGGGAACCCAGGGGGAGGAAGCCATGGCGCTGACTCACGAAGAAGAACCCAGACAGCTCTTGTATGGGATTGACGACGTGCCGTCGACAGGGCGGTCGATCGTCTTCGGTCTCCAGCACGTTCTTACGATGTTCGGCGCCACGGTCAGCGTGCCGCTGATCCTCAAGGGCGCTCTTGGAATGGACGCCGTGCAAACGGGCATCCTCGTCACGGCGGTCATGCTGTGCTCAGGGATCGCAACGGTGCTCCAGGTGACGATTGGCAGCCGGCTGCCAATCATCCAGGGCGTCTCCTTCTCCTTTCTGGCCGCTTTCTTTTTCATCGCCGGCCAGTACAAAGGCCCCGAAGCGATGCAATACATCGCGGGCGGGATCCTGATGGGGGCCATCGTGGAGATGGTCATCGGATGGGGACGCCTCGTCGGATTGGTCCGAAAATTCCTCACCCCGGTGGTCATCGGCCCGGTGATCATGCTCATCGGCCTGGCGCTGTTCGCCGTCGGCGCGCCGCAGGCGGGACTTCACTGGCCGACCTCCATCCTGACCATGGTGTTGATCTTCCTGTTCTCGCAGATCTGGTCGAAGAAGAACATGCTCCTGCGGATGTTCCCCATCTTCATGGCCATCCTGGTGGTTTGGGTCCTGAATCTCATCCTGAGCCAAGCGGGGGCGTACGGGCCCAAGCATCCGGGCTTCATCGACTTGGCCACGGTCAGCGCCGCGCCCTGGTTCAAATGGAGCACGGACAGCATCATTCTGCCCTGGGGCCCGCCGAAGTTCCACATCGGGTTCTTCTTTGCCATCCTGGCGGGATACCTGGCGTCGATGGTTGAGAGCTTCGGCGACTACCACGCCGTCGCCGCGATGTCCCGCGCCCCCAAGCCGACCACCGAACAGTTGAACAAGGGCATCGCGTCCGAGGGATTAGGGTGCTTTATCACTGGCCTGCTTGGCGGGTTCGCCAGCACGAGCTACTCGGAAAACATCGGGCTGGTCGGCATCACGCGGGTGGCCTCCCGGCGCGTGGTCCTCGTCGCCGGGATCATCCTCATCATCGTGGGGCTCATCTCCAAATTCGGGGCGCTCATCTCCACGATGCCGGCTCCCTTGGTCGGCGGGCTCTACTGCGCGCTGTTCGGCCTCATCGCGGCCGTCGGCATCCAGCAGGTGGCCAAGGCCGATCTCAGTTCCGACCGAAATCTGTTGATAGTCGGGTTCATCCTATTCATGGGGCTGAGCCTGCCCGCGTACATCAGCGGCGCCCCGCCCTTCAAAATCAACGGCGCGGCCCGGATGCGGGAAATCTTCGGAGGCGGGCTCGGCAACATCATCAACTCCCTGGCCGGCAGCGGAATGGCCGTGGCGGCGATCCTGGGACTGATCCTGGACAACTGGATTCCAGGAACAGATAAAGAGCGGGGCGTCGAAGCAGAGACCTAAAAGGAGCCTGACGCCCCATCACATAAGACGGGCGGGCGCAAAAGAACCGTCCGTTCCAAGTTCGTTCGCAGGAGGCCCCTATGGGGCCTCCTGCGTTTTCTCCTGCACAGCGCCGGATGCGTGTCCAAGCAATCCAGCCGCGGACCCCCGCCGGCTCGTCTCGCCCGAGCTGACCTCCGTCGAATCGGGAAGCCCCCGCTATTTGAGGCCGAACAAACGCCGGGCGTTCCGGCAAGCGACTCCTCGCGCCGTCTCCAGGCACAGGAGGGGAAGCAAACCGGCGCGCGGACCATGCGTATTGCCCTCTCATGCTCCTCGGGGCTGTGGGCGTCGGTCCCAATCATAAAGCGGTCCGGAAAGTCCTCGATTAGCCGGAGCCAAGCGGCGGCCGGCCCCGCCAAGTCGAAGCTCATCCGCCTGGGGAAGCGTTCGATCAAACGACTCCGGAGGACGGGCGGATAGCGGAAGGAAAGCTCACAAAAGAGATTCGGGTTCAGGGCGAGGAGGGGGCGCACATCCGCCGCAGCGGCGTTTGACCCGCAGTGATTCCAGAGAACGCGCCCGCGGCGGTCGCTCGTCAGCAAACGCTCCAGCCGGGCTGCGCTGTCCGAGTCAGCATCCATATAAAAGGTAGGGAACCGCCGGATTGGCATCGATCAATCTGCTCTTTTCATCCGGACCTTCACTGGTGATCAAACTTTTTCCGATCATCAGCGGCGTCGCCGGTTGGGGAAAATAAAATCGGGCGGCGGCAAGAAGGCAGGCCGCGAGGTTGTGATAAAATCGCCGCAGTCGATTTTTCGCGTCATTTGGTTTGACTCCCCTATTCTGTTCGGCATGAGCGGAGAAGCGTTCCCGGACCGAAACCGGCGTGTGAAATCATCCCCGCCTCACGCGCGGAATCTGATTGTGAAGGGTTTCGTTGATGTCCTTCGAACCTCAGACCATTATGCGGGCAATCAGGGGGCGGAATCGAGGTCCCGCTGGCCGACTAGTTAATTGGCGGGTTGCCGGACAGGTCTCCTCGACGGCGTTCGCCGCTTTGGACGCCTCAAGCGACATTTTTGTGGACCTGTTCAACAGGGGCCGCTCGGCGGACCCGTGGATCCGATGAGCCGAGGGAAAAACCCGCGGGGCGGCGATTCGCCGGACGCATCGTCCGTCACGACACGCGAAACCATTCGCCTGGCCGGGTTGCAGGGCGTGCTCTTCGGTCTCTTTCTCGGGTCCGTTGAACCCTACCTGATTCTCTTTCTGACTTTCATTCAGCCGCATCTGGCAACGCGAGCGAGTGTCTTCCACCTCATCACAATCTCGGTGGTTACGAACGTGGTTGTCTGCGCGGTTCTCGCGGTTCTCGCGGCATGGGCCGGCCATGGCTGGCGTCTACTCCGGAAGAAAAACACGACCCGGGGCTTTATCGTCTCCGTATGTTGGGCCGTCTTGATCGTGTTGTTTCTACATTTCGCCGTCTCGGGTTACCTCAATCCAAAATTTCGATTCGCGCCGCATGGCACCTGGTTGAACCTAGCGATGAAGGGGCTCCTCCCTTTGGCGGCGGTTGGCCTTGGGCTTGTCCTGCACCCCTGGCTGGCTACTCGACGTAAGCACCACTTCCTTCTTCCGTCGGTTGTCACGGCGGGCGGCCTCGTCCTGTCGATGGGCTTGGCTCCGCTGATGTTCGGCGTTGTGGAAGAGCCGTTTCGGGGTCAAACCTGGCGCCGGGTGAATTCATCCCTGGCCCGCGCACCGAACATGATCGTGATATTGGTTGACACCTTGCGGGGGGACCACCTTTCGGCTCACGGGCGCAACCGGCCCACTTCTCCGAACCTGGACCGCATCGCCGGGGAAGGCGTGCTTTTCGAAAACGCCTTCGCCCATTCCAACTGGACACCTCCATCCACGGCCACCCTGTTGACGTCCCTTTATGAATCCGTTCACGGCGTCAATCAGGTGAAAGGATTCGTCCCAAACGAAATCACATCTCTCGCAGAGGCCCTGGGCCAAGCGGGTTATACATCCGCGTTCTGGTCCGCCAACACGCTGGTGGGAGCGCGGAACAATTACACACAAGGCTTCGACTACACGGATCAGATCTCGGAAGCCTATCAGGCCATCAAAGGCCGAAACAAACTGCCCTCCTATCAACTTTACGCATGGCGAACCATCGCCTCCCGCTTCCCCACGGTCCTGCAGGTCCTCGGCGGTGTGAACGGTTTCTTCGAGAGCCTCATCAATGAGGTCGGGGTGGACATGGGAAATCCGGTCGAGGTCGACGAAGGGCTGCTGGTGAACTCCGTCAAGACATGGGCCGGCTATTTTCGGGCAAGAAAGGCGGATTGGATGTACGAGCGGGTTCGGGCCTATCTTTCTTACATGACCGCCCGACCCGGATACGACCCCCGGCGGAACAAGTTTTTCCTCTATTTGCACTATTTCGACCCCCATACGCCGTACCGCCCTCCCGGGGCGTACAAACGCAGATTCGACCCGGGGTTCAAGGGCCGTTTGGCGCCGCTGAAGCCGGGGGGGAAGAAGGTGTGCCGGCAGGCGGGGGGCGGCGCGGGCGCGGGGGGGTGCTCCGTGGAGTGGTTTCCGGGCAAGGGGGATCCGCCGCTCCGGCCCCGCGAGCTTGAGAATATGGTGGCGCAGTATGATGGAGAGATCCTGTTCCTGGATCGGTTCGTTGGAAAGCTCGTCGGGCGACTGAAAAAAACGGGACTGTTCGAGAATACCCTCCTCCTCATCACCTCAGACCACGGTGAGGCGTTTTGGGAGCACAAACAGTACGGCCACGGGCAGACGGTGTATCAAGAGGAGGTGCACATTCCGTTGATGGTCACCTGGCCGCGGAGGCTGCGGAGCGGGCTTCGCGTCCGGGACCCAGTGGGTTTGGTGGACATCATGCCCACCCTTTTGGAGGCGGCCGGGATTCCTCCGGTCCCTTGCATGCAGGGCCGGTCGTTTTGGAAGGTGATGTTGGGAAAAGAGCGCCGCCGGGAGGTCTACGGGGAAACAACGGATTACGACCATGCGAAACTGTTTCTGGTTCGGGATCACCTGAAGCTGATTTACGAGCTGAAGGGGCTGTTGAGCCCCGCCCGGAGCTACCGTGTGCGGAAAAGACTCTTGTTCGACCTGAGAGACGATCCGGGAGAGCGAAAGAACCTGCTCGGCCCCAAGGGGGCCGGAAACCCACCTGTCCGGGAAGCGGAATCCCTTCAAGCGTCGATGGACCGATGGTACAAAACCGTTCGGCGGCCATGCCGCTTCTATCAGCCAAGCGAGGTGGACACGTCGAAGGACATCGAAGATCGGCTGAAGGCGTTGGGATACATTGATTAGCCGGTCCCGCCCCACATTCCAAGGGAGGCCCGATTTGCCCGCACCCGCGCGCTTGACATACATCCAGTGCGTCCACTGAGCCTGGTGCTTTCTGGCGACCGGGCGGTTGCACGACGTGAAGAAAACCTATCGGGACCGGCTCGAGCTCCGGTACAAGACCTTCCTCTTGGCCCCCACGCCGGAAGCCCGATCGCTCAGCAAGGAAGAGATCCTCGGCCATTGGGCCATGGTCAAGGAACACCCGGGGGGCGAGCGGGTCAACCCCGCGCTCATGGCGACCCGCGATTTCCCCTACCCCCACTCCATGCCCGGCGCGGTGGCCATCAAGACGGCCGCGGCCCAGGGCCCGGAGGCCGAAGCCCGCTACATCGAGAGGATCGAGGAGGCCCACCTGGTGGACTGCCTCGACATCGCCGACGATGACGTCCTCATCGGCCTAGCCCGCGACCTCGATCTGGACATCCCCCGGTTCGAGGACCTCTACCGGAACGCCGATTTGGAACGGGCCGTCTGGCGCGACCACCAGGAAGCTTCGGAGCGGGGAATCCACTCAACCCCCACCGTCGTCCTGCCCGACGGACGCGTCGCCGTGGGCGCCCAGCCAAAAGAAGTTTACGAGGCCATCGTCCAGGAGCTTTTGGGAAACTGATCCGCCCGAATCCACCGACCCGTGGAATCAACCGGACCTCCCGAGGTTATAGAGAGAAACGCCTCATCCCTGTCCCGGGAGACCAGAATGATGAGAGCTTTCACGACGCTGACGCTGGCGGCGACGCTGGGGCCGATCGGCCCCTCAAGAGGAGGATTTTCGGGACTGCAGGGCGGGCCGCGGAGCGATTTTCAATAGCAGAAAAATCCGCTGGTCTCCCCGTTGAATAAGGAGGAGGGTCTCCCCGCCCTTTAACCCCTGAAGGATTTCCTGAATTCCCTTTTCGGACCGGACAGCCTGCAAACCGATGGAGCGAACGATGTCTCCGCGTCTCACTCCGGCCCGGTCCGCGGCGCTTCCGGGGTCCACGCCCGCGACGATCAGGCCGGCTGGGTCTTCGAGCCCCAGCCGGAAGGCCATGGAGGGTGAGAGCGGGCGAAGCTCCAATCCAAAGGGAGGGTGTGCCGGTTTGGCCGGTTTCGACGGACCGATTTTGGAAGTCGTCCGGGATTCCCGCAGCTCCCGGACCATCACCGGGATCACCAGGCTCTCTCCGCCGCGAAAGACCTGGAGGGGCGTGGGCGCGCCGATCCCCGCCCGCGCCAAGGCCCTTCCGAAATCCTGGCTCCCCCGCAGGGGGAGACCGCCCAGGGACAAAATCACATCACCGGCCCGAAGGCCCGCCCGGCCGGCCGGCCCCCCCTCCCGGACGCGGGCGATCAGAACCCCTCCCCCCCCCCCCGCCCGGGGAAGTCTGAAATAGCGCGCCAAGTCCGGAGCCATCTCCTGAATTGAGACGCCGATCCAACCCCGCCGGATCCGACCGTGCGCGCGAAAATCGGGGAGCAGGCGTCTCACCAGGTTGATGGGGATGGCGAAGCCGATCCCGGGCGCGCCCGAGACGACGGCCGTGTTCACGCCGATGACCTCTCCCCGAAGGTTCAAAAGCGGTCCGCCGCTGTTGCCCCTGTGGATGGGGGCATCCGTCGGGAGGTGTCCGCTGAAAAGCGCGCCCTCCAGCGCCCTCCCCTTCGCGCTCAGGATTCCAGCCGTCACGGTCTCCTCCAGGCCGAAGGGGTTTCCGATCGCCAGGACCCAATCACCGACGCGGGCCTCGGCGGAATCACCGAGGCGCGCGCCCGGCAGCGGTTTTTCCGAACGAATCCGCAGCAGGGCCAGATCCGTCAGGGGGTCCGCGCCAACCAGGCTCGCCTGCCGCCACTCGCCTCCGTAGAGCCTGACCCGAATCTCGGCAGCTCCCTCGACAACGTGGTGGTTCGTCAGGATCTCTCCCCGGGAGCCGATGAGGAAGCCCGTCCCGGCCCCCCCGGAAGGGGGCCTTTCGCCCGCCGCTGTCTCGGCCGGCCCGGCCACGCCCCGGTTTTCAAACATTCGGTCGAAGAACTCTCTCAGGTCCGTCGACAGCCCGCCCCTCCTCGCCCGGATGCCCGGGTTTCGGGTGCTGACGTGCACCACCGAGGGCCGGAGCCTGTCGGCCAGCCCGGCGAAACCGGGTGGGGCCGCCCGCCGCGCCCTTCCTTCCGCGGGAGGGGGGCCTTTCCGCGCACGCGTCGGCGAGAGAGGCCCTGCGGCGCATGACCCCAGCATCCAGCCCGCGAGCGCGAATGCCACCCACCGGGCGGCATTAGACATGGGTCGATTCGACATCACCGAGAACCTTCCCCGTCGCCGCAGGCGCTCCGCCTTCGGCCGGAGAAAAGGAAAAGCCCGAGAGCGCCTACGGGCCCTCGGGCTTGGGTTGAAGGTTGAACCATCGAAACATCCCCACGCGGATGCTTCCTCCCATCGCGGCCGGACCGCAACGGGATCAGGTATAGTGGCCGAGCACGAATTCCAGCTTTGTCTTCCCCTCTGGCAGGGGAACGATAATCGCCTCTTTGTCGCAGAACGCCTCGCACAGTTGGCAACCGACACACTCCTTCTCGTGCACCTTGGCCACCACCTGGATGTCTTCCCAGCCCTCGGCGTTTTCGAGGCTGATGCAATCAAACGGACAGATTTCGACACAGTAGTTGCAACCGTTGCACAACTCTTCGATCACAATCGCCTTGGGCATCTCTTTGGGCCGGATTCGGGGAATGACCTTCCCGTTTTCGTCCAGGATGCATTCCACCGGGCAAAAGCGGCCGCAGACATCGCAGTCGATGCACAAACCCGGGTCGATGACGTACAATTGGTCCCGTCGGCCGGTAATCGCGTCCGTCGGGCACTTAATCTCACAGATGCTGCAACCGATACACGTATCCGCGATGAAGTGAGCCATGCGAACCTTCCGTTTTCGCGCGAGTGGTCGAGCGTAGGCGTTCCACACTGCACCTTATAACCCCTACTAAGTCGAGTATAGGAAGGGTCGGCCGGGCTGTCAACGCAGATTTAGACTTGACCCGCTCCTGTCCGCCGGTCCATATTGAAAGGGTCCTATCACGGAGGAATAAGACAAGATGGAACAATTTCTGGAAATCTTCCTGAAACCGGATAACATCCCGATTTCCGCCATGGTGCCGATCATCATCTTCACGATTTGGCTCTCCCTCAAACAGGCCTTCGCAAACGACAGGCTCATCAAGGCAGGCAAGAAAGACCAAATCTACGACGACATGATGAAATAGGGAAAATCTTCCGCTCCGGCGTCATCCCCGCCCTCATGACACACCCAACACTTTCCATCCGGGACCGGGCCGCTGTATCGGAACTGTCGGCGGGGGGCGCCCATGCTCTTCATCATCGCAGTCTCCATGATTCTCGGTTTCATCCTGATCTTCCTGTTGAAGCACTCCTCCGCACCCATCGCGATGGAAGAGGCCTTTTACCGGCAGGACGCCCCCGGAATGGCGGCGTTGGGAGAGATGATTCCGGAAGAGTTCAAAGAGATTTGCGTGGACCTCGTGGAGGCCGTAGGGTTGCGGGTCCAATCGGTGGAGTCTGAAGAACCGGGCGTCATCAACATCACGGCGGTCTACGACCACCCCGTCCTAGGCGGAACCTACCTGGTCAGCGGCCTTCTGTCCCCCACGGACCAAGTCGTGGACTCGGCCCCGGTCCTCGGCCTCAGCAGCGCCGTCCACCAGGAGCGCGCCATGAAGGGGATCTTCATCACAACCGGGTTCTTCTCGCAAGAGGTGGACAAGATTATGGAAGGGGCGCCCGTTGAATTGATCAACAGGGATCGCCTCGTCGGACTTCTGGAGGAGCATGGGATCGCAAGAATGGAAAAACAGCTAACCGAGCAGAACCCAGGAGAACACCGCGAGGAGTAACGTCAGGCCGAGACCCATCCAGACGGCGCAGCCGTGCCACCACAGATGCCGCCGCTGTGATTCTTCGGGGTCGCCCTCAGCAAAATGACGCATGTCGGCTCCTAAAGAATAAATCCATTCCAATCCGCGCAAGAGGCCAGTGAGCCCCGAGTCAGGGGAATAAGCAAACAGATGCGCACCGTCCTGTCAAGCCCATCGGGTCCGGGAAACGGCCGAGGCGGGCGGGATCGGCGCGCCCGCCCCCATGAGACCGGACGCCGGAGGACCGCATGAAGCTCGCCATCTTTGAAACCTTGCCGCAAGACCCCATCGGCCCCCGTCTGGGCCTCGTCCTAGATGACGGGTCGGTCATCGACATGAACCTCGCGCTGACAATCGCCGAAGCCGGCCGGCGCGACCCCGGGGCCATGGCGCTGCGGACCAAATGGGCCCGGGACGGCGTCCTTGGATTCATCCGGGGCGGACAGCAGTCCGACGACGCCGCCAACCGGGTGATCGATTTTGTCCAATCCAGCCGGGAGAAAGGCGAGACGCTGAAAGGCGCCAAGGGCACCGCCGTCGTTCACCCGGCGGGCGGCGTGCGGATTCACGCTCCCCTCCCCCGGCCGGGCAAGTTCGTCGCCATCGGCTTCAATTTCCACGACCACATCGAGGAAAATCCGAACAAGCCCAGGGCCCGCTACCCCATGGGCTTCATTCAGGTTCCCCGGGCCATCACCGGGCACGAGGCCCCCATCGTCCACCCCCGGCACACGAAGGAGGTGGATTACGAGGTAGAGATCGCCATCGTCATCGGAAAGGGCGGGAAGGACATCCCAGCGGAGCGGGCGATGGAGCACGTCGCGGGCTACACCATCTTCAACGACATCAGCGCCCGCGACCTTCAGCGCGGCGAGATGAAATTCGGCATGCTCTTCATGGGGAAAAACTTCGACGGCTTCGCGCCGATGGGACCGCACCTGGTCACCGCGGATGAAGTCCCCGACCCCGACGACTTGACGCTCCAGACCTGGGTCAACGACGAGCCCAAGCCCCGGCAGGACGGCAACACGCGGGACATGATCTTCAAAATGCCGGAGCTGATCTCCCACTGGTCGAAGATAACGCTCGAGCCCGGGGACATCATCTCGACGGGCACCCCATCGGGCGTGGCGACGTTCCGCGAGCCCCGGGAGGATTATTATCTCAAACCCGGCGATACGGTGCGCTGCGTCGTGAGCCACCTCGGCGAGCTCCGCAACCCCATCGTGGCGGACATGGCGTAAACCGGAAGGCGCGGCGGACCCGCGTCGGTCATTTCCGAACCGTAATAGACGCGCGCCAGATTCGCCCAATAACCCGCCGTCTCGCACATCCGGCGAGGTCTCGCGGTTGTGTACATGACGAAGCCGCTGAGGTCGTTGGTTCCCAACCGGCGGCCGGCGCCCCGAATGGCTTCCATTTCTCCATGAGCCGTCGGGTCGTGGCGGACGATCACCCGGCTTGGAGCCGAGCCTACGATTCCCCCCCCTTTTACGATGATTGCGCCGAACCCCTGATCCCCGCTCGCGACCGCCAACCGCCTCATCTCCATCGCCCGTTCCATGAAATGTTTAGAGTCGGTTTGAGCGGGTTGCGTGATCGGGGGGGGGCGGACCTTTCGCCTCCGAGGAGCCGGCCGAGAAAATTTCCCCCAGCGTCAGGACCGCTCCGACACCCATCACGCTTTTCAAAAACATCCTCCGGTCCTCGGCACGGCTTCCTGAACGCCTTTTCCCCATGAACCCGGCTCTCCCCTGGTGAAAATGCTCGACACAAACTATCCGTTGAGACACCC
>CAYRGS010000003.1:15635-60402 GCA_964423875.1 uncultured bacterium
GAGACACCCCGGTGGAACCCCTCGGACACCTTCAGCAGATCCTTGCAAGGCTTATCAATTCACGACGGATTGCGCCATTTGCAGGTCAGCGGGATCACCTTGAACAAAGGGAGGAGCGGGGGCGGGTTTCGAAAACTGATCAGCGATGACAAACCCATTCAGGGTCGGAAGAACCGCTGTCCCCGGAAGCTGCATGCATCCAGGGACCGCCGTCGAATCCGCGCTTCAGGGGGAGCGTTCTCGAACACCTTGATTCATCCCGGTATTTCCAAAAGGACAACCGCTCGCGCCGGCCTGGAATTCTCATGCGTCACCGAGAGGGCTTCAATTTACCCCGGAATCCCGGTCACAGATGTCCTGAACCCACACCTTCCCTTGATTCCCGGCGGCTTGGGTGTATACTTGATCTTCAGAGCATATGACCAATGGACCTGAATCCGTTCTCCGAGCCTCCGGGTGCTTGGACGCAAAAGTTTATGACCCGTGGGCCGATAGGGTTGGGGGGGAGACCCGCCAGCCTCCCGTGTTTGGAAAGGAGAACGCAGGCCCCGGCGAGGCATCCTTCCGGGTCGGCGTTCCCTTGTGAATGCCGGCCTTTTTTTGGTGAAAGGCGGTTCACCCGTCCCGAGGAAATTTATTTTGGCCCTCTACGACACATACGGCCGGCCGCACAACGATCTGCGGATCTCCGTGACCGACCAGTGCAACTTCCGGTGCCAGTATTGCATGCCGGAAGAGGGGATGGTCTGGCTGCCGAAGGAGCAGATCCTCTCCTTCGAGGAGATCGCCCGGGTCGTGCGCATCACGTCCGACCTCGGCTTCGACAGCTACCACCTGACGGGCGGGGAGCCCTTGCTCAGAAAAGAGATCGACCGGCTCGTCCGGCTGATGCTCGAGATCAGTCCGGACATGGATCTGGCGCTGACGACGAACGGCGTCCTCCTGCCCCGACTGGCCGAGGGCCTGTACAACGCGGGTCTGAGGCGGATCAACATCAGCCTGGACTCCCTGAAGCCCCACAAGTTCCTCGAGATCACCCGTCGGGACATGTTCCGGCAGACCCTCGACGGCATCCAGGCCGCCGCGAACGCGGGATTCCACCCCATCAAGATCAACGCCGTGGGCATCAACGGGTTCAACCACGACGAGCTGGAAGACTTCGGCCGGTGGGCGCGGGAGACCGGCTATATCGTCCGGTTCATCGAGTACATGCCCCTGGACGCCCAGCACAAGTGGGAGATGAACAAAGTCCTCCCGGCCGAGAAGATCCTCGAGGGGCTCAGTCGCGCCGGGGAGCTCGAGCTCGTCCGGGACAACCCCCACGACCCGGCCACCAAATACCGTTACAAGGACGGCAAGGGCGAAGTGGGCGTGATCCCGACGGTGACGAAGCCCTTCTGCGCCACGTGCAATCGGATCCGACTGACGGCGGACGGCATGATCCGGACCTGTTTGTTCTCGACCGTCGAGCACGACGTCAAGTCGCACCTGCGGGGCGGCACGGACGACGAAACCATCAAGGAATGGCTGGCGGGGGTCGTCCTCACGAAGACCCCCGGCCACCTGATCGGCCAAAAGGAGTTCGTCCAGCCCGAGCGGGGCATGAGCGCCATCGGAGGTTAGCCATGCGGTCTCGGAAAAACAGCCGTGTAAGAGGCCGCCGGGGCGCGCCTTGCCCCGCGGCTCCGGAATCGGCCGCAAACCACTTGACACGTGGAGAACCGAGGCGTAAATTATATCCGACAAGGTTAGTCGGATATAGACAGTCTGCCGATCGGAGAGAAGATGCTCTCTCTCACGAAAAAGACCGATTACGCGATCCTCGCCCTCAGTTGCTTGGCCTCCGTGGATGAGGGTCAGGTGATCAATGTGCGGGAGATTGCGACGCAATTCGACCTTCCCGCCGAGTTGTTGGCCAAGGCCATGCAGTGCCTGACGCGGGAGGGTCTGGTCATCTCGCATGCGGGCCCCGCGGGCGGATATTCGCTGGCCCGCGACCCGGTTGAGATCAGTGTGGCCGACATCGTGTTGGCCCTCGAGGGTCCCCTGAGGATAGCCAGTTGCTTCGATGAGGACAGTTCCAATCCTTGCGTCGCCATCGAAAAGTGCACCTTGCGGGAGCCCATTAAACGACTGCAACAACGGCTCTTCGAACTGCTGGACGGCATCTCGCTGGCGGAGATGAGCCAAGACCTCGTTGGAGTGAGTGATGAAACTTCCCATCTACATGGATAATCACGCCACCACCCCGGTGGACCCGAGGGTGTTGGAGGAGATGAATCCTTACTTCGCACAGGACTTCGGCAACGCGGCCAGCCGCAACCATTCCTTCGGCTGGCGGGCGGAGGAGGGGGTAGACGAGGCCCGGGCGCGCGTGGCGGCGCTGATCAACGCCGATCCCAAAGAGATCATCTTCACCAGCGGGGCCACCGAATCGGACAACCTCGCGCTCAAGGGCGTAGCGGCGCTTTACAAGGAGAAGGGCAACCACATCATCACCAGCAAGATCGAGCACAAGGCCATCCTGGACAGCGCCAAGACCCTGGAGCGCCAGGGGTTCGAGGTGACCTACCTCGAGCCGGACGAATACGGCCGGACCTCGCTGGAGAGCGTCGAGGAGGCCTTGAGAGACGATACGATTCTGGTATCGATCATGCTGGCCAACAACGAGATCGGGACCATCAACCCCATCGCCGAGATTGGGCGGTGCGTCAAGGAGCGGGGGATCGTCTTTCACACCGACGCCGTCCAGGGGGTGGGGAAAATCCCCGTGGACGTCCAGGCCATGAACATCGACCTGCTCTCCTTGTCGGCGCACAAGATTTACGGCCCCAAAGGGGTCGGGGCCCTTTACGTCCGGCGGAAAAAGCCCCGCATTCGTCTGGCCCCCATCATCGACGGCGGCGGGCACGAGCGCGGCATGCGGTCGGGCACGCTCAACGTGACGGGAATCATCGGCCTCGGCAAGGCCTGCGAAATCTGCGGCGAGGAGATGGAAGAGGATAACGGACGGCTGATCGGCCTCCGGGACAAGATCCACAACAAAATCACCGAGCGGTTGGAAGAGGTCCACCTCAACGGCCATCCGACCGAGCGGCTGCCTCATTCGCTCAATCTGAGCTTCGCCTACGTGGAAGGGGAGTCGATGCTGATGGGGCTCGACGAAATCGCCATCTCATCGGGCTCGGCCTGCACGTCGGCGACGCTGGAACCCTCCTACGTCCTGAAGGGCATCGGACGCGGAGACGAGTTGGCGCATTCCTCCCTGCGCTTCGGTCTGGGACGTTTCAACACGGAGGAGGAAGTGGATTACACCATCGGGCGCGTGGTGGAAGTCGTTGCCCGCCTCCGCGAGATGAGTCCGCTGTACGAGATGGCCAAGGAAGGCATCGACCTGAGCACCATCAAGTGGGCTGAACACTAAGAACGTGTCGGACCACAGTCCGAACGGGACATAAACAATAGGGAAGGAGCGGCAACATGGTGTACAGCGACAAGGTCGTGGATCATTTCAACAACCCCCGAAACCTGGGGAGCATGGATAAGTCGGACCCCGCCGTGGGGACGGGGCTCGCCGGCGCGCCGGAGTGCGGCGACGTGATGAAGCTTCAGATCAAGGTCAATGATCAGGGCGTCATCGAAGAGGCCAAGTTCAAGACCTTCGGGTGCGGCAGCGCCATCGCCAGCTCCAGCCTCGCCACCGAGATGATGAAGGGCAGGACGCCGGACGAGGCCCTGGCGATCAAGAACACCATCATCGTGGAAGAGCTCAGCCTTCCCCCCGTCAAGATTCACTGTTCGGTTCTGGCGGAAGACGCGATCCGGGCCGCTGTCAAGGACTACAAAGCAAAGAAAAACGGGGCGTAAGCCTCCATCCAAGGAAAGGAGACGCGGATGATCACCTTGACGGAGACCGCGATCAAACAGGTCAAGCATCTCTTCGAAGAGCAGAACCTCCAGGATTACGCCCTCCGGGTCGGCATCCAGGGCGGAGGCTGCTCGGGCCTCTCTTACACGCTGGGATTCGACTCCGAGATCAAAGAGAAAGACAAGGTGTTCGAAATCGAGGGAATCAAGGTCGTGGTCGACATGAAGAGTCTTCTCTACCTCGGCGGGACGACGCTGACGTATGAGGAATCCATGATGGGCGGAGGATTCCGGTTCGAGAATCCGAACGCCAAGCGGACTTGCGGCTGCGGAAGCTCCTTCACCGCCTGACTCCCCGCCCGGCAAGGGCTGGAGATCGGTGAAAACCGCTGGAGAGGGAACGGGGGTCTTTTCGGGATGAGGCATGCCGCCGCCTCCGAAAAGGCCCCTGATTTTTGGCGCGAACCGGCTGAACGTCCGGGCGAAAGGACAACCAGGGGGGGGAACCGACTTTTCGGGAAGGGGTGGCCGAATATGGACAAGACCGGAGCGGATTCCGGGCAAGCCGCCAGACACCTGTGTTGGGACTGCAATCAGGAGACCGCCGGGGGGCCTCTTTGTGAGCATTGCTCCAAGATCCAGCCCGCCGGACCGGGCACAGACCACTTTCAGTTCATGGGGCTGCCGCGCCGGCTTCGGATCGACGTCCCGGACCTGGAGCGCCGCTTCTACAACCTGAGCCGGACTCTCCATCCGGATTTTTATCAGAACGCCGAATCCTACGAGCAGCGGGTCAGCCTGGAGAACTCGGCCGTTCTCAATCGGGCGTACCGGGCGCTTCGAGAGCCTTTTGCGCGGGCCGAATACCTGGTGAAATTGGAATTCGGGTCGGACAAAGAGCTCGTCCCCTCCCCTCCGGACGAGTTTCTGGAACAGGTCTTCGAGTTCAACGAAAGGCTCCAGGAATTCCAGTCTGAAGACGACGAAGAGCGAAAGAAGGCGCTGGGCGCGGAGTTGAAGGAAGACCAACGCCGCTTCGATGAAAGGGAGGCCGCCCTGCTGTCGCGCCTATATGACCTGTTCGGCCGCTGGGACGCCGCCGCGGACGCAGGGGGGCGGGGGGAAGACCCGGCGGAGACCCTCGAAGACCTAAAGACGGTGCTTTCTCAGCGCAAATACATCCAAAACGCCGTGAGAGACATCACGGAGGCCCTCCATTGCCATACGTCAGTCTGAACCGTTCGGGAAGCCCGGCCCCGGATCCCATCATCGGAATCGACCTGGGAACGACCAAGAGCGTGGCCGCCTACATGGACGGCGACGAGCCCCGGGTGATCCTGGATGAGGAGGGAGACGGCATTCTCCCCTCGGTGGTCAGGATAAACGATTCTGGGTTCATCGTGGGGAAGCGGGCCCGGCGGGAAGCCGTTTCGCGGGCGGACCGGACAATCTCTTCGATCAAGCGGTTCATGGGGAGATCCCTCGAAGACATGGGGGACGACCTCGAGTTCCTGCCCTTCGAGGTTTCACCCGAAACGGGGGCTGTCATCCGCATCCGGGTCGGCGAGGCCGAATACACCCCGGCCGAGCTTTCGGCCCTCATCCTGCGGGAGTTGAAGGAGCGGGCGGAACGGCGCCTGGGCCGCGAGGTCTATAGGGCCGTGATCACCGTCCCGGCCTACTTCAACGACAGCCAGCGCCAGTCCACCAAGGACGCGGGTCGGATCGCCGGCCTGGAAGTGCTTCGCATCGTCAACGAGCCGACCGCGGCGTCGCTGGCCTACGGCCTGGACCGCGGGCGGGACGGCCTGATCGCCGTCTACGACTTCGGGGGCGGAACCTTCGACGTCTCCATCCTGAAGCTGCACGACGGGATCTTCGAAGTGCTCTCGACCTGCGGGGACTCACACCTGGGCGGAGACGATATCGACCACGTGCTCATCAAGCATTTCCGGCCCGCCGTTGAAAAAGCCGCCGGCCTGTCGCTGCGGGACAGCCCGGCCGCCCTTCAGGCCCTCAAGGACGCCGTCGAAGACGCCAAGATTCAGCTGTCCAACGGGGGGCGCGCCGAGGTGATCGTTGCGGCGCCGGACGGGGCCGAAGCCTTCCGGACCGGGTTGGACATCGAGACCTTCGAGTCCCTGATCACCCCAGTGGTGGATCGAACCCTGGAGCCATGCCGCCGGGCCCTGAAGGACGCGGGGGTCTCCCCCGCGGACCTGGACGAAGTGGTTCTCGTCGGCGGGACCACGCTCATTCCGCTGGTCCGCCGGAAGGTGGAATCCCTGTTCGGGAAGAGGCCCCATACGGAGTTGAACCCGCGCGAGGTGGTGGCCCTGGGCGCAGCCGTTCAGGCCGGCGTCCTGGCCGGGGCCGTTCAGGACATCCTCCTGTTGGACGTCACTCCCCTGTCTTTGGGCATCAAGGTGATGGGCGGGGTAACCAGCGTCCTGATTCCCCGCAACAGTACCATTCCCACCAGCGCCCACGAGACGTTCACAACGTACGTAGACGGCCAAGCGTCCGTGGACATCCACGTGGTTCAGGGGGAGCGGGAGCTGGCGGCGGACAACCGAAGCCTGGCCCAGTTCCAGTTTCGGGGGATCGAGCCGCTGCCGGCCGGGATCCCCCGTATCGAGGTGAAATTCCTCATCGACGCCAACGGCATTCTCAACGTGTCCGCGAAGGACACGAAGACCGGAAGCGTCCAGTCGGTCGAGGTCAAACCGTCCTATGGACTCACCGACGAGGAAGTGGAGCGGATGATCCGCGAATCATTCGATTTCGCGGAGTCCGACCTGACGGCCCGCTTCCTCATCGAGGCGCGGACCGAAGCCGAAACCGTCATGCAGGCGGCCGAGAAGGCGTTGGCCCAAGGGGCGGACCTCATCGGTGAAGGGGAGAAGAAGGAGATCGAGGAGACCCTCGTTTCCATGCGGGACGCCGTCCGGGGCGACGACCGGGAGTTCATCCAATCCCGCCTGGCTCGATTGAACGAGGCCTCTTTGCATCTCGCCGAGGTGCTCATGGACAACACGCTGAAGACCGCCGTCAAGGACCGCCCGATGGAGGAGTTCCTGAAGGAATGAATCTGCCCCGGGACTCACACCGCACGGCGGCGCGCACATGCCCTGAGGGGGGGTGAAAGCGAATGTATAAGTTGACCTTTGTTCCAGACAACGTGACGGTGGAAGCGGAACCGGGAGAAACCCTCCTGGACGTGGCCAACCAGAACGGCGTCTTCATCGACAGCAACTGCGGCGGTTTCTGCGCCTGCAGCACCTGCCATGTCATCATCAAGAAGGGCATAAACCACCTGCCGGAGGCGACCGAGGAGGAGGAGGATCAGCTCGACGAGGCCACGGGCCTGACGCTGACCAGCCGCCTCAGCTGCCAATGCGTCCTCGGGGAAGAGGGACCCGGCGAGGGCGAGCTTGTGGTTGAGATCCCCATGCACAACCGGAACGCCCCCGGGATCGTCGGCGGCCACGCCCACGGGGACGACGACGATCACGACGACGATCACGACCACGTCGCCGAACACGCCCACAACGAAGGACATTAGCCGCCCACGATGAAGTTTGGATGGCACGACCCTGAAGACATCGGCATCGCGCTCTACGAGAAGCATCCGGACCTGGACCCGCTGACCGTCCGCTTCACCGATCTTCACCGCTGGGTCACGGAACTGGAGGACTTCGACGATGAACCGAAGGAGTCCAACGAAGGGCTCCTCGAAGCCGTTCAAATGGCCTG
Source organism: uncultured bacterium (assembly GCA_964423875.1). Lineage (GTDB taxonomy): Bacteria > UBA8248 > UBA8248 > JACPRG01 > CAYRGS01. The sequence goes on from CAYRGS010000003.1 coordinate 23,259, forward strand.
GTTGGAAGAGTACCGGGAAAACCAGGAAGAATAATCCGCCGCCGGGTCCGTTCGCTCAGTCTGGAAACGGGGTCCGCCGTGCGCAAGAAACGTCCGCGGGCCGGCCACGGCCGACGGGCGTGAGAGGGCAAGGAGCAGCCGCACGGCCACTCCTTTTTTTGTCTGGGATCTGAGAGAAAGAAAAACCCGCACTCAGCGGCGGCGGAAGGACCGGCCCTTGCCTCGGCGGGAAAGGGTCGGGGCAGAAGGCTTGCGGTTTTCCAGATCCAGGACGTATGCGAAGTCTCCGTAATCGAAGTTCTCTTCGCGCCCTGTGGCAATCTCCATTCCAATGAACCGCTCGATCGCCTTCAGCATGTGCTCCTCGTCCAAGGTGACCAGCGTCACGGCCCAACCGCCGGCGTCCGCCCGAGCGGTCCGGCCGATGCGGTGGATGTAGTCCTCCGGGTTATCCGGAACGTTGTAATTGAGCACATAGGTGATGCCATCGATGTCCAGCCCGCGCGCGGCGACATCGGTGGCCACCAGGATTTGCGTTTTCCCGCAACGGAAATCGGACAGGGCCTTTTCACGCTCATTTTGGCGGCGGTCGGAATGAATCAGGTCGATCGAAAACCCCTCCCGCATGAGCATCTGGGCCAGGACGTTCACGTCCTGGCGGGTCCTGGCGAACAGGAGGAGCCGGCCGTACTCTCTTTCCCGGAGGATGTGAAGGAGGAGATCCATCTTGCGGGATTTCGAGACGCGGTAGGCCAGGTGCTCTATCCCTTCCGCCGGCGCGGCCCTTCTGCCGACCTCGACAGTGACCGGGTCGGTGAGGGCGGCCCCGGCCAGGGCCCGGATCCCCACCGGCATCGTTGCGGAAAACAGCATGGATTGCCGCTTCTTGGGAAGAAAGGTCAAAATCCGCCGGATGTCCGGGGCGAATCCCATGTCGAGCATTCGATCCGCCTCGTCCAGGATGAGGAATTGAAGTTTTTTGAAATGGACGTTTCTTCGCCTCATTTGATCCAGGAGGCGCCCCGGCGTGGCGACAACCACGTCCACGCCGGCCGCCAGGCGCTTCGCCTGGACGTCTATGCTTACACCGCCGTAAACCCGGACGATTTTGCACTGAGAAAACTTTGCCAGCTCTTCGAAATGCTCGGCCACCTGGACCGCCAATTCCCTTGTGGGCGTCAGGACCAGGGCGCTCGGCTTGCCCCCCTCTTTGAACCGTTGCAGGATAGGCAGGGCAAACGCCCCCGTCTTCCCCGTGCCGGTCTGGGCGCAGGCGATCAGATCCCGTCCCGCCAAGGCCACGGGAATGGCGTCAAGCTGAATGGGCGTCGGTTTTTCCCACCCCGCCTCTTGGGCGGCGCGCAGAAGCGGGGGGGACAGATCGAGTTGCGCGAATGAGGTGATCGGTTCGGGCGGAATGGGGCTGCCGGCATCGGTTTCCGGCAGCGCAAATTCTACGGAATCCATCAAATCTCTCTTTCTGTCACAAAAAAAGGCCCGGAGAATCTCCGCGCCCTTCCTGCTCGATTGGACCCACACCTGGTTGACAGAAAGAAGTGAAATCCTTCCGGGGTTACGGAAAACCGCCGGGAGCCGCTTGGTCCGCGGAGATTCTCATCAGGCGTATGGTCGTTGCATTGGGTCGATACTTCGAGAATATCCATTGATATCAATACTTAGCGCATCGGGAGGGATTAAGCAAATCGATTTGCTCCGGCGAATATAATGGGGTCGGGAGTTAAATTTTAGTTTTTTGCGCGGCGTTCCGGTCCCGTGTTCATCCGTCTCGTTCGACGGCAAGTCTCACCCGCAACCGAGAAAAGCATCAACCAAATTTCTGACCCATCCTCGCTCCGACCGGAGCCCGGGGGTCAAGCTCACTGGTAGGTCAGGCTTTCGATCCCCTCCCGCTCCCTCCGATCCATCTCGGACCGTATCAAACCCACCGCCTGGGAGAAGGGCAAGATTTCGCCCGTCGCCTCAAACTCCGGGTCCGTGGAGAGGGGGTGCCAGCACACGCCGTCCCGGTCCACGCACACCTCCGGGAGGACTCGATCGGCGCAGAGGTCTTTGCCCCGCTTGGAGAAACCTCTTCGGAGCAATGGGCGGACAAAGACATCGTCGTCCTTGTCGATACCCTTTGCGGAGAAAAAATCAACCAGCGCCGCCTCCCCGCCGTCCGATTCGGGGGTTGCCGTTCCGCCGATGCGGACTTTGAATCCCTGGGTCAGCAGGACGTCCACCCCGCGCATCGTTTGAAGCCAGCTTCCCGAGCCCCGGTATAAGTCGTTGCGGTCCGGGCGGGCGCTGTCCACGCTGACCTGTAGGGTCAGGCTCCCCGCCGGTAGGGCCTTCAGGCGCTCCATCCGGCGCGGTGTGAACAGGGTCGCGTTGGTCAGGACGGTCGTAGAAATCCGCTGGACGGCGTAGTCGAGGAGGTCAAAGATGCAGGGATGGATGAACGGCTCGCCGCCCGTCAGATAAAGCTCATCGAATCCGAGGGGGAGGGCCTCGTCCAGAAGCCTCTCGAAGATATCAAGGCCGATGGCCCTCGGCTCGGCCTTGGGATGGGACTTGACGATACAATACGAGCACGAGAGGTTGCACTCGTAATTGGTGTAGACCCAAAGCCGGCTGGATAATTCGAACGCCATCTCCCCCGTTCCCACGCCCCGACCGGCGTCATTCAACCCAACGCACCGAAAGGTCCCGGTCGCCCGGAGCCGTTCTGCGAAAGGTGAACATCAATCCTCGGAATCCATCTTGCCCGGCGGGCGGGCGTCGAGTCAATCTTCATTCAGCGCGTCCGTTCCGAAACACGTCCCCGCCCCACGGCGGCTAAAAGGTCCGGGTCACGCCGAGTCGGCGGCATCCCGACATGGGGCTACTGCACACGCGCACGCATGCAAGACTCACTCAGGCAACAAGGATTCAGATGATTTCATTCCGAAAAAGGTCGTTTCCGCGTCTGGAAAATCGGGCCATCGCATTGAATATAAAATAACTTTTGCATTTTCGTGAAGTCGGTCCTGATTTCCTGATTCAAATGAAAAAGGGATTTCAGCCCCTTCATCTGGCCAATTCTCCAATCGACCATTGGGTCTGTTTCAAGCCGTAATACGCGCGGCCGCGTTGTCAGCCGCGGGGAGATTTTTGCGGGAATAAGCGCATGGAATCCCGCATGAATGACCTCCATGAGGGGATGTGATGTCGGTGGGTCCGGCCCGGACGAAGAATCGCCTGTCCGATACGCTCGGGCGACTTCTCGCCGAGAGTCTTCGCGTCTTGGGCGCCGACCGGGGCGCCCTTCTGCTCTCCGAACCCGCAAACCCTCCCTTCCGGCTTGGGGCCGCCATCGGTCTCTCACAGGTCTATCTCGGCGCGGTCAGAGAGAATTGGAAGAAAGTCCCCGGTTCGCGGGTGATGCGGGAACAGGAACTCCTGTTCATCCGTGATGCTCGCTCGGATTCGCGCACCAAGCCGATCAAAGCCGAAATTGAGGCCGAAAGTTTCCGATCCATGGTCCTCGTCCCCCTGAAGGTCGGGTCTCCCCCTCTTGGAAATCTGGTTCTCTACTTCGACCGGGAACTCGACCTGTCGGAGGACGAGATATCCGCCCTCCGCACCTATGCGGGCCTCGTCGCCATCGCCATCAAGAACACCCGGCTGGTTTCCGCCACCCGGAGCCACGCCACGAACCTGGAAATCCTCGACGAAATCGCCCGGGCGATCAATTCCACCCTGGACCTGAGCGAGCTTTTCCGGATCACCGTGGAACAGGTCAAGCGGGCAGTCCCGTGTGAGCGGTCTAGTCTATACAAGGTCGATCCAGGCAAGTCGGCCATCGAGAGAATCCGGGCGGTGGACAACGTTCCCGGGCGGACTGAGCGCCTAGTCTCGCCTTCCCTGAAGGGAACCAACTTCGAGCGGCTCCTGGAAACGCGCGCGCCCGCCTACCTGCCCGATGTCCGCAAGGACCCTCATCCAACTCGTCAGTTATTGGCAGTTGAGGGTTTCCGGGCCATCATCAACGTCTTCATCTGGATCGATGACAAATGCGCGGGGTTCCTGAACATCATGTCTTCAGAGGTCGACGCCTATACGAACAACCACATCGGCCTGCTCTCTTCCGTGGCCGAGCATCTGGCCGTCGCCGTGAAGAACGCCGAGCTTTACGCGGAGAGCCAAGTCCGCGCGGCGAGGAATCTCACCTCAATTTCAAGAAAGGCGTCCCGAATGAGTTTTCAGCAACCTCCTCATGCGTCAGGTCGTGATTTACCGGACTGGATAACGACCCCTTCCATTGGTAGAATTTTCATTCCCGTTTCTCTTCGAGACACCCGACCCCCGCGGAACACCCGGAGATTCGCCCATGCGGTTCAGCGTCGCCATCCCCAGTTGCATGGAGGGCCTCATCTATCCGTATCCGTTCGCCGATCCCGGACAGATCATCCGAATCGCGGCGGAGGCCGAGGACATGGGGTACGAGGCCGTCTGGCCCAACGACCACATCACGACCCAGAATTACGTGGCCCGAATGTGGCCCAAGCCCCCCCGCTTCTACGAACCGTTCGTCCTGCTCTCGTTCGTCGCGGCGGCGACGAAGACGATCAAGCTAGCCACGGGCGTCGCTGTCCTGCCCGTCCGAGAGCCCATCATCCTGGCGAAGACCGCCGCAACGCTGGACGTCTGCTCCGGCGGGCGGGTGATCCTCGGCGTGGGATTGGGGGCCTACCGGGAAGAGTACCGGGCCGTCAACCCGGGCAAGGCGCCCCACCGCGGCAAACTGATGGACGAGCGGATCGCCGCCCTTCGGGCGCTTCTCCAAGATCGCAAGGCGACCTTTCAGGGCGAATACGTCCGCTTCCGAAACGTCGAGATGTATCCCAAACCCGTTCAGAAGAAGATGCCCATCTACATCGGCGGCAACTCGTGGGACGGGGTGGAAAGGGCCGGCCGGTACGCCGACGGCTGGTTCCCCGCCATCCTGACCCCGGAAGAAATCGCCGAGCGCGTCAAGCGGATGAAGGTTGTGGCGAAGGAGGCGAACCGGAGTATTCGGCGCATCGACATCGCCCCCCAACTGGGCGTCACCCTCGCCCGGACCGAATCCCAGGCGCGGCGGACGTTTCAGGCCTCCCAACTCCGGCACCACCTGCAATCCCTGCGGAAGTCCACGCTGAAAGACCAGACCCTGTCCGACTTCGGGGCGAACAACCTCATCGGGACGCCGGCTCAGGTGATCGACCGGATCGGGGACTACCAAGACGCCGGCGCGACCCACTTGGCGGGGCTCATGTTCGGCGTAAATTCCGTCCGGTCGTTTCTGAGTCAGATGGAGAGATTCGCTGCTCACGTCATGCCGGCCTTCCGGCGTCGCTGAGGGCCTTCCCGAACGCTGATGAGAGGATCGACCGGATTTTTCCGGAGCGGTGAATCCCGAATTATGGGTGAAAGCGTAAATCTCTCCGCCGCGTCGTACGGGCGGACGGATGCCCGATGAGCCGGAAACCTCGAATCCAATACAAAGGGGGAAGAGTGATGAAACGCACGATCATCGTCGGAACAACCACCGTTGTCCTGGCTTTCGGTCTGACATCGGCCGCGCTCGCGTTCGAGTATCCCGCCCGCTTCAAGGACGCGAAGGCCAAGGCCGCCGAGGGCTAGGCGTACGCCGCGGGGGTCATGGCCCGCGCCTTGAAGTAAGCGGGCCGGCCGCACCCCGATCGCCCGGGCCCGGGGGGATCGACTTTCGGGCATCCGTCGGCTGAATCCAGCTGGGGGGCTGACTCTCATGGCCCGCCGCCGGGCGCATCCGAATCCAAGACCCGTCCCGCTATCCGGCGGACACCCGATGCGAGCGCCCGCGCAACCTTGGGATTCAAGAACCGGCCAAGCGGGTGGAAGACCGGAAGCCCTTGAAGATTCGCAACAAGCACAAAAGGATTTCCCTCTCCGTCATCTCGATCATCGGCCTCGGGGTCGCCATCATCTGGCCGCTTGTGAAACCGTCGCCGAAGCGGGAGCGAAAAGCGGTGATCATCGCCGACCTTTCTCCCGCCGCCGAGGTCGGCCGGGCCGCATTCATGAAAAACTGCGCCGCGTGTCACGGTCGGGACGCCGCCGGAACGGACACGGGGCCCCCGCTGATTCACCGGATCTACCATCCGGGACACCACGCCGATTTCGCCTTCCACCGGGCCGTCCGGCTCGGCGTCCGGCAACACCATTGGCGGTTAGGAGACATGCCCGCCCTGCCCCACGTGAGCCGGGAGCGGACCGCTTCCATCATCCGGTTCATCCGGGAGGTCCAGAAGGCCAACGGCGTCTTCTGAGCGAACCCCTTCAGACCCCTCGGACGGAGATCATCCCTTTGGGCATGCGGTTGAAGCACTCGAAGCCGTCCTCGGTGACGAGGACGGTGTCCTCCACCTGGAACCCACCGAAGCCGATCTCGTAGTACGGCGGCTCCACGTTCACCACCATCCCGGTCTCCAGGGGCCTTCCCTCCCCTTCAGTCAAGATGGGCGGCTCGTACAGCTCGACGCCGATCCCGTGCCCGACGTGGTGGCGCTCGTAACCGGGGAGTCCGCTTTCGCGCACAGTCGAGACGGCCGTCCGGAACACCTCGCGGGCGGGCGTCCCGGCCCGCACCCGATCCAGCGCGGCCAGGTGCCCCGCCAGCAAGGCCGCGAAGACTTCTTTCTGACGCCGGGACGGGTCTCCCAGGACGGCCGTCCTGGCGATGTCGGCGTGGTATCCCAGAACCCGGCACCCGACGTCGAAGCGGATGAGGTCCCCGGGGCGGAGCGTGCGCCCGAGAGGCCGGGCGTTGGGAAACGCCGAGTGCGGACCGACGCCGATAACGGTCAAAGACGGGCGCGCCCCCCGCCGGATCAGGGCGCATTCGTACACCTCGGCCATCTCGCGCTCCGTCACCCCCGCGCGGGCCTCGGCGAGGACTTCGAGAACGGCCTCTTCGGAGATTTCCACCGCCCGGCGCAGCCGCCGGACCTCTTCCGCGGTCTTGATCCGCCGAATGCGGCGGAAGGTCTCATAAGCCGGCTCGATCCGGCATTGGGAAAAGGCCTCGGAAAGCATCGCAAACCCCGGCGCATCCAGCCCCCTTTCGTCCAGCCCCACCACGCTGGAACCCGCCACGCCCACACCGCTCATTGCCTCCCGCAGGGCTTCGGTGTCCGAGGGGGCCGGCGCGCCTTCAAAAACCAGCCGCCTGAGGTTCGCCTCGTCCTCATCCCCCCCGGTCCCTTCACCCGGGTCATAGAAAAACGCGCCGTAGGGAAGATACCGGCCTTCCATCGCTTCCGCCGACTCCGCCGCCCGATCCAACTCGCCGACGGGGGCGACGACGGCGACCGGGTGAGCGGGGTCCTTCGGAACGACGGCGAACACCCGCACTCCCGGAATGAGCGATTGTCCGAGGCTCTCGAAGCCGGACGCATAGACGACGTTTTCCGGGGTGGCGGCGATGAGGGCGTCCAGGCCCGCCCGCGCCATTTCATCGGCCGCCCGTTCACGGTCCATCAGCATGACAGCATCCTTACGGGGAGATTCTTCCCGCTGGGTGGGGGAGGGGGGGGGTCCGGCCGCATCTCAGTAAGGCGGCCAGGGAAAATGGCGGTGATGGCTCGGGGAGGGAAAGACCGGTTCATTCAGGATGATCTCGAGGCGCAGCTTGAGGGACCGGATCTCCTCCGGGTCCAGGAGCTCCCGCAAGGACTTCGCGACGGGGTCTCCCCGCTCGATCTTGTCGTAGAACGCCTTGACGTCCCGGAGCATCTCTGCGGGAACAGGTTCATTCTGGAAGTCCCAGATCACGGTCCGCAGCTTGGGGTAAGCGTGAAAGGTGAGGCCGTGGTCGATCCCCCATACGCGCCCGTCCACGCCGAGAAAGCAGTGCCCCGCCTTTCGGTCGGCGTTGTTGGCGATCATGTCGAACAATGCGAAGCGCCTCAGGACGTCGTGGTGTTGCTCCTGGAGGGTGGAATATTCGGTCTCTTCCCGCGGCGCGACGTAGAGCTGGAGCGACCCCACGCCGTGTGGGCCGGACCGGATGACCGTCGGCGGGACCAGACCCCAGCCGAGCGCCTCGCTCGTCTGAAAAGCGGCGACCTCCCGCTTGTAGAGCCCGCTCGGAAAATCCCACAGGGGCCGTTCTCCTTTGTGGGGCTTGTAGATGCCCAGGAAGGAAGCGTCCTCCTTCGTTCGGAGCGGCACCGCGAACGTGTAATTCGACCCCCAGGGCACCAGCTTGCACTCCCCCAGGTCGGCTTCCCGCAGCAGCCGGCAGACCTCCTCGACACTCACGGCGCGCCGATCCGAGGGAGGCTCGCCGCCTGGGGCGCGCTCAGGCATTCCGTTTCCTATCCTCTCGCTTCCCGCCAGGGTTGAGGGCGGACGGGCCGGCTCCCTCCTTTTCTTCGGGTCGGGCCTGCCGGGCGTAGAAGGGGTGAATCGGGCCTCGAAACGCGGGGCCATCGACATGAGGCGATGTCAGCGGGGGTTCCGTTCCGCGGCAGGATGGTGTCCGTTGGTCCGGGGGCAGATATGGCCTTTGGGATCTATCGGCTGATTGCAAAGCGGACAGATGGGGCGTCCTCCCATGCAGACCTCTCGGGCTTGCCGGTACATGTCGGCCAGCACCCGGCGGCTCGCCCGGAAGCTTATTGTCGCCTCGATGCCCGCAAGCGCTTCTTCCAGGCTTTCTCCCTCTTCCAGGTCCTCCCCGTCCTCTCCGGCTTCTTCCGCGGACGCCTCCGCCGCCTCTTCCAGGGTCTCGACCAACACATCCATGTCGTGGACGACAAAGACAAACCGATCGGTTTCCTCGTCGTAGCCCATCCCCATTCGGCCGATCTTGAATTCCAGAGGCTGATACTCCTCATCCGGGACTTTCTCCGTCCGGGACGAGGCCGCTCCCCGATCCGCCGGCGTCGAATCCAGCATGCGCTCGATGGACTCCGCCAGGCTGTAGAGCTGCTCCTTCTCCAGCCACAGACACGCGCCGCCCTTCGAGGCATCGACCAGAAGGCGGAAGGTCCGCTTTCCGGGAACGCCGATGGATTCGGCCTGGAAGACCTCCACCTGCCCGATATCGTGCTTCGCCTCGCTCATCTCGCCTCGTTTGCGGTTGGGGTGCCATAGCGGTTTCCGAGATCGCCCGGGTTCGTCCCCCGGCTTATACCCCACAGGACGGCGGTTGTAAACGCGCTGTATGGGTTCAAGACAGATGAGAAACTGGGGCCGTTTTTTTTGAACTTCTCCAGGGCCTGGGCCAGCGCCAGGTAGTCCGGACCTGCTGGGGTCCGGACCCGATCCCGTTGGCGAGGGCGGGCGTTGGGCGAGGCCGTCCCATCCGGCCGGGGGGGGGGAAAGACGCCGACGGCCCACGGTGAAACGGAACGTAGACCACGCCCGGCGCCCGCCGGATATGAAGGAAGCTTCCATGACCACTTTCCAGGGGGCTTTTTTGTCAATTCGTCCCCCCGGCAATCATTGTCCATCCTCGGAACCCCGGGAAGCGACCTCGCGATAGCAGGCGGCCAGCAAGCGGGCACCTTCTCTCGCGCTGAAATGCTCATGCACGCGCCGGCGGCCCGCCTCGGCTATGGCCGTTCGCCGGGCCTCGTCCCGGGCCAGACCCGCCAGAACCCCGGCCAGGGCGTCCGGGTCTCCCGGGGTGAAGAGCAGGCCGGTCGCGCCGTCCTCGATGAGCTCGCCCATGGGCTCGATGCGGCTCGCCACCACCGGAACGCCCAGGGCCATCGCCTCGAGGGGAACCAGGGGGAAGCCTTCGGAAGCCAGCGAGGCGAAAAGGACCGCGTCGGCGGCCTGGAATACGCGGTGGGTGTCGTCCCGGACGCCCAGGAACACGACGCGGTCGCCCAGGATCAGCGAGCGGCTGAGACCGCGCAGGCTCTCCTCCTCCTCCCCGCCGCCGGCGAGGTAGAGGCGGGCCCGGGGGACCGCCGGCTGGAGCTTCTCCATAGCGCGCACCATCACCGCGAACCCTTTCTGCGGCACGAAGCGCGCCGCACTCGCCAGGACGAACTCATCCGGCGCGGCGCCCAGCTCCGCACGCACGGCCCGGCGGAGCGCCGGGTCCGGCGCGGCAAACCGGGCCGTGTCGACGGTGTTGTGTATAACCGTGACCCGGTCCTCCCGGAACCCCAGAAGACGGACGGCGGACCGCTTCGCGTGACGCGAGACGGCGACGGCGTGATGACAGAGCCGTTTGGCCGTGAACCGGTCCACCCTGAGCCGCTTACGCTGGTCGTAAAATCCCTTCCAGTCGGGCTCGTACATCGTGTTCTGGATGGAGGTCATGACGGGAACTCGGCCCGCCCACCGGCCCGCCAGGCGGGCGCAGACATCCGCGTAGAAGAGTTGCGCGTGGACGATATCGGGGCGGCGCTTCCGGATGATCTCGCAGAGACGATAGACGCCCTTCGGGATATCCCGCGGGCCCGACACCCCGAGCCATTCAGTGTCGACGCCGAGCGCCTCCACTTCCGGTTTCAGATCGTCCGCCGGGAGGACGTGGACGACGCGGCTCTCGACGGCCTCGCCGGCCAGGTAGGCGAGGTCATTGACCAGCCGGCGCTCCGCCCCCCCTCGGGAGAGGGACTCGATCACCTGGAGGACGCGCAGGGGGCGGCCTCCCCCCTCCCCTTCGGCCGACCGGCTCAAACCGCCGCCGGCGCGGCGGCCGGAGTGAGCGGACCGTCGATCATTCGCCGAAACCAGAGCTCCAGATTCACCCAGCTCCACAGGGCTAGGCGAATATTCTGCTCGCCCCGGCAGTGGCGGTCGTATTCGCGGAGAACCGTCTCATAGTTGAAAAAACCGCGCGCGCGGAACGCCTCCGACTCGATGAGGTCCCGGACCGTCTCGCGCATATCGGTCTTCAGCCAAAGGTCGGTGGGCGCCATAAAGCCCTTCTTGTCCGTCCGGGTGCGGATGACCTCCGGCAGGACGCCCCGCATGGCGTTTCGCAGAACGACCTTCGTCCAGCCGTCCCGGATCTTCTGATCACCCGGCAGGCCGTAAGCGTATTCCACCAAGCGGTGATCCAGAAACGGAATCCGGGACTCGACGGAGAAGGCCATGCTGTTGCGGTCCTCGAAGTGTAGCCATCCGGGCACGGGGTAGATCCGCAGGCCCATGTAAGAGCACGTCCGAAGGCCCGAACCGTCCCGGAGGCTCAGGGTCTCCGGCTCGCCGTGGGTCTTCACGAAATCAGGATCGAGGACGCCGTGGAAGCCCGTCCCGTTCCGTTTGAGGGACCGTTTCAGCCCCTCGGGGGTCCGCAGGCTCGCCAGGACCCGCGCCGCCGACGCAACGGCCTTTCCGCCCCCGCCCCAGCCGGCGCGCCGGTAGGCGTTCACCTCGCGAATCAGGCTCCCCCACCGGCCCGCGCCCAGCAGATCGGCGAAATGGTAGATGAAGTCCTGGGGATAGCCGTTGAGGAGCTCGTCCCCCCCGTGCCCGCTCAGGATGACCTTGACGCCCCGGGCGCGGACGGACCGCATGACGTACCACTGGGCGAACTGGTTCAGGTTGTGGAAGGGCTCGTCCTGGAACCAGATCAAGTCGGGCAGCAGGCCGAAGAGCTCATCCACCCGGGGGAAGACGTACTGTGCGTCCGCGCCGGTGTGCTCGACGACCGGATGGATGAATTCCCGCTCATCGTACTTCGGGTCCTCGAAGCAGGAGGAGAACGTCCGGAGCCGGGCCGGGCGGATCGCCTCCGCCGCCACGCAGGCGATGGAGGAGGAGTCGAGCCCCCCGCTGAGGCAGACGCCGAGCGGGACGTCGCTGCGCAGCCTGAGCCGGACGGCGTCGCTGAAGATGTCTCGGAAGCGCTCGGCGGCCTCCTCGTCGGTCCTCGGCGACTCGCCACTCGCCGGGCGCTCGATCTCCCAATACCGCTTGACCTCGGTCCGGCCGTCCCAGAGGGTGAGAAAGTGGGAGGGCGGGATCTGCCGGATGCCGTCGAAGAACGTCGCGTTGGTGAAATCCATCAGGCCGGACCCGGTGGCCAGGTACCGATGGATAGTGGGGCCGTGCGGCTTTCGCGGAACGTCCGGGTGGAGGAGGATCGACTTGATCTCCGACGCGAAGAGAAAGCGCCGTCCGTCGTCGAAGTAGTAGAAGGGCTTGATGCCGAAGCGGTCGCGCGCGCAGAAGAGCTTCTTTGCGCGACCGTCCCAGAGGGCGAAGCCCCACATGCCGTTGAAGCGCTGAAGGCAGTCCTCGCCCCATTCTTCGTAGGCGTGGAGGATAACCTCGGTGTCGCACTGGCTCCGGAAGACGTGCCCTCGGCCCTTGAGCGCCTCCGCCAGCTCCACATGGTTGTAGATCTCGCCGTTGTAGGCCACCCAGACCGAGCGGTCCTCGTTGCACATGGGCTGGGCGCCGCTTTCGGAGAGGTCGATGATGCTGAGACGCCGGTTGGCGAGGGCCAGCGGGGCGGAAAAATTGTCAGCGGGCGACGGCCGGGAATGGAATTGCGGGTCACGGACGCCGGTCGGGTCGAGCAGGACGTAGCCCTCGCCGTCCGGCCCCCGGTGGGCGATGGCGTCGTTCATCCGCACCAGGGCCTCCACGTTCACCGGCGCGCCGTCGCGATGATAGATGCCTGCAATTCCGCACAAAGTCTTGTGTCTTCCCGATGAGCGTTCCGAGGCCAGGGAGGATTCGAGAAACGGTCGTCCGGTTCAGCCCGACACGGCCTTTGGAAGCGTCGCCGCATCGCGGGCTTCAATCCCCGCCTCGGCCAAAGCCTCCCGCGCGAAGGCCAGGTTCTTTTCGACCGCACCGGCGTTGGGCGCGACGACCTGGTCGGCCGCCAAGCAGACCCGCCGCATCGCGCTCTCATCCCGCAGGAGCCGGAGGATCGTCGCGGCCATCTCTTCCCCGGTCCGGACCTGGAGGCCGGGGTCGGCGGCGAGCAGAACCTCCGTGATCTCCCCCCAGTGGTTCATGTGAGGGCCGAAGAGCAGGGGCCGGCTGTGGACGAGCGGCTCGATGGGGTTGTGGCCAAACGCCAGCCTCCCCTTGGGAACGATACTCGCCCCGACGAAATTGACCGTCCCGATTCCGTAGAGGCGGCCCAGCCCGCCGAAGGTGTCCACGATGATCACCGCGTCCAGGGGGGCCTCGCCCCCGTCCAGGGCGGTCTGCATCTGATAGTCCAATCCCGCCTTGGAGAAGACCTTATCCAGCTTGAGGGTGTTGCTGTAATAGCTCGGGGCCATCAGGAGGCGGAAACCGGGATGGTGTTCCCGGACACGCCGGAAGGCCTCCAGGATGACATCGTCCTCTCCCGCCCGGACGCTTCCGGCAACGAAGACGGGAGCGTCCGGTGGGATGCCCAGCGTCCGGCGCATCCCGCGCCGCTCCCCATCGGAGAGCCGGAGGAACTCCAGGTCGTACTTCATCTCACCGACCACCTTGATTTTCTCCGTGTCCGCGCCCAAGCGGCGATACCCCTCCGCGTCCGCCTCTGACTTCACGCCGATGCGGTCCAGAAATCGGTGAAACCTCCGGGGGATGGAGCGCGCGACAATCTCGTGCACCTCGTAGCCGTGGCTCATAAACCCGCTGAGGAGAACCGTCCGGACCCCGGCCCGTTGGGCCTCCCGGCAGAGGACCGGGTAGCTCATGTTCTCGATGAAAATCAGAACCCGGGGTTGGAGCGTCCGGATCACCCGGCGGACGACGTTTCTCAGGTCCCACGGACTGTCGAAGACGAAATCCAGCGCTTCCCTTTTCCTTGAGAACTCGAAGGAGTATCGGTTGTTGGTCGAGAGGACAAAATTTACATCCGGATACATCTCCCTCAACCGGTTGATGAGGGTGACAATCTGCGTGTTCTCGCCGCCTGAGAGGGCTTCGATCCAGACCGTGGGGCGCCGCCGTCGGGCAAGCTCCCCGAGCCCCTTCGGCAGAAACCCCCACCGGCTCCGAAAAAACCTCCGGAAGTAAGGATCCCTCCCGAAAACCCCCCGCTTCCAGAAGGTCACGGGGAGGTAGGCGTACGCCTTGCCGACGAACCTGGCCTCTCGCAGAAGCGCTTTCGGGTTCAATCCTTCCGTCCCCCCCCCCCCTTTCCGTCCCGCTCCAGGGCGGCCGTCCAGGCCGGCAGGAGGGATTCGGCAATCTCCAAATCCAGCTTCGAGCGCACGTCCACCCGCCCGGAGATCCCCCGGATGGGGACCATCCCAACCCGGTAGCCCAGACGGTCCCCCCGCTTGATGACCTCTCCCCGGGTCGCGCAAATCATGCCGCTGATCTCCCGGTAAATGGGCTTGCGCGCTGAGCGGGGGGCGTGGCCCGACTCCCCGATGGGCGTGAGCCCCCGGTTGTCCTGAAACCAGAAATTCGCCGTTTCCTCGAAGGCCACGAACACGGAATCCAGGTCCTGATTCACAAGCGTCTCGACGATCCGGTCGATAAGCCCGGGTGGGCGGAACGGGTGCGACACCTCCAACAGGACCGCCACGTCCACGGCCCGGCCCTCGCTCTCCTCGAGCGAATCGACGGCGTGCTGAAGCACACGCTCGAGGGGAACATCGGACCCGGCCAATTCGTCCGGCCGCAGAAACGGGGCCTCGGCCCCTTCCCCGCGCGCCAAGTCGGCCAGATCCGGGTCTTCCGTGCTGACGATGATCCGCTCGACAAGGCGGCTCTGCTTCGCCGCGTCCAGGGTGTGGACCAGAAGCGGCTTGCCGCCCAGCCGCTCCCGGTAGAGGAGCTTGCCCTGAACCGGCACGAGGGCGATAACCTGGCGAGGATGGGAATCAGCGGGCGATGTCATAGATGTGCGCCCCCTCCCATTCAGTCAAGACCTTCTCCGCCAGCCACAGGTCGAATTCGTCGTGGATGTCAATGTTGGCCGCCGGGTCGTCATACCACAGGATGTCCACACGGTCGCCGACCCGGCGCGGCGGCTCCTCCATCAGGAGCCGGGGCCGTGTGGCGCAGGCTAGTCCGGTGTCCTCCCGGTAGGTCGGCTTTTTCCCCTGGCGGGATCCGTGCCCCGCATATTCGCCCAGGGGCTGAAATCCCCCATCCGGCGCGTCCTTCCAGAAATTCTTGTGCGTCTTCAGGGCGGCGAAGACCGTGTCGATGGCGGGGTCTTCCTGAAGGCGCCGGACCACTTCGTCGATCCAGCCGGGGCGCCGGAAGACGTCGGTGGTCTGGAGGTAGACGAGGATCCCCACCTCGGTCCCTTCGTTTTGCGCGAGCCAGTGGCAGGCGTGGGCGAGGGTGTCTTCGGTGGTGGCGAAATCCGAGGTCAGGTCGACCGTCCGGCCCGCCGGCGTCCGGTACGTCTCGGGCCGCAGGAAGGGGGTCTCCGCGCCCCACTCGCGGGCGGCGGCGGCGATCTCTTCGTCGTCCGTGGTGACGATGACCCGCCCGACCCGTTGGGCCTTGACCGCGGCCTGAACGGTGTGGGCGATGAGGGGCTTGCCGGCCAGGAGCCGGACGTTCTTCCGGGGGAGTCCCTTGGAACCGCCTCGGGCGGGGATGACGGCGACGACAGGACCTTCGGCCATTTTCCGCTCCGGCTTTCTACCGTAGTGTCTCCAAAATAAATTGACACTTCACAAATTGCGCGGAAGGCGGGCAGGATGCCCGCCCTACCTGGCGTGAAAACACCGGGTTTCCACCGTTCGGTAGGCCGGGCATCCTGCCCGGCCGGAAAGGGACCATTCGGGTCTCACATATGTAAAACCAGTTACTAGAGCAAAAACATCAAGGCGCGATTCCTCGCTACGCTCGGAATGACATGGAAAGGGGTTTTGCCAAAACCGATAAATCGTTTTTCCGCATCCAGGCTAGTCGTCGAAGAGGGGTTCCCGGCCGTTGATCAGCTCGATCATCTTCACCACCCGCTCGGCGCGCGCTATGTCCATGGTCTGGTGAATTCCGTGGTGATGATAGACGCTGGCCTGGGGCTCATAGACAATATGATAGCCGGCTACGATGACCTTCTTGGCCCAGTCCCGGTCCTCCACCCCGTTGATCTCCTCATCGAACGGGATGCGCTCCCAGACGCTTCGGCGAAGCATGGCGTTGGCGTTATGGAAGAAAGAGTCCTTGACCTGGATCTTCCGGTCCAGCCCGAAGGTGTTCCACAGGTCCCGTTTGTCGAAGGTGTGCGAATCGGGAAGCGGCTCCTGCCGTCCATAGACGGCCGCCACCTCCGCCGGGCCGAAATTCACGGCCAGCCGGTCCAGCCACTTGTTGTGGACGGGGACGCAGTGGCCGGACAGGCAGACAAGAAGCTCCCCCTCGGACACCTCGACGCCCCGGTTGAGGGCCCGGCCGTAGGAGAACTCGGATTCGCTGATCCCCACAACCTTGCAGTTGAAGTCCCGGACGATCTCCGATGTCTCGTCATCGGACTCATTGTCCACGACGACGATCTCCCGGTTGGGATAATCCTGGAGAGAAGCCGCCGTCAGGCAGCGCCGGATCCAGGCCGCTTCGTTTTTCGCCCGGATGATGAGCGAGATCAGGGGGGGGGAGCTCATTCCACCTCCACCAGCCCGAACGTGATGGGCTCGTCCTTACGGATGTCATAGAGCGCCCTCCGGCCCAGGAGCCTGGGGAGCAGTCGCGGCGTCAATCCCCGAAGCGGGGCCTTTGTGGAAAGCATTTCCCGGGTCAGAACCGATCCCCGGGGGATGTCCATCGCCGCCACCACCGACCGGCGCTCATCGTCGAAGGTGTCGAGCTCTTCCGGCAGGACCCGTTTCTCAGCCGCTCCCGAAAGGGCCCGCTCGATCCGCCGGACGGCCTCCACCCAGCGCCGGAACTGGTCGGGCTCGGCGCTGAAGGCGTGATCGGCCCCCGGAAGGCGGCGGTCCAGGGTGAGGCGTTTCTGGAGGACCCCCGCCCCTAAGGCCGCCGCGACGGGTCCGGTCAGGACGCCGTCCTCATGGTCATCGTACCCGATTGGGCGATCGAACCGGCGGAGCCAGCTCAGCATTTGAAGCCGGCTCATCTCCGCCGGTGTGGGAAAACACGCGACGCCGTGCAGAAGCGTAAGGTCGCATCCCTCAAAATGGCGGACAATCTCCGAGACTTCATCGGCGTCGCATGCGCCCGTGGATACATAGAGCGGACGCCCCCGGACGGCCAGCGCCTCCAGGAGCGGCCTATCGGTGTTGCATCCCGGGGGGACATAGTAGCCGTCCACCTCGATGGGATCGAGAAATTCCAGGGATTTGAGGTCGTAGGGCGTTGCCCAGAACGCCGCCCGGCCCCGCGCCGCCTCCCGAAGTCGTCCGAAGGCCTCCGCGTCCAGGTCCAGTCTGCGGGCGACTTCCCGGGCGTTCGTCCCCAACTCGGGAAAGGCGGCGTTCGCCCGCCACAGGGCCTCCCGGCCCGAGGCCGCCTCGGGAGAGCGCTTCTGAAAATTCACGGCGTCGCAGCCGCACTCGACGGCGACCTCCGCAAGTTTGCGGGCCCGCTCGAAATCGCCGTTGTGATTCACCCCGATCTCCGCCGCAAGGATGCGGCGAACGGGGTCGGATTGGCTATCGGTCATATCTATCGAGGGATAATTCCCGGCTCGGCGAGGGTCCCCGTCCGACCTTCAACGTGATGCGGTCCAGCCGGTCCCTTGGGCCAAAATCAGCGCACCATCAGGGCTTTGCGGTGCATGACTCTTCGGAGGAAATCCCGTTCAATTGGCCCATCCGGCATCAGGCCGTTCAGCGCCCTCTTATCCACGCATTTGTCTGAAAAACAATACATTCCGCCGGTCGAGGCTGTCAAGGATGATTTTCCCGCCGGAATGGGCGCATCACAACGCCCCGTGCTTGAAGCGCGCCTGGATCTGCGCCGTCAGATCCTTGACCTCGGGGACCCCGAATCCGAGGATGAGACCGGTGTAAACCAGGGCCGAGCCCCCAATGACGCCGATCAACATGCCCCCCCTCCAAAGTCCCGAGGTCTCAGGCCCGGCCGGCCAGAGCCACTGGAAGAGCACGGCCGCCGCCCCCATCAGGACCGCGGCGGTGAGCGAGCGGCGATTCGACGGATTCCAGAAAAACCCTTTGAGCGAAAAAGTCGCTCTCAGGAGGTACACATGAACGCCGACCAGGACGAATTGCCCCAGGACGTGGGCGATGGGCACGCCGATGTAGTCGAACATCCTCGTGAACAGGAAGTTCCCCGCGATAATGGTCCCCTGCGCTGCGCACAGGCCGATGACGACGACGCGCGTCTTTCCCAAAGCGTGGTGGGCGTTGGTGAAAAGCATCTTATAGCCCAGGGGAACGAACGCGATGAAGTAGAGGACAAGCGACCAAGACGTCCGGAAGGCGTCCTCCGATTCGAAGGCCCCCCGCTGAAGCAACGTCCCGACGACCAGACCGCTGACGGCCATCATCCCGATCCCGATGGGGAGAAGGATCAAAACGAGCGCGCGCGAGGTCTTGAAAACGAGCGCTTTGAGGTCATCCAGGCGGTCGCCCACCTTCATCCGAACCAGCTCGGGAAAAACCACATTCGGCAGGGGAATCGTAAACAGGGCGGAGGCCGCAAGGAAAAGACGCTCAGCGTACGCCAGGGCCGAAAGGCTTCCCGGGGCCAACAGGGAGGCCACGAGCCGGGTGGACAAGGTCTGACCCTGCGTGAAGGCCGAGCTGATGAAGAACTGAGAGACGCGCCGAAGGGTCTCCCTGAGCTCCGGCCCTCGGAAATCGAGAACGGGCCGGTAGCGATAGCCCTGCCTCCACAGCACCAGCCCCAGGGCCATGAGAAAGGCGGCCGGTCCGGCGAGATTTCCCAGGATCCAGGCATCCAGACCGAGCGACGGCGCAAGAATCCCCACGCAAAGGACCACGCCCAGCGTCGGCAGGAGACTCAAGGCCGCCGGCAGGACAAACAGATTGAGCGCGTTGAGTGAGATGACCAGCACGCCGGAGAGCGTGTGGGAGAGGATAGTGAAGATCAGAAAGCGAAGCATCCGGACGCTTGCCGCCCAGGTGGCCTCATCGAACCCCGCCCCCACGACGCGGACGATCCAGGGCGCCAGAACGAATCCCAACGCGGCCAAAACCGCGCAGAGCAAAAGGATGAAATTCAGCAGGCTGTTAAGCAACCGCCAGGCGGCCTCGGCCGAGATCTCGCGCCGGACCCGGACGAAGATCGGCAGGAAAACGCTCGGCAGGGGGCCGCTCTGAAGGAGGTGGGCCAGGACAAGCGGAATCGACTGGGCCAGAAAGAAGGCGTCGGTGAGCCGCCCCGCCCCGAAGTGATAAGCAATCAGCGCGTTGGAGACGAGTCCGATGACCGCCCCCAGGCCGGAGATGAACGTCACCCCGCCGAAGGAGCGCACCGCCCGCCAGGGGCGTTCGCCGCCGCCCCCCTCCTCCCCGGCCGCTCCGGTCCCGGCCGCGAAAGGATGTTCATCCGGCCGATCCGTCACCGCAACCCCAAGATCGAAAATACGCCTTGAAGAATCCCGAGCGCCCGGTCCACGTCCGAGGCCGTCCAGAGGGTGACGGCCAATAGGAAGACCGGGGCGGCCAGCCAACCGGGACGGTCCCGGCACGCCAACGCCGTCTTCCACAGACCGGCCGCCGCCGCCAAGAGGAGAAAGGGCTCGAAGTACAGCCGGAAGCGGGGGTGCCCGTAGAACAAAAGGGTCATGGCGTTGAAATACAGGATTCCCACCCAGAGAAGCCCGGCGCCCGGGATCGAGCGGCTCACCCACAGACCCAACAGGCCATAGGGGAGGAGCAGGGCGTATCCCAGGAAGAACTCATCCCCAATCGGGTTCCATAGCAGGACGAGCTTCCGGAACAGGAGCTTGGGAACCCGTCCGGGATGGCTCAAGAGGAAATCCCAGCCCTTGGCCATATCCGCCTCGTCCGCCTCGGCCTCCGACAGACCGGCCGTGGGATGCCGGGCCTCGATGGCGCGGACCTCGGGAGCGCGGGCGCGCATCCTCGCCGCGCGCTCGGCAAGGTAGGCCCGCTGCCGCTCGCTGAGTCCGGGCCCGCGGTCCTGGTCCTGCGGGTTCACGGGGGCCCAGCCACCACGCGCCGTGGGATTATTGGATTCCCAGAAGACGTGTCCCCCCTTCGTGCTGAAGACCAGCCGTCCGTGAATGAGATGGTTTCGGAGAAGCCAGGGAACGAGACAGGCCAAGAAGACGATGATAGCCACGCCGGTGCGCGCGCCAATGATCCGCCAATTCCACCCGGAGAAGGCCGCGAGATACCCCAGGGCGAAAAAGGGGAGGAGAATCCCCAGACCCTTGGTGAAGGCGCACGCGGCCAGGGCGAGTCCCAATCCCGCCGCCCGCCCGGCCGCCGCGCCCCGCTCCGGCGGGGTCTGAAGGAGGGCCGAGGTCCGCTCGACCGCTAGGACCACGGTCAGGATGAAAACCATCTCGGTGAGGATAAACCCCGGCCCGTAATACCACAGGAACGCCGGGTAGACCGCGGCCAGAAGCCCGCCCAGGAGCGCCACGGGCTCCGGGAAAAACCTCCTTCCCAACCGGATCAGGAGCCAGACGGTCCACACGCCCAGAAGGGCCTGGAGAACCCTGACCGGGACAAACCAGCGGCCGAACACCCAATACGATCCGGCCAGAAGAACCGGATAGAGCGGCAGGCGGTCCGAGCGGCGCAGGGCACCCTCGTGAAAGTTTTGGTATCCCTTGCCGGAGAGCAGGCTGACGGCGTACCCGTCGTACTCGACGCCGTCCGAGACGGGCGGCGCGTTTCCCGCGTCGACCACGACCCACAGACGCAACCCCAGGGCCAGGACGAGAATGCCCAACAGAAGCCGCCGGCCAGTCATCCGGCGGCGGGCATCCGGGGACGTTCCTAAGTCGGGCGCGCCGCCTCTCATAACGGGCGTAGTATATCAATCGGACGGGGACGGCACGAGGAGGTCGGTTTCAGAAGATTTTTTCCAGCATTCCGAGGTTCTCCACCACCCAGGCGTGCAGTTCGCGGACGCCCTCGCCGGCTCCCACCTTCGGTTTCCAACCCAGCTCCCGTTCGGCGAGCGTGATGTCGCTGACGAACACCCGCTGGTCGCCCGGCCGCCAGTCGTCGAAGGAACGCTCGACGTCCGCACCGTTGAGCGCCTTCAGCATGTCCAGGAGCTCCAGGAGCGAGAGGACGTTCTCCGGCCCTCCGCCGAAGTTGTAAATCTCGCCCGAGACGCGGTCCGGGTGGTCAACGGCGAGGACAAAGGCGTCCACCAGGTCGTCGATGAACAGCAGGTCGCGCACCTGCTTTCCGTCCCCGTAGAGGACGATGGGCTTTCCCAGGACCGCCGCGATCGTGAACCAGGCCACCCACCCCTGGTCTTCCACGCCCAGTTGACGGTAGCCGTAAATGCAGGACTGACGAAAGACGGTAGTTTTCAGGCCGTAGATTCGCGCGTAATCCCGCACGTACTGATCGGCCGCCCCCTTGGAGCAGCCATACGGGGAGTGGAAATCCAGGGTCCGGGATTCAGGGACGCCGCCCGGCAGATCCTCGTAAGCGTAGCGGCCGTTCCTCTCGACGACGGCGACGTCCTCCATGCCGCCATAAACCTTGTTGGTGGAGGCATAGACCACGATGGGGTCGGACGACGCCTGGCGGACGGCTTCCAGAACGTTGAAAGTCCCCAGGGCGTTGATGTCGAAATCCGATCTCGGATCGGTGACTGACGTGGTGACGGCCACCTGGGCAGCCAGGTGGAGAACGGCGTCCAGGTCGCGGTCACGGCCGATCGCCTCGCGCATGGCCCCGGCGTCCCGGATGTCTGCCTGGATGAAGTCGAAGCCCCCCTGTTCTTTCAGCCAGGCCAGGTTGAGGTCCGTCCCCTTGCGGGAAAGGTTGTCCACCACGACGACCCGGTCGCCCCGGTCCATGAACCGCTTCGCGGCGTTGCAGCCGATGAACCCGGCGCCTCCGGTAATCAAGATCCGGCTCAAGGGGAAATCCTCATAATTCGCATGTCGGTCCATGCCACTTCCACCCGGGAAACGGCGGAATACTCAACTGCCCGCATTTTAGTGTCGCGTGAATGGTTTTACATATCTAGACCCGGATTGTCCCTATTCCGGCCAGGCAAGGGGTCAACCGACCCAAATGCCCGGCCTACCGGAACGGTGGAAATCCGGTATTTTCAACGCAGGTAGGGCGGGCATCTTGCCCGCCTTCTCTGCTTGGAAGCTCCGCCTTCGGTTGCCGAAACGAACGGAAGCGCCATGAGGAAATAGACCATCATCACGACTTCGGAATCCCCGAAACTGTATTCGAACAGACCGGCCGTCAGAAACGCCGCCACCGAGGCGATCCCCGCTGCGGCGGTCTCCGCCCGGGGGGTCCTCCCCTCCTGCCGGATCGTTCTTCTGAGCGCTCCGCCGCCTCGCCGGAAAAAGGCCACCCAGATCCAGATCCACACCGCCAAGGCGGGCAGTCCGCGCTCGGCCCCCAAATGCACCGGGTTGGAGTGCAGGTGTCCGGTTCGGGGCTTGACGGCGCCTTCCACTCTGAAGCGGGGGTATGTCCGCCCGACCATGTCCACGCCCACCCCCAGGAGGGGATACGCCCGCATCATCCGAAGGCCGGCCTTCCACATCCGCAGCCGCTCGCCCGAGGCCTCCTCGTCAAACCGGACGGTCAGGAGAAGCCGCCCCTTCAGGTCCGCCGGTCCCACGACGTAAAGTCCAACCGCCAAGACGGGCAACAGCACGAGCCACCGGGCCCGTCCGTGCAGCGCCAACAATACCGCAACACCCGCCGCCAGGCCAATCCACGCCCCCCGGGTCAGAGAAACGAGGAGACCGAATATCAGGACGGCCGACATCGCGACGCCGAAGATTCTCTCCCGCCGGGAGACCCCCCGCCCCGCCGCCAGAGACAGCGCGGGCAGGGCCGCCAAGAGCAGGACACCGGAAAAGGTCTGGAAGTGGCTCAAGGCCCCGGCAGGTCTCCGGGCCAGCACCCTTCCTTCCGCGAGAAAAAACTGGGCCATCCCGAGAAGGGCCATTCCGGCCGCAACAATGATAAACAGGTGAAGGAGCCTTCTGGCCCACGAAGCGTCGGGCGCGGCCCTCAACGCCCAGTAGAGAATCAGGATCTGAACAATCTGCTTGGAATCCACCAGACTGCGCGGAACCTGCTCGGAGAACAGGGCCGAGAGAACCGTCAATAGCGCGAAACAGAGGAACGGAATCCATAACGGAAATCCGTCGGAGCCCCTCCGCGCGTCCCCCTCCCCCCCCCCCTCCCTTCTCTCCAGCGTCCACCCGATTGCCCCTGAAAGGATCCCGACGGCCACGCAGATCTGCGACAGGGTGATCGAGATTGGGTCCAGCGCCACAAAACCCACCAGCGCCCAGCGGGTGAGCCGATGGCTCCACGCCAGGGAACCGCCCCGCGGGGCGGCGCGCCCCGTCGCATCCTCTTTCACTGAACCCCCCGTCATTATTCTCCCTGACCTGGATCCCTCAGTCCGGCCGGCCGGCCGGCGATCCGCTTCAGGACCTCCCGCGCCTTTCCGACCGAAACGGTCCAATTGCATTCGTTTTCGACCCGTCGGCGTCCGGCCTCGCCCATTCTTTTTCTCAGGGCCGGATCCGCCAAGAGCCGGAGAACGGCCTCGGCCAAGGCGTCCGGGGACTCGACGTCCACAACGAAGCCCGTCCTACCGTCTTCCACGGTCTCGGGGGCGCCGCCGGACCGGCCGACGACGACGGGCTTTCCACAGGCCGCGGCCTCGAGGAAGGCAATCCCCAACGCCTCCACGTCGCCCGTCGCCGGGTCGGGAACGCTCGGCCCGACAAAAACGTCGCAGGCGTTGTAATACGCGTGAGGCGGCCGGCCCCACCGGTCGAACGGAACCGGGGGGATCCACAGGACGTGGTCCGCAACGCCCAGGTCGCGTGAGAGCGCCTTCCATTTCCCCTCTTCCGGCCCCTCCCCGACCAACACGTATCTGGCATCCGGCGCTTTCGAGAGAACGGCCGGCAGGGCGCGAATCATGCGGTCGAAGCCTTTCACGGCCCGAAACCGGCCGGCGGAGAGAATCACCGCTCCCGCCGGACGCCCCGCCCCCGGTGGATCCCCGGCCAGGGCCGCCGGAACGGTGTCGGGGGAATACATGTCCAGGGCCGCCCCGTGGAGAACCGTGTGAAGGATCTCCCGCCGGACGCCCAGGTCCAGGAGGCGGCCTTCGGCGTATCGGCTGACGGCGAAGACGGCGTCGGCGGCGTTGACCTGTGCGATGATCCTCGCCAAGTCCCGGCGGCCGTAGAGCTCGTTCCCGTGAAGGGTAAGGGCGACGGGGATTCCCCGGGCCCGTTTCGCCGCGAGGGCCCAGGCGAGAAAATCCGCCCGGTGCGTCACGAACAGGACGTCCGGCCGCTTCCGGACGCAACCCCGGAAACGCGCCCGGAGCAGGGGCTTCGCGTACGCCCGGCGAACCGGGCCTGAGCGGATCTCCCCGTCCCCCACCCAGCGCCGCACCCTGGAGCGGGCCAGAACCGTGACCTGCTCGCCCAGGCGGTCCAGCCCCCGGGCCATCTCGAAGGCATAGGTCTCGACGCCCCCGGGGGCCGGGGGATATGCGCCGGCCGTGAGGAGGATGTTCAACTCAGATGTCCGCTTGAGGATGGGTGGTCGGGTTCATGACCGCTCCGTAACAAACGCCGCGACACCGTCTTTCCGCATCATAAGGCCTTTCAGAGATTTCGGCCGGGCCCCGTAAGCCTCAGTCATCCCGGAACAAGTCCGAACCCCCGGGGCCGGGCTCGCGTTCAATCCCGATGGAAGCTTGAAGGATAGAGGGTTTGGAGAATCGAGCGGCGGAGATCGGGCGGCCCGCTCCGCTACAAGCTTATTGAAAGGAATGCGATTCGGTGGGGAATTCCCCGGCCGCCACTTCGTCCACGTACCGGGAGACCGCCTCTTTGACCTGCCCGCCCAGAGGCGCGTAGACCTTGGCGAACTTGGGCGTGAAATCCTCATACAGACCGAGCATGTCCTGGAGAACGAGGACCTGGCCGTCGCAGTGCGGACCCGCGCCGATGCCGATGGTCGGGACATGAACCGCCTCGGTGATCTTCCTCCCGAGCTCCAGCGGGATGCTTTCCAGGACAATCGAAAACGCCCCCGCTTCGGCCACCGCCAGGGCGTCCTCGAAGACCTGTTCACCATCTCGCCCGCGGCCCTGGACCTTGAACCCCCCGAACCGGTGGACCGCCTGGGGCGTGAGGCCGACATGCCCCATGACGGGAATGTTCGCCCCGACCAGGGAGCGGATGGTGTCGGCGACCCGCACCCCCCCTTCGAGCTTCACGGCCTCGGCCCCCGCCTCCTGGAGGAACCGGCCGGCGTTGGTCAACGCGCGATCGACGCCCCCGTCATACGACAGGAAGGGCATGTCCGCGACCAGGAGCGCCCGGGGGGCCGCCCGGGAGACGGACAGGGTATGATGGAGCATGGCCTCCATGCCGACGCCAATGGTGTTGGGTAGTCCCATCATCACCATGCCCAGCGAATCGCCGACTAGGATGACGTCTACGCCGGCCGCGTCCACCAACCGGGCGAAGGTGTAATCATAAGCCGAGATGGCGGCGATCTTTCGGCCGCCTCCGTTTTCCCCCGCCTTCCCGCCGGTTGAAGCCCCCCGCGCCGTCCGGCCCGCGGTTCCGGGCTCGCGCGCCTGCTTTCGAAGAAGGATGTCGGCGGCCGTGACCTTCCGTCTGGCGGTCTCCACGATGTCACCCCCCAAAAAAAAGACCCCGGAACACAGTCCGGGGATCTCCCCTTGGAGAAGGTCTTCGATCCGCCGGGTGGGCCCACAGACCCGCTCTCCGACCTGACCTTCTCGTCCACCATGTTCCGTCTCGGTCCCGAATCGGGATCCAAGCGGTATGTGCTTATGAACATAGCGCCCGAGGCTTGAGGCGTCAACACCCGCGCGTCTTCAGTGACCTCCAGTCTTCATCGGCCGTGACGGTATCGTTCAGCTCCGGGAGCCTCTGGTAGCGGTCGATCCCGATAACCACCGCCCAGGACTTGGCGTAGAAGGGGTTGTAAGGACGGGCCGGACCGGACGGAACGACGCCGATGGAGCACCTGCCCGACACCTCGACCAGCGACTTGAAGACCCACCCCTCCTGTCCCGTCTCCAGAAGGACCTTGAACCAATCGCCTTGGCGGGCCTCGACATCGAACTTCTGCCCCCGGCGGACCTTGCCGATCATGTCATACGTGTCGCCCGGCCCGGAGCGGACGTTTCCCCATCCGACCCGGACAGTCAGCGACTGGGCGAAGAGCGCCGACGCGCGGGAACGGCCTCATGCCGAGCCCCTCCATCCGGCTGTTCGTCATCCTGGATTAGACACCGGAAATGGTAGCGGAGTTCGCGGGTGGGGTCAAAGAAAAGAGAGGTTACACCGCAATGATTCCTCGTCGGGGCCTGCGACCCCTCGCTCGGAATGACAGCCAAAACAATGGCGGCACTGGCGGACAAGCCGCCAGTGGCACACCTTCTTGAAACGTCAACCGATCCCGATTCAATCGGCCGAAGGCTATTCCGCTTCGGCCCCGACCCGGGGGTCGCCGAAGCCCATCAGGTCTTCCTTCTTCCACTTCTCGAACTCCGCCAAGGCCCACATCCCCCGGGCGACTCCCCCGTAAACGACCGTCTGGAGAATCACCTCGCGGATCTCCTCGTCCGTCGCGCCGTAGCTCTTGCACCCGGTGAAGTGGACGCGAAGCTGCGCCGGCAGACCGGACATCATCAGCGCGGCGACGGCGCAGAGCTCCCGTGTCTTCTGGTCCAGAACGGTCCGGTCGTATAGAAACCCGAACACAAACTTCTGGAACGCCAGGGAATAGTCCGGGTCGTGTTCAGCCACCCGGTCGAACAGCCTCTTCGCGTAATCCTCGCCGTAGCCTGCCGCACAGCGGGCGAGTCCCTTGGGGTCGTATTGCGGATCGTTCATTGAGTGGCCTCCTTGTTCCAAAATCATCCGGGTGAATCCCCCGGGGGGGAGGAGGAGGGGGAGGGGGGGGCTCCCCTCCGTCTCCGCGTCTTCTCCGGTCCACGTGACACCGCCCGGACGCGAAAAAGGACGGTCCGCTCAGAGACCGCCCTCTTTCGGCGAACGAATGCGTTTCGGGACAGCGTGGCGGCCTCCGGCCCCCCCCGTCAGTTTTGCAAACGCAGTGTCACGAAAGCCTGGTGGCGCTCCCGCTGCACGAGCAGGACCACATCCCGCAGATAGAGGCCCGAGGCGATGGCGTTGCGGAAGTCTTCGAAATTCTTGATTCGGAGGTTGTTGATCTTCCGGATCACGTCGCCCGGCTCGAGCCCCACGCGGTCGGCGGGACCTTGCGCAAAGGTCTGGGCGATGACCACGCCGTCGGGGGCCCAGATGCGGTAGCGCTTCCTCACGCGCGGCGTCAGGTCGCGGGCCACCACGCCGAGCCAGTCCTGGGCGACCGCGTCGGCCGCCTCCGGGCTCATGTCCTGCGCCACGACGCTTCGCCGAAGAATCTTTCCTTTCGAGAACAGCTGGAGGGCCATCTCCGAGCCCTTTGTGTAGCTGGACATATCGGACAGGTACACCACCCTGGACTCGACGGGCTTGGCGCCGATCCGCATGAGGATCATGCCCGCCCGGACACCGGCCCGCGCCGCCGCGGTGCCCTGAATGACCCGGCTGATGAAAACGCCGAACGGATGAGAATAACCGAACTGGTTGCGGATGGGGGGGGTCAGGTCCCGGACCACCAGACCGATCCAGCCGTGCCGGATCTTACCGAACCGGATGAGGTCGTTGACGATCCGCTTCACCCGGTCGATGGGGACCGAGAACCCGATGCCCTCGGCCTGGGCGCGGATGGCCGTGTTGATCCCGATGAGCTCGCCGTTGATGTTCAGCAGGGGGCCGCCCGAGTTGCCGGGATTGATGGCCGCGTCGGTCTGGATGAAGTCGGACTGGATCCCGCCTTTGAACCGAACCGCCCGGTGGACGCCGCTGATGACGCCCGTTGTCACCGTGTGGCCCAAACCGAACGGGTTGCCGATGGCGATCACCGTCTCGCCCGGCATCAGGTTCGCCGAGACGCCCATGTTCACGTAAGGGAGAGGACGGTCGGCCCGGATGCGGATCACGGCGAGATCGGTCCGGGAGTCCGCCCCGATGACCTCGGCCTCGAATTCCCGCCGGTCGATCAGGGAGACCTGAATCCGGGTGGCCCGGCGGATGACGTGCTCGTTGGTGAGGATGATGCCCGCGGCGTCGATGATCACGCCGGTCCCGAGGCTGCGGCGCTTCCGGCGCCGGGGGGCGTCGAATCCCCGGAAGAACCGCTCGAATTCCGGCGGGAGGAAATCCGGCAATCCGCCGAAGGGGGACCCCTGGCGGACAACCTCCTCGGTGTTGATGTTGACGACGGCGGGTCCGACCTTTCGCACCGCCACAACCGTGGGCGTCTGCCGGGAAAACTGGGCGCGAGCGGGCGTCGGAGCCAGGGCGAACGGCAAGACCGCAAGGAGGCAGACGGCTTGCGGAATCCGGCCCCTGAGGCGGCAGGAAGAAAATGGCGGGTTCATGAGCAAGGGAATGCGTCCGGGTGGTCAGGATCGCTTCAAAGCCACGAAGATGGAGTTGCGATTCCGGCGGACGAGCAACAACACCGAGTCCAGCTCCACGGCCTGGCGAAGCAGCCGTTGGTAATCTCTCATCCCCTGAATGGGGTTGCGATTGATCTCCAAAATCACATCCCCTTCCTGGAGACCGCCCGCCTGGGCCGGGCTTCCGGCCTCCACGGAGGCGATGACCACGCCGACCGGCGGGTTGAGCTTCATGCGGCGGGCCATTCGGTCGGTCATCGGCGTCACGAGAAGGCCCAGCCGCCGGCCGGACCGGTCGCCGCGCGTGGCGTCTTCATCCGCGGCGCGTACATCGACGGCCACCTCATAGGGGCGGCCGTTGCGGATCAGTTTCATCCGCGCCCGCGAGCCGGGCCGCGCCGAGGCCACGAGGAAGGGAAGCTCCATCACCGCGCGGATGCGGCGCCCGTTGAACTCGACAACGATGTCTCCCCTCCGAACCCCCGCGACGGCGGCCGGTCCCGATTTTGTCACGTCCGAGACGAGGGCGCCTTCCCGGCCCCAGAGGCCCAAGGTCCGCGCCAGGGAAGGCGAGACGTCTTGCACGGCGATCCCCACCCAACCGCGGCGGACGGCGCCGTACATCTTCAAGTCGGGAAGAATGGCCTTGGCGAATTTGATGGGGATGGCGAAGCCGACCCCCAGACTCTCCGCGACGATGGCCGTGTTGAGCCCCACGACCTCTCCCTTTGTGTTGAGGAGGGGGCCACCGGAGTTGCCCACGTTGATGTAGGCGTCAGTCTGGATGTAGTCATCGAAGGGGCCGGACCCGATCACACGGCCCTTCGCGCTCACGACCCCGACAGTGACGGTGTGCGCCAGGCCGAAGGGGCTCCCGATGGCCATCACCCATTCCCCCACTTCCAGCTCGTCGGAGTTCCCGAGCCGGGCCGCCGGCAGCGGCCGGCCCGGCTCAATCTTCAGCAGGGCGATATCGGTCTTGGGGTCGGTTCCCAAAATCCGGGCGTCGTATTCGCTCTTGTCCTCCAGCGTGATCTTGATCGCCCCGGATCGCTCGATCACATGGTAGTTGGTGAGGATATACCCCTTGGGGTCCACAATGACGCCTGATCCCAGGCTGTGGCGCGGCGACCCGCGGCCCCGGGAGCCGAAATCAGGTGCGAACCGCTCAAAGAAGTCCCTCCCCTTCCGCCGTTGGCTCCGAGGCCCAAGGAAGCGCCGGGCACGGGGCAGGTTCCAGCCCTGAATCTTCTCTGTGGTACTGATGTTGACGACAACCAGCTTGGCGGATCGGGCGATCCGGATGAACACCCGACTTCCAAAGGGATGGTCACGGGAGGCGCCCCAGCCCGACGCGGTCCACACCGACGAGGCCGCCAGTAGCGCAAAAACGCCGAGCCACCCGGCCGGACGTGGAACGGAGCGAAATCGGAATTGTGAGGTGAGCTGGGGCATCGAGCCGGCTGGTCAGCGAATCGAATCGCTCAACGCCCCGCGAAGCAACGTTCAGCGATCGCCGGTTCGCTTAAAATCCCCTCGGGTCGATGGACCCTCGGATTGGTGGAGTCTTGGGGTCGGTGGACCCCTCGGGTCAGCGGACCCCTTCGGAATCAGCGTCTGGATTGACAATCCCAGCGCCGCGCACTACGTTGACTTTATCCCTTGGCCATCCGGCTGTAAAGGGATTTTTTGTGCGGCGATTCGATGGAATTCCGGCAAGGACTCGCCGAAACCCGTACCGATTCGGGAGCATCAGCCGTGGAGAAGGACCCTGGAACCCTCCTGGATGATCCCGGAAGCATCGCCCGGCGGGATCCGGGCGGCATGTTCGGGCTTTTGGCCGAATGGCCCGGTCAATGGCGGAGCGCCGCTGCGAGGGCAATGGACGCCGAATGGCCCGAAAGCCCGCCGGGCGGAGGATTTCGGAACCTGGTCATCTCCGGCATGGGCGGATCGGCCATCGGAGGGGACTTGCTGAACGCCTGTCTCGGGGACGCGCTGGGCATCCCGCTGGTCGTCAACCGCTCGGACGCCTGCCCGGGGTTCGTAGGCTCGGGCACCCTGTTCGTCGCCGTCAGCTACTCGGGCGACACCGAGGAAACCCTCTCGGCCGCCGCGGACGCCCTCAGGCGGGGCGCGGAGGTGGTGGGCATCACGAGCGGGGGGGCGCTGGCGTCAGAATGCCGTCGGGCGGGCAAGGCCGTCTTCGCCGCGCCCGGGGGGCTGCCTCCCCGGCAGGCCCTCGCCCATCTTTTTCTACCCATGCTCGGGCTGGTTCAAGCCCTGGGGCTTGCGGAGAATCCATCCCCGGCTGTCGAGGAAACGGGACAGGTCCTGTCCGAGGCGGCGAGCCTCTACGGTCCGGACGTCCCTGTCTCTGAAAACCCGGCCAAACGTCTGGCCTCCGCCTTACATGGGAAGATCCCCGTGGTCTGCGGCGTACAGGGCCGCACGGCGGCCGCGGCGACACGCTGGCGCGATCAATTTTATGAAAACAGCAAGAATTGGGCGGCGGCCAATGCCTTGCCCGAGCTGGACCACAACGAGATCAGCAGTTGGTTTTCCCTTTCTGCGCTGACGCGGCGGGTGGTTTGCATGATCTTTCTGGAGGACCGGGAGGACGGCGCCCGCATGGCCCGCCGCAGGCAGCTCACACGGGACGCCATCGCCCCCCATGTCGCCGGCACATTCAGCGTCCCATCCCGCGGACAGAGCCGTCTGGCCCGGCTGTTTTCCCTGGTGGCTCAGGGCGACTTCGTGAGCTGCTACCTCGCGGTGCTGAACGAAGCGGACCCGCTTCCCGTCCCCGCCATCGAGGACCTCAAGACAGCCTTGGCCGCGGATTCCCCTGAAGCATGAAGCTTTCTCACCTGCGCAATTTTTCGATCATCGCCCATATCGACCACGGCAAATCCACGCTGGCCGACCGGATGCTCGAACTCACCCAGTCGGTGGCCTCTCGGCAGATGATGGACCAGATGCTGGATTCGATGGACATCGAGCGGGAGCGGGGCATCACCATCAAGGCCCAGACGGCCCGGATGACCTATCGGAACGCGAACGGCAAGGAATACACCCTGAACCTTATCGACACCCCGGGTCACGTGGATTTTACGTACGAGGTCTCGCGGAGCCTCGCGGCCTGCGAAGGCGTCCTGCTGATCGTGGACGCCGCCCAGGGGATCGAGGCCCAGACCCTCGCCAACGCCTACCTGGCCCTGGAGGCCGATCCCACCATCCTCCCCGGCCGGGACAGGCGTATTGGATCTGATGGAGGAGATCGTCCGCCGGATTCGGCCGCCCGAGGGCGACCCGAGTTCCCCGCTGAAGGCCCTGATCGTGGACTGCTGGTTCGACCCGTACCGGGGCGCCGTCATCCTGGTCCGGGTCATCGACGGCGAGCTTCGCGTCGGGATGGACATCGAAATGATGGCAACGAACATGCGGTGCGAGGTCAACGAAGTCGGGGTGCTTACGCCGGCCTCCCGCCAGGTCGAAGTCCTCGGGGCGGGGGAGGTCGGCTACCTGATGGCCGGCATCAAGCAGATCGGCGACATCAAAGTGGGCGACACCGTGACGGAGAAAAACCGCCCGACCGCAAAGCCGTTTCCGGGGTACCGGGAGCCCAAACCGATGGTCTTCTGCGGGCTCTACCCGGTGGAGGGCACCGAGTACGAATCCCTCAAGGCGGCCCTGGAGAAGCTCCACCTGAACGACACCGCCTTCAGCTACGAGGCGGAGACCTCGGCCGCCCTCGGATTCGGATACCGGTGCGGCTTCCTGGGGCTTCTGCACATGGACGTCATCCGCGAGCGGCTCGAGCGGGAGTACGACCTGACCCTTCTGACAACGTCCCCCACGGCGGCCTTTCATGTCACGACCACCGATGGACGGGTGGTGCGGGTGGACAACCCCACAAAACTGCCCCCGGCGGGGCGCATCGACCGGATCGAAGAGCCCTTCGTGCGGGGATCGATCGTCGTCCCCTCCGAATACCTGGGCGGCGTCATCAAGCTCTGCCAGGAGAAGCGGGGCGTCCAGAAACGCCTGGAATACCTGGACGCCCGAATCGTTCTGCTGGAGTACGAGCTGCCGCTGGCCGAGATCCTCTTTGATTTCTACGACCGGCTGAAATCGCTCAGCCGGGGGTACGCCTCGTTCGATTACGAACCCATCGATTCCCGCGCCTCGGACCTGGTAAAGATCGACATCCTGCTCAACGGCGAGCCCGTAGACGCCTTGTCGCTGATCATCCATAAGGACAAGGCCTATACGCACGGCCGGGCGTTGGTGGACAAGATGAAGGGCATCATCCCGCGGCAGCTCTTCGAGGTGACGATCCAGGCGGCCATCGGAAGCCGGATCATTTCGCGCGAGAGCGTCAAGCCCTTGCGCAAGCAGGTCACGGCCAAATGCTACGGCGGCGACATCACGCGTAAGCGCAAGCTGCTCGAAAAACAGCGGGAGGGAAAAAAGCGGATGAAGCGTGTAGGGCGCGTCGAAGTCCCGCAGGAGGCCTTCCTGGCCGTCCTGAACATCACCCCGGGCGGGTCGGGCTGACGCGGCCGGAGCCCACCCAGGCCGCCTCCGCCTTGCGAACGGGAAAAAGCAAGTATAATAAGCGCCGTTTTCGAAATCGTGCGATCACCCACGGGAAGCGGGGCATCGCCCTGCGTTGACCCGAACCCCTCCAAGCGGATTCAGGAAACCGATGGTCGGAGTCAAAGAAATCGTCGACGGAGCAAAGCGCGGCGATGAGCCGTCCAATAAGAAAAAACCGAAGGGTGTCATCCGGGAGTACACCGAGGCCATCCTCCTCGCCCTGCTCCTGGCCCTCTTCTTGCGGGCGTTCGTCGTCCAGGCCTTTAAGATCCCCTCGGGGTCCATGAAGGAAACCCTTCAAATCGGCGACCACCTCCTGGTCAATAAGCTCCTCTACCGGACATGGACCAAACACGACCTGGCGGAGATGTTCGAGGTGGTGCCCATCCTCGGCAATGTCGTCAAGGCCCTCACGGACCTGCTGCCGTTCGATTACCGCTTCCGGTTCCGGGACGTGGAGCGCGGGGATGTCATCGTCTTCAAATGGCCCAGGAACGAATCGCGCGACTTCATCAAGCGGGTCATCGGCCTGCCGGGCGAGGTGGTGGAGGTCCGGGGGCGGGAGGTCCTCATCAACGGAATTCCGCTGGAGGAAACCTATACCCAGTACAACGATCACGGCGACCAGGGAAATTTCGCCAGCCGCGAGCGGTTCGGCCCGGTCCGGGTCCCCGAGGGACACCTCTTCATGATGGGGGACAACCGCGACAACTCCCTCGACAGCCGGGCGTGGGGGTTTCTGAACATGGACAAGGTCCGGGGCGAGGCGTTCATCATCTACTGGTCGTGCAAAGAGCTCGGCTTCTCATGCCTGCTCCCCGGCAACGTCCGCTGGAACCGCTTCGGCTACCTACTTTTTTAAACCCGATCAGGGGACCACCTTTCAAAAGCCTGTCCCGCGCAAAGTCGAGGGAAGCCCCCTGGTCAGTCCTTCAAAATTCTTCCGAGCTTATTCGAGAGGTTCGCGAACTCCTCCAGACTCAGCGTCTCCGCCCGGCGGGCGGGGTCGATTTCGCAGCCGGCCAAGACCTCGTTCACCCGTAAAGCCTCAAAATGGGATTTCAGGTTGTTCAGGAGCGTCTTGCGGCGTTGGGCGAAGGCCGCCCGGACAACGCGCTCGAAAAACGCCGGGTCGCCCACCGGCGCCCGCGGCCGGGCTTGGGGGATAAGCCGCAGGACGGTGGACACCACCTTGGGCCGGGGGGAAAAGGCGCTCGGGTCCACATCGAAACTGGGCTCCACCCCGCACCAGAGCTGGACGGCCAGGGAAAGCGTCCCGTACGCCTTGGAGCCGGCGCGGGCGGCGATCCGCTCGGCCACCTCCTTCTGGATCATCACAACGATGTCCTCGATATCCTCCCGCGATTCAAGCAGACGCAACAAAATAGCCGTGGCCGCATAGTAGGGGAGGTTCCCGACAAGCCGGTTCGCTCCCCCCCCCCCGAGAAGGGATGAGAAGTCGAACTTCAACGCGTCGGCCTCCAGGATGGAGACGTTCGGTGCGGCGGCGAATTCTTCGCGCAGCTCGGCCGCGAGACGGGCGTCGATCTCCAGGGCGGTGAGACGGCCCGCCTCCCCCAGCGACCGGGCGAGGACCCGCGTGAGCGCCCCCCCTCCGGGCCCGATCTCGATGACGCGGTCGCCCGGCCGGACGTGGATGAACTCGGCGATCCGGTCCAGGACAAACGGGTCTCGCAGCTCATGCTGGCCCAGACGGGCCATCTTGCGGCTCGGTGGGATCGCCCGGCTCATCCTTCCGATTGCGCCCGTGCGCGCTTCGCGAGACGGGCCGCGAGCCGGACGGCCTCGATGAGACCGCGCGGGTCCGCCTTTCCCTGGCCGGCGATGTCGAACGCCGTCCCGTGGTCCGGGGAGGTCCGGATGAGCGGAAGGCCCAGCGTAACGTTCACGGCCCGTCCCCGGCCGAGCAGCTTGGCCGCGATGAGTCCCTGGTCGTGGTACATGGTGACCACGCCATCCCAGCCGCCCGCCTTCCGGGCGAAGAGGGCGTCGGCGGGAAAGGGCCCCTCGGCGAGGATCCCCTCCCCCCGGGCGTCGGCGATGGCCGGGGCGATCTCCTTCTCTTCCTCCGTCCCGAGCCGGCCCCCTTCGCCCGCGTGCGGGTTCAGCCCCGTGACGGCGATGCGCGGGCGGCGCCTGCCCTCCCCTTGGCGCAGCCAGCGGTCCAGGACCCGGATGGTTCTCCCGACGGCGCGGCGGCGGATGGCCGGAGCGACGCGTCTCAACGGGAGGTGCGCCGTCACCAGGGCCACGCGGAGCTTCCCGGCAAAGAAGGTCATGGCGAACTCCTCGGACCCAGTGAGCTCGGCCAGGGCCTCCGTGTGTCCGGGGTGCGGAATCCCGGCCAGGTCCCAGGCCCTCTTCGAGATGGGGGCGGTGACCAGGGCGTCGGCCCGGCTGGACCGAACGAGGCGGACGCCGGCCTCCACGCATTCGTAAGAGAACCTTCCGGCGGCAGCGGAGAGGACTCCCCACTCGAATTTCCGGCCCCTTCCCGCCTTCTGAACGTGAAGGCCGGCCAGCCAGTCCCGCGCACCGTGGGCGGACCCGCCGTTCAACGTGCGAGCGGCCTTCTCGAGGACCCGCCGGTCGCCCAGGATGATGAGGCCGCACGCGCGCGCCAGGGCGGGGTCGTTCGCCGCCCGGAGGACGATCTCGGGGCCGATTCCGGCCGGGTCTCCCGGCGTGAGGGCGATGGTCGGCGGTTCGGAGGAGGGCTTACGTGCGGTCATGGCAATCCATTCAGGTCATCTCCGCGAATCATACCACGGTGTGCGGGGCGTCCCGCTAAAACCGGGTGACTTCCGCATCATCGGCCGGAGAGATTGCACCCTGCGGCGATCCGTTCCATATCTTCACCGTGATTCCTCGCCCGATTGACAACCCGTTCCGGTTCCGCATACGATCCGAAATAGATTTCTTTTTGCGCTTGGCCTCGGATTCGATGAAGAACAAAGCGATGGTTTGCGGAATCAGGACCGTCCTCTGATTGACCGCCGCAAGAGGATTTTCCGGATAGAAGGCATTCTAAGCTCCAAAAAAACGTCAGCGATGCGGATTCCGTCCGCCTTCGGGAGGGGGGAATCCCCGCACGCTTTTTTCCCGTCGGTTTGTTTGATGTTTTCCAATCGGGATTATGTAGTAAGGGATATATCCCGTCTGTTTTTCCTACAGTAGGAGTATATGAATGGGTGGGTACGACGAGGTTCAGCTCCCCGTCGAGGGGACGAAGATCACCGTAGAGAACGGAAAGCTCCGAATCCCGGACAATCCCATCATCGGGTGGATCGAGGGGGACGGCATCGGCGTGGACATCACCCCCCCCTCCCTCCGGGTGGTGGACGCGGCGGTGGAGAAGGCTTACGGCGGCAAGAAGAAGATCGCCTGGTGCGAGCTCTTCGCGGGCGAGAAGGCCCAGCGGGTCTACGGGGAAGAAACCATTCTCCCCGAGGATACGCTGAACTTCATTCGGGAGTATATCGTCGCCATCAAGGGGCCTCTGACAACGCCCATCGGCAAGGGGTTCCGGAGCCTGAACGTCTCGCTTCGCCAAATCCTTGACCTCTACGCCTGCGTCCGGCCCGTGAAATACTACGAGGGCGTCCCCAGCCCCGTGACCCATCCCGAGAAAATGGACATGGTGATCTTCCGCGAGAACACCGAGGACGTCTACGCAGGCATCGAGTGGGAAGAGGGGACCCCGGAAGCCCGAAAGCTTCTCGACTTCCTGAAGATCGAGATGGGCAAGGACATCCGGACCGATTCCGGCGTGGGGATCAAGCCCATGAGCGTCACCGGGAGCAAGCGGCTCGTCCGCAAGGCCATCGAATGGACCTGCGCCCGCGGCCGCGGGTCCGTCACCCTGGTGCGCACG
>CAYRGS010000003.1:60412-96217 GCA_964423875.1 uncultured bacterium
GGGCAACATCATGAAGTTCACTGAGGGCTCATTCGCCAAGTGGGGATACGAGGTGGCCAAGGAGGAGTTCGGCGATCAGACTATCTCGGAAGAAGAGGTCTGGAACGGCGCCTCCGCCGACGGAAAGATCGTTATCCAGGACCGCATCGCCGACAGCATGTTCCAGCAGATCCTCACCCGCAGCGACGAGTACGAGGTCCTGGCCTGCCCGAACCTCAACGGCGACTACCTGTCCGACGCCTGCGCGGCGCAGGTGGGCGGCCTGGGCATGGCCCCGGGCGCGAACATCGGCGATCACATGGCGCTGTTCGAGGCCACCCACGGGACCGCCCCCAAGTACGCCGGGAAGAACATGGTCAACCCGACCTCGGTCATTCTGTCGGCCGTCATGATGCTCGAATACCTGAACTGGGAACAGGCCGCCCGATTGATCGAGGCGGGGATCGAGCAGACCCTGGTCCGGAAGACGGTCACCTACGACCTGGAACGGCAGATGGAGGGCGCCACCAAGGTGGGCTCATCGGAGTACGCCGATCACATCATTCAGAACCTGTAAGGGAGAGGCCGAGATGAGAAGGGCCAAAATCACCATTGTGGGCGCGGGCAACGTGGGCGCCACGACCGCCCACTGGTCCGCGTCGAAAGAGCTGGGCGATATCGTCTTGGTGGACATCATCGAGGGCATCCCCCAGGGCAAGGGGCTGGATCTTTATCAGGCCGGACCGGTGGAAGGCTTCGACAGCCGGATCACGGGAATGAATGATTACGACGCCACCGAGGGTTCCGACATCGTGGTCATCACCGCGGGGATCGCCCGCAAGCCCGGCATGAGCCGGGAGGACCTCCTGTCGACCAACGCGAAGATCGTCGGGGGGGTTGCGCGGGAAGTGGTCCAGCGGTCGCCCGATTGCATCCTGGTCGTCGTCTCGAACCCCCTGGACACGATGGTCTGGGTGGCCAAGGAGGTCAGCGGATTCCCCAAGAAGCGGGTGGTCGGGATGGCCGGCATTCTGGACACCGCGCGCTACCGGACGTTCCTGGCCGAGGCCGCCGATGTCTCGGTCGAGGACGTTCAGGCCCTCGTCCTGGGTGGTCACGGCGACGCCATGGTCCCGCTCGTCAACTTCACCTCCATCGGCGGGATCCCCGTCACGGAGTTCCTCTCGCGGGACGTCCTGGAGAAGATCGTCGACCGGACGGCCAACGGCGGGGCGGAGATCGTCGGCCACCTCAAGACCGGCAGCGCCTTCTACGCCCCGGGAGCGGCCGTGACTCAAATGATCGAGGCCATCGTCAAGGACAAGAAGCGGATCCTCCCCTGCGCCGCCTACCTGGAAGGGGAGTACGGCGTCAGCGGGATCTACCTGGGCGTCCCCATCAAGCTCGGAAAGGAAGGCGTGGAGCAGGTCATCGAGCTCCCCTTGTCCGAAAACGAGCGGGCCGCGCTCATGAAGTCGGCCGAGGGTGTCAAGGCGTCCATCGGCCTCATCAACCTGGACGAGATCTGAAAGTCCTCTAGGCCGGGGGTTTTTCGCACGTGCGAGAGATCGAAGCCGCGCTCATCACCGAAACCGTCCAGGAGATGTGCGTGCGGGCCAACCGCGTCCTGGGCGGGGACATGAAGGCGGCCTTTGCGCAGTCCATGGAACGCGAGGAATCGGCCGCGGGATTGATCGTCCTCGAACAGCTCGCCGAAAACGCCCGCCTGGCCGGCGAGCGGGAGTCGCCCCTTTGCCAGGACACGGGGTTTGCCGTCTTCTTCCTGGATGTGGGTCAGGATCTGCACGTCGCGCGGGGAAGCCTGGAGGGGGCCGTCCAGGAGGGCGTGCGGCGGGGTTACCGGGACGGGCTGTTGCGAGCCTCGATCGTCGAGCGTCCCTTCTCCGACCGGTTGAACACGGGAGACAACACGCCCGCGGTGATCCATACCCGGATCGTTCCCGGAGAGGACCTCCGCATCATCTTCGACGCCAAGGGGGCCGGCAGCGAAAACCAGAGTCGGCTCCGGATGCTCAAGCCGTCAGACGGGCGGGAGGGGGTGCGGGACTTCATCGTCGAAGCGGCCGTGAGCGCCGGCCCAAGCGCGTGCCCGCCTTTGATTGTGGGGGCGGGGGTCGGCGGAACATTCGAGAGGTCGGCCCTGATCGCCAAGTGGGCGCTGCTGCGGGAGATGGGCGCGCCCCATCCGGACCCGGAAACGGCCGCGCTCGAGGCGGAGTGCCTCGAGGCCATCAATGACTCCGGCGTCGGGCCCATGGGGTTCGGCGGCCGGGTGACCGCCTTGGCGGTCCACATCGAGACCCATCCGTGCCACATCGCCAGTTTGCCCGTGGCCGTGAACATCGAGTGTCATTCCCACCGCCACGGGGAAGTGACACTGTAATGGAAATCCCGTGTCCGAAGAAAAGCAACTCAGCACCCCCCTGACCGACGAGGACGTGGAAGGCCTCCGGGCCGGCGACAAGGTCCGGCTCTCCGGGTCGCTCATCACGGCGAGAGACGCGGCCCACAAGCGGTGGGTGGAGTTGATCGACGCCGGCGAGCCGCTCCCTGTCGATCTGGCAGGGCAAGTGATATACTTCGTCGGGCCCACGCCCCCCAAGCCCGGGGAAGTCATCGGCGCGGCCGGTCCCACCACCGCGTCCCGAATGGACGCATACTCTCCCAAGCTGATGGCCCTGGGTCTGAAGGGAATGATCGGCAAGGGCACGCGGGGTCCGGAACTGGTCGAGGCCATCCGGAAGTACAAGTGTGTATATTTCGCCG
The DNA here is from genome assembly GCA_964423875.1 of uncultured bacterium. Taxonomy (GTDB): domain Bacteria; phylum UBA8248; class UBA8248; order JACPRG01; genus CAYRGS01. Next base: position 63,179 of record CAYRGS010000003.1, read on the forward strand.
CAGTGGGCGGGGCGGGCACGCTGCTGTCTCAATACATCAAGTCCAGCGAAATGCTGGCCTACGAGGACCTGGGAACGGAGGCCGTCCGCTGCCTGGAGGTGGAGGGCTTTCCGGTGATCGTCGCCAACGACGTTTCGGGCAACGACCTCTTCCGGATGGGCAAAGAGGCATTCGCCCGAAAGAGAAATCGGACGTAGCGCATCCGAAAGCAAGGAGAGATTCGCATGGCCAACGCGGCTGCAACCGTCGGAGGAGAAGGCTTCGGCGCAACGAAACGGCGCGACACCTGGTGGTTGGAACCCCTGGTGACCGGCTTGGGCCTCGGGCTTTTCGGCGTGTACGCCACCTGGGCGGCTTTTCAGGGGGAGAATTTCTACGCCGCGCCTTACCTGTCCCCCTTTTACTCCCCGCTGATTCTGGTGGATTGGTGGCCCTTTTCTCCCGCCATTCTGATTTTGTGGGCGCCGCTGGGGTTCCGGGGGACCTGCTACTACTACCGCAAGGCCTACTACCGGGCCTATTTCCAGGACCCCCCCGCGTGCGCGGTGGAAGAGCGCAAGGGCCGGTACTATGTGGGCGAACGGGCCTTTCCTTTTGTTCTTCAGAACCTGCACCGCTACTTCTTTTACCTGGCCGTCGTGGTCGTGGCCTTTCTGTGGTACGACGTCTATGAAGCCTTCTTCTTCGCCGACGGCTTCGGGATGGGCCTGGGGACGCTGGTCCTGCTGGCCAACATCGTTCTACTCTCCGCCTACACCTTCTCCTGCCACAGCTTCCGGCACCTCATCGGCGGGAAGCTGGACTGCATGGCGTGCACGCACCAAGGCGGCGCGCGGCACAAGGTCTGGAGCGGGGTCAGCCAGATCAACCACCACCACATGTTCTGGGCCTGGACCAGCCTGGTCATGGTGGGACTTGCGGATCTATACGTCCGGCTGGTCGCTTCGGGCGTCATCCAGGACGTGAGATTCTTCTGATGGAAAAAATCGAAACCCACGAATATGACCTGATCGTCATCGGCGCGGGAGGCGCGGGACTCCGGGCGGCCATCGAGGCGTCCGCCCAGGGCATGTCCGTGGGCCTGGTGTGCAAATCCCTGCTGGGCAAGGCCCACACGGTGATGGCCGAAGGAGGCATCGCCGCGGCCCTGGCCAGCGTAGACCCCGAGGACAACTGGCAAACCCACTTCCGCGACACGATGCGCGGCGGCAAGATGCTGAACCAGTGGGAAATGGCGCAGGTTCACGCCCAGGAATCCCCAGACCGGGTCAAGGAGCTCGAGGCATGGGGGGCGCTCTTCGACCGCACCCCGGAAGGCGGGATCCTCCAGCGCTCCTTCGGGGGCCACCGCTACCGAAGGCTCGCCCACGTGGGCGACCGGACCGGGCTGGAGATGATCCGCACCCTTCAGGACCGGGGCGTCCACCTGGGCATCGATGTCTATATGGAGTGCACCGTCACCCATCTCTTCAAGGACGGCGACCGGATCAGCGGGGTCCTGGGATACTGGCGGGAGAGCGGGCGGTTCGTTCTGTACAAGGCCAAGGCCGTCGTCGTGGCCACGGGCGGCATCGGGATGGCGTACAAGATCACGTCCAACTCTTGGGAGTACACCGCCGACGGCATGGCGCTCGCCTACCGGGCGGGGGCCGAGCTGATTGACATGGAGTTCGTCCAGTTCCATCCCACCGGGATGATCTGGCCCCCGGGCGTCATGGGCATCCTCGTCACCGAGGGCGTTCGGGGGGACGGCGGGCTGCTCAAGAACAACAAGGGCGAGCGGTTCATGTTCAATTACATCCCGGACATGTTCCGCTCGGAGACCGCCGAGACCGAAGAGGAGGCCAACCGCTGGCTGGCGGGAGACAAATCCGCGCGCCGCACACCGGACCTGCTCACCCGCGACGTGGTGGCCCGGGCCATTCTGAACGAAGTCAAAGAGGGCCGCGGCAGCGAGCACGGCGGAGCCTATCTGGACATCTCCCACAAGCCGGCCGAATACGTCAAGAGAAAGCTGCCCAGCATGTACATGCAGTTCATGGAGCTGGCGGACGTGGACATCACGCAGCAGGCCATGGAAGTCGGGCCGACCACCCACTACATAATGGGGGGCGTCCGCGTCGAGGGAAAAACCACCGCCGCCACGGTCCCCGGCCTATTCGCCGCGGGCGAGGCGGCCGGAGGGCTTCACGGCTCGAACCGCCTGGGCGGCAACTCGCTCTCCGACCTGCTGGTCTTCGGCCGGCTCGCCGGCCTGGCGGCCGCCGGGTACGCCAAAGACATGAGCACCGCCCCGACGGTGGATTCGGAAGAAGTGGATCACGCCGCGGCGGAAGTCCTGGCGCCCTTCGAGCGCCCCAACGGCGAGGACCCCTTCCAGATCCATCGCGAGCTTCGCGACCACATGCAGGACAACGTGGGGATCATCCGCGACGCCGAAGGGCTCAAGCGCGGATTGGAGGGACTGAGGGGGTTCAAGGAGCGGGTTGGCCGTGTGCGGGCCACCGGCTCCCGGTTGTTCAACCCCGGCTGGCACCTGTGCGGCGATCTGAAAAACATGATCGAGGTCTGCGAGGCGATCGCGCTGTCCGCGCTCCGGAGGGAGGAGAGCCGGGGCGCCCACACCCGCGCCGACTATCCGGACAGCACGGAGGAGCAGGGGCGTGTGAACACCGTCATCAAGCTGGAAGGCGGAGAAATGAAGATTGATGCCGCCCCCCTTCCCGAGATGCCCGACGAGCTCAAGAAGATGTTCGAGGAGAACTAGCCCATGCATGAGGCCGTTCTGAGAGTTTTTCGAGGGGATGCCCGGGGCGGAGAAGAAAAGGAATACCGTGTCCCGGTTGAAGAAGGCATGGTCGTCCTAGACGCCATCTTTTACATCCAGGGACACATCGAGCCGGACTTGGCCGTCCGCTGGAACTGCAAGGCCGCCAAGTGCGGATCATGCAGCGCGGAGGTGAACGGCAAACCGAGCCTGATGTGCAAAACCCGGATGGACGAGCTCCCGGAGGAGGAGCCCATCACCGTCTATCCGATGAAGGCCTTCCCGATCATCAAGGACCTGGTGACGGACGTCTCGTGGAACTACGAGGTCAACAAGAAGATCGCCCCCTTCGCCCCGGACCCCGAGACCGATTGGAAGATGTACCAACCCGACGTGGACCGGGTCCAGGAGTTCAGAAAGTGCATCGAGTGCTTTCTCTGCCAGGACGTCTGCCACGTCCTGCGGACTCACGACCTAACACCGCAGTTCTCCGGCCCCCGGTTCTTCGTGCGAATAGCCGGACTGGAGATGCACCCCTTGGACACAACCTCCAGGATGGAACACCTCAAGGACGAGGCGGGCATCGGGTTGTGCAACATCACCAAGTGCTGCACCGAGGTCTGCCCGGAAGGAATCCATATCACGGACAACGCCATCATCCCCCTCAAAGAACGGGTGGTGGATGAGTATTACGACCCCATCCGGAAACTGTTCAAAAAGATCCTGGGAAAGTGAAGCCGGGTGGGAAGGGGTCCGATCCGCGTGTGTAGTATCTGAAAATTAGTCGACACTTCATGAAATGCGGAGAAGATCCTACGAGCGCCGGAGAAATTGAAGGCGGGCAGGATGCCCGCCCTACCGGTTTGAAATCCCGGCTTCCCACCAAGTCGGTAGCCCAGGCATCCTGCCCGGCCGGAGCCGCCGATGTGAGACCATTGCGAACTCCTCTAATCTGAACGGGCTGGACTCGACGGGTTCGTTCCGGGGCCATCGCATGAAGATCCATGAATATCAAGGCAAAGAGATCCTCAAATCATTCGGCATTCCCGTGCCCGAGGGCGGGGTGGCCGAAGCGCCCGCCGAAGCCAAAGCGATTGCCGGGCTCCTGAAAGGGCGTGTCATCGTCAAGGCGCAAATACACGCAGGCGGACGCGGCAAGGGGGGCGGCGTCAAGCTGGCCGACACCCCGGCGGACGCGGAAGAGGCCGCGCGGCAAATCCTCGGCATGCAGCTCGTCACCCCCCAAACCGGCCCGGAGGGACAAAAGGTCAAACGGGTCCTGGTGGAGGAAGCCTCGCCCATCGCCAAGGAGCTCTACGTGGGCGTGGTGATCGACCGGGCGCGGGCGGCCCCGGTCGTCATGGCCAGCGAGGCCGGCGGGATGGATATCGAAGAAGTGGCCGCGAAGACGCCGGAGAAGATTCTCACCGAAACCGCGGACCCAGCCCTCGGGCTTCAGGATTTTCAGGCCCGCCGGCTGGCTCTCGGTCTGGGCCTGCCCAAAGAGACCCTGGGCGCGGCGTCGGAGTTTATCCGTAACCTGTATCGCGTCTTCCAGGACAAGGACTGCTCCCTGGCGGAGATTAATCCGCTGGCCCTGATGGAAGACGGCAGACTGCTGGCCCTGGACGCGAAGCTCAACTTCGACGACAACGCCCTGTATCGCCACGCCGATGTGGCCGGACTCCGGGACCTCGACGAGGAGGCGCCCCTGGAGGTCGAGGCCTCTAAGCACGACCTGAATTACATCAAGCTGGACGGCGAGGTGGGGTGCATGGTCAACGGGGCGGGCCTCGCCATGGCCACGATGGATATCGTCAAGATGGCCGGGTCTTCGCCCGCGAACTTCCTGGACGTGGGCGGCGGCGCCAACCGGGAAATGGTCGAAAACGCCTTCCGCATCCTGATGGACGACGAGGCGGTCCGGGCGGTGTTCATCAACATCTTCGGCGGCATCATGCGGTGCGACGTGCTGGCCCAGGGCGTGGTGAATGCGGTGCGAAAGCTCGAGGTGAAAGTCCCGGTCATCATCCGGATGGAAGGGACGAACGTGGAGGAAGGACGAAAGATCCTGGCGGATTCGGGCCTGAACTTCACGGTGGGCAACGATATGCAGGACGCGGCACAGAAGGTGGTCTCGGCATTGAAAGGATGAAAGTCCCAAGGGGGGCACTTGCGTGCCGGCCAAGTTGCGGATGAAGGTGCTTGTGTTTATCACAACGTGGTCGGCACACATCATCTGGGAGTTGATCAACCGGGCACGCCAGTGGCGAATCCTGACGCCGCGTGTCTCGCCCCCCGTGACTTTCCTTTTGCGCTCGGTGCTTGAGAACAGGAGAGTCATTAGATGAGCGTACTCGTTGGCCCTGAGACGCGGATTGTCGTTCAGGGGATGGGCCGGCACGGCCGGTTTCACGCGGCCCGCTGTCTGGAGTACGGGATAGAGAACGGGATCGAAACCCAAGTCGTCGCCGGCGTCACGCCCGGCAAGGGGGGCACGGAGGCCGAATCCATCCCGATCTTCGACACCGTCGCGGACGCCGTGGCGGAGACCGGAGCGAACGCCTCGCTGGTCTTCGTACCGCCTGCGGGCGCCGCGGACGCCATCATGGAATCCGCCGATGCCGGGTTGCCCCTGTGCGTGTGCATCACTGAGGGCATACCTGCCCTCGACATGCTCCGGGTGCGGGATTTCCTCAAAGACCGGAAGACGCGGCTCGTAGGCCCCAACTGTCCGGGCGTCATCTCTCCCGGCGGCTGCAAGATGGGGATCATGCCGGGGCACATTCACAAACCCGGAAAGGTGGGCGTCGTCTCGCGCAGCGGGACACTCACCTACGAGGCAGTGGGGCAGTTGACCGCCGTGGACATCGGGCAATCGACCTGCATCGGGATCGGCGGGGACCCCATCATCGGGACGACGTTCGTGGACGCCCTGACCCTGTTCCAGAATGACCCGGAGACCGAGGCCGTCATCCTGATTGGAGAGATCGGCGGGAGCGCCGAGGAGGAGGCGGCGGCGTTCATTCGCTCCGGCAAGTTCAACAAACCGGCCGTCGGATTCATCGCGGGCCAGACGGCGCCGCCGGGCCGGCGGATGGGCCACGCGGGGGCCATCATCTCCGGGGGCAAGGGGACGGCCGCCGATAAGATGGCCGCCCTCGAGGCTGCGAACGTATCGGTCTGCGAGAGCCCGGCCGAGATGGGAAGCCGCATGGCGGACCTGCTGAATCGACGCTGACGGGTTGATTCATCCGTCCGCGCGCGTATATTGAAATGGACAAAAGGGTCCCACGCTGGTTGCGCGCATCAGGGAAGCCGCGCGTGCGTCGATTTGCCTTTGAGAGAAAACGGCCGGGAACCGTGTTCGATGTCAGGGTTTGAACGTTTTCCATGCATGTGATACTGTGAAGATTCACCTGCCAGAACCCGAGCGGGGAAGACGCGCGCCTCATCGCGGAGGTCGGCGCAGGGAAGGGGATGGTTTCTCTTTCTTCTGTCGAATTCTACGGGGGAAGTTTAGGAGATGAGCAATACAGTCGAAGCAGGCCACGGAGGGAACGGGGGCGCCGCGCCCCAGAAGGACGTTGAGACACTGGAGACGGTAGCCATCCGTTTCGCCGGAGACTCGGGAGACGGAATGCAGCTTACCGGAACGCGGTTCACGAACGCGACGGCGATCGCCGGAAACGACCTCAGCACCTTGCCGGACTTTCCAGCGGAGATCCGGGCTCCCGCGGGCACGCTGGAGGGGGTGAGCGGATTCCAGATTAATTTCAGCAGCCACGACATCCACACCCCCGGAGACAGCCCCGATGTTCTGGTGGCCATGAATCCAGCGGCCCTGCGGGCCAACCTGAGCGACCTCAAGCGCGGGGGCATGCTCATCCTCAACACCTCCGCGTTCAACGCCAAGGCCTACGCCAAGGCCGACTACACGTCCGATCCCCTGACCGACGGCTCCCTGGACGGATACCGCGTCTTCGAGGTCGACATCACCAAAATGACCCAGGCCGCGCTAAAGGACATGGGACTCCAACCCAGCGTCATGGACCGCAGCAAGAATCTTTTCGCCCTCGGCATGATGTTCTGGATGTATCAGCGCCCCATGAACAACACCATCGAGTGGATCAAAGAGAAATTCAAAAACCTGGAGCAAATCGTCGAGGCCAACCTCCGGGCGCTGCACGCCGGATACCATTTCGGCGAGAACACGGAAATCTTCCAGACCTCCTATCTCGTCAAGGAGGCCCACCTTCCGCCCGGCACGTACCGCAACATCACGGGCAATGAATCGGTGGCCAAGGGGTTCGCCGCCGCAGCGAAACTGTCGGGACTCCGCCTGGTATACGGAAGCTACCCCATCACCCCCGCCAGCGACGTGCTTCACGAACTCTCCCGTTACAAGAATTTTAACGTCATCACCATCCAGGCCGAGGACGAGATCGCGGCCGTTTCCGCCGCCATCGGCGCCTCGTTCTCGGGCGCGCTGGGCGTGACGGGCACCAGCGGCCCGGGCCTGGCCCTCAAGTCCGAGGCCATGAACCTGGCGGTGATGACCGAGCTCCCCTTGGTCGTCCTGGACGTCCAGCGCGGCGGCCCCAGCACGGGGCTTCCCACCAAGACCGAGCAGGCCGACCTCCTCCAGGTCCTTCACGGCCGGAACAGCGATTCGCCCATCCCCGTGGTGGCCGCCACCACCCCTGGCGATTGCTTCTTCGCGGCGATTGAGGCCTCCCGGATTGCCCTCAAGTACATGACGCCGGTGGTCCTGCTCACCGACGGCTATCTGGCCAACGGGTCCGAGCCCTGGAGCATCCCCGCTGTGGAGAGCCTGCCGAAACTGGAAGTCGAGTTCCGCACCGATCCTGAAGGATTCCTGCCCTACCTCCGGGACCCGGAGACCCTCGCGCGGCCCTGGGCGAAACCCGGAACACCGGGACTGGAGCACCGGATCGGCGGAATCGAGAAGGAGGACGGAACGGGCGCCCTCAGCTACGAGCCGGCCAACCACGAGAACATGGTCCGGATCCGCGCGGCAAAAATCGCGGGCATCGCCAAAGACATTCCCCCGGCGGAAGTCGTGGGCGAGGAAACGGGCAAGCTGCTCGTCATCGGTTGGGGAAGCACATACGGAGCCATCACCACGGCCATCAGCGTCCTCCAGGCGCGGGGGGCCCCGGTGTCCTCCGTTCACCTGCGACATCTCAACCCGTTCCCTGAAAACCTCGGCAAGGTCATCTCGGGCTTCGACCGGGTGCTCATCCCCGAGATGAACATGGGGCAGCTCTTGCTGCTCATCCGGGCCGAGTACCTTGTGGATGCCGTCGGCTTCAACAAGATCCAGGGGCAACCCTTCAAGATCTCTGAGCTCGTGGACAAGATTGAGGAGGTGCTTGCATCATGAGCACGGAAACGGCAAAACTCACCAAGAAGGATTTTACCTCGGACCAGGTCGTCAGGTGGTGTCCGGGCTGCGGCGACTACGCCATCCTGGCGCAAGTGCAGGCCATTTTCCCGGACCTCGGGATTCCCCGGGAGAAGGTCGCTTTCGTCTCGGGAATCGGATGCGCGGCCCGGTTCCCCTACTACATGAACACCTACGGGTTCCACTCCATCCACGGCCGGGCGCCGGCTTTCGCCACGGGCCTCAAGTCGGCCAACCCGGATCTTTCCGTCTGGGTGGTGAGCGGGGACGGGGACGCCCTGTCCATCGGAGGAAATCACCTTCTCCACATTCTCCGGCGCAACGTCGATGTGAAGATCCTCCTGTTCAACAACCGGATTTACGGCCTGACCAAGGGGCAGTACTCTCCCACCTCGGAGTTCGGCAAGAAAACCAAATCCACGCCGATGGGCTCGGTGGACACGCCACTCAACCCCGTCTCCGTCGCACTCGGCGCGGAGGCCACGTTCGTTGCCCGGACGGTGGACCGGGACGTGAAGCACATGAGAGAGGTCATCCGGCAGGCCGCCGCCCACAAGGGAACGGCCTTCGTCGAGATTCTCCAGAACTGCCCCGTCTTCAACGACGGGGTCTTTTTCAACCTGACCGAGAAGGCCACCAAAGAGATCGACGGCATCCGTCTTGACATCGGACAGCCGGCCGTCTACGGGCCGAAAGACAACTCGAAGGGCCTCCGGTTGAACGGACTGAAACTCGAGTCCGTCCCGGTCAACGGAGACACCGACGGATTGCTCGTGCACGATCCCCACGCCGCCGACCCCACCCTGGCGTTTATGATCGGCCAGATGCACAACCACGGCCTCCCGGTCGCCCTGGGCGTCCTCCGCGCCGTGGAAAAACCCTGCTACGACACCCTCGTGAACGACCAAGTCCAGCAGGCCATTCAGTCCAAGGGGGAAGGCAACCTCGAGGCGCTCCTGAACGACGGAGATTCCTGGACGGTGTCCCCGTAGTCTCCGCGTCCCGAAGGTCCATTCGAACCCCGCCGCAAGGGAAATCCGCACCGGGTTTCCCTTGTGTTTTGTCCGATACCTGAAAGCGATTTTCAGGGAGCCGAGTTTCATGGAAAACACGCTCGCCATCATCAAGCCTGACGCCGTGGGCCGCAAACTGACCGGCCGGATCCTCGACCGAATCGAAGAGGCCGGCTTCCGGATCCGCACCCTCCGCCTGCTGCGCCTGACCCGGGCCGAGGCCGAGGGGTTTTACGCCGTTCACCGGGAACGGCCCTTTTTCGCTGGCCTGACCGAGTTCATGTCCTCCGGGCCCTGCGCGGCGATGGTCCTGGAGAAGGAGGACGCCATCGCGGCCTGGCGCCGTCTCATGGGAGCCACGAACCCGGAGGAAGCCGAAGTGGGCACGCTTCGCGCGGAGTTCGGCGAGAACATCGAGCGCAACTGCGTCCACGGAAGCGACGCCCCCGAGACGGCGGCGTTCGAAACCGCGTACTTCTTCAGAGCCCTGGACAAGGTGTAAGGGAAGCCCTGGAGGGAGGCAGGGAGGGGGGGGAGGGGCCGTCGCTCAAGCTCCGGCGCGGATGAACCCGCGCTTTCGCCTCGTCGAACCGCCCGAGCGCAAATCGCTTTCCGTGACCGCCCGGGAGTCTCCATGACTAAAAGTGGATTGGAACACCGCAAAGGGGTTCCACCGGGTAAAATCCGACGGCCGGAATGACTTCCTTCCGGCCCGCCTTGAATCTCAAAACCCTTTGATTTAGAGTGTCCTCGCAGGCATAAGCACGGGTCGGCCGGAAGCGAACCGGGCCCGACCGCACGGGGAACGGGCGGCTCGCCGGATCCTTCCGGCGATTTCTCATCTCAACCTTTTTCGGGTTTAGCGAATGCGCGCGGTGATTCTGGCGGGCGGGCTGGGAACGAGGCTCCGGCCTCTCACATTCTCGATCCCCAAGCCCCTCCTCCCCGTGGGGGAAAAGCCGATCCTCGAGATCATCCTCAACCGGCTCAAGGAATTCGGCTTCCGTGAATTCATCCTCTCCGTCGGATACCGGGCTGAGCTCATCGAGACCTACTTCGGCGACGGCGCGCGGTTCGACGCAGAAATCCACTACCTGAGAGAAGAAAAGCCCACGGGAACGGCCGGCTCGCTCCACTTGCTGCGTCAAAGCTTCGACATCCTCGACGACGAAACCCTCCTCCTCATGAACGGCGACGTCCTGACCGAGCTCGATTTCAGCCGTTTCATCGACTACCACAAGTCCGGGGCGTTCGATCTTACAGTGGGCGTCAAGGAGATCGAGCGCCAGCTCCCTTACGGCATCCTCGAGATGGAAGGCCACCTCGTCCGCCGGATCGTCGAAAAACCCGTCACGCGGTATCCCATCTCGGCCGGCATCTACCTGCTCCAGGGGAGCGTCCTTCCCCTCGTCCCGGCCGACACCTATTTCACCCTGCCGAACCTCGTGGAACGCCTGGTGGCGGAGAACCGGCGCGTCGGAAGCCATCTCATCCAGGAATTCTGGCTGGCCGTGGAGCACCCGGACGACATGGAAGAGGCCCGGTCCCGGCTCGAGGCGGGCTCGGGATGAGTCCCTCCCTCCGAAAGCTCTCCGTCGTCATTCCCGTTTACAACGAGCGAGACACCATCGAGGAGGTCATCCGCCGGGTCCTGGCAGTGGACATCGGCCTTGAGCGCGAGATCATCGTCCTGGACGGCGACTCCACCGACGGGACCCGGGAGTTCCTGGAGACCCTCCGGGAGAATCAGGTTCGGGTGATCTTCGAAAAGGAGCGGGGCGGCAAAGGCGCGGCCGTCCGGCGCGGCTTCGGCGAGGCCACGGGCGACATCGTCATCATTCAGGACGCCGACCTGGAGTTGGATCCGTCCGAATACCCGGACCTTCTGGCCCCCATCCTCCGGGGCGATGCGAAAACCGTTTACGGGAGCCGGTTCACCAACGGAAGGGGCGCGACGTCCCTCGGAAGCTACATCGGCAATCTGACCATCACCTGGGCGACCAACCTCCTCTTCTTCGCCCGGCTTACCGACATCGCAACCGGCTACAAGGTCATTCGGAGAGATGTCCTCGACACCCTGCGCCTTTCGTGCAACGGCTTCGATTTCGACGCCGAAATCACCAATAAGCTCCTCAAGGCGGGCGTCCGCATTCACGAGGTCCCTGTCTCCTATGCGCCCCGCGACCACCAGGCCGGAAAGAAGCTTCACTGGTCCGAGGGTTTGCGGGTTCTGCTGGCGATCCTGAGAAACCGCTTTACCGACTGACCGACGCCATGGCCGCCCCCCCTCCCCCCCCCCAGAACAGCCTATCAGCGCGACTCCGGACGCGGATCTTCACCCCCGTCCTCCGATTCAACGACCGGGTGGATGAATGGATCCGCCGGAACCCGGCCGCGCGCCTCCTGGGACCTGCCGGACCGTTGCGGCGATGGAGGGAAGGAGCGCAACGCGACCCCCGCCGATCGGGGCGGGCGACCGACAGAGACGGGTGGATCGACGGCAGTCTCCTCATTACAACGATCCGGAGGTTTTCGGCGGCGCTGGGCGGCGGAATCGCCGCCCAGGCGCGGGAAGGGGTCTTAGGGCGCTGGCGGGACGCCGTGGCCCACTCCCGGACGGCCGCCCCGCAGCGAACCGCGGCGGCCGTTCTCTTATCGGCAATGGGCGCGAACGCGGTTCTCCTTCTTGCCTCCCGAACGCTCCTGGAAGCGGAAGGCCTGGCGGTCCGGGCGCTCCTGCTCGCCGGTGCGGGAGCGGCGACGATCCTGGAAGAGGGCGGGTTCGCCCGCTGGTGGCGGGCCTGGTGGCCGGGCCGGCGGCTCCGGAATTCGGAAAGGGAGAGAACCCCCGGAACCGCCGATTCGGTCGCTCTGGAGGGGTCTCCCAGCTTCCTCCCCGCGATAGCGGCGGGGGCGGTTGCGGGGTTTTTCTGGTGGCTTTCTCCCGGCGCCGCATTTCTGGGACTGGCCACGGCGGGGTTGGCGGCGGGCCTGAAGCGATTCTGCGCCCCGGAGGATTGGGTATTTTTGCGAGGTCTTTTCATCGCTTCCCTGGCCCTGCGCCTAGCCCTCTTGGCCGTTGCGTACGTGTGGGCGATCACGCAAGGGTGGACCTACTCGAACCCGAATGTCCTGGACTTTCACTTCAGGACCCCGATGGTTTTCGACGACGGGGGATACTTCACAGCGCGCGCCTGGGCGCTCAGCCAGATTTGGAGGGGCGCTGAGGTCTGGCCGCAGGCCCTGTATGAAAATCGCCAAATTTACGGAGCCACGTCATTTCTCTACGTCCCCACGGCCTTCTTCTATCTCTTCGGCCCTGAGGGATTGATCGCGGTCCGGCTCATCAATCCCTTCTTCGGCGCATGCCTCCCTTTGATGGTGTACGGGTTGACCCGCGACCTGTTCGGCCGGCCGGCCGGCCGGATCGCCTCGATCACGGTCTTTCTCTTCCCTTCGCTGATCCTCTGGAGCCTGGACCTGCTTAAGGACACCACGTTCATCGTGATGACCCTGGCGACCGTCTGGGGGCTGGTTCGGTTCCAACGGCGAAAGAGACTTGGCTTCTGGCTGGCCGCCGCCGTCACGGCGGTGCTTTCCTTCACCGTGCGCAATGACCTGGGCGTTCTTCTCCTCGTCTTGGTCGGACTCGGCTGGATACCCGTTGTGTGGCGGCGGTGTGTGGGGCGGAGCCCGGCTCGGGCGCTGCTCGCCCTTTTGCTTCTGGCAGCGGTTTTCCTCTCCCCCCCCGTGCGCAGTGTGATGGGGGTTCGGCTCTACTGGCTCTTTTCCATCCAGCGGGGAGCGGCCTCAACGGTCGGAAGGTCCACCTATCCGCTGTGGAACCGAAGACTCTACCGGCACAAGGCTCCCGAAACCTTCCTGCGGGATGTCAAACCCCTGGAAGTCCTCCGCGCGTTCGGACTCGGGCAATACCATTTCTGGCTCGAACCCACCCCCTGGGGGCCACGCTCCCAGGGAGAGCGGCTGGCCATCCCCCAGATGATGCTTTGGTACGTGATCCTGCTGGCGAGCCTCGCCGGGATATGGCGTCTGCGGCGAAACCCCTCGGAGCTCTTCGTCCTGCTTGTGTTCCTCGGGGCGGCGAGCGCCATCATAGGGATGACGGGAGGGAACGTCGGGACGATTTTCCGTCACCGGGATGTCCTGACGCCGGTCCTGATTGCCGCGGCCGGCGGAGGTCTGGCCGGCTGGCTCAACCGGCCGCGGGACCCGGTCCCGGCCCATCAGAGCGGCCGGCCCCCTCGCGAGCCGGCCGCCGAGGCCTTCGACCTGTGACGAATCATACCCCCCCCCCCCCCCCCCCCCCCCCCCCCCCCCGCCACGGCCGCCGGCGGCGTTCACCCAGGATCCTCTTCCTCTCCTACAACGGCGTCCAGGAGCCCCTGATGCAATCCCAGGCGCTGCCCTACCTCCGCGGACTCGCCCGCCGGGGCGCCCGGGTTCATCTGCTTACCTTCGAGAAAGAGACACCGGGGGGAAACCCGCCGGGCAAGGACCAGCGCGCGGCTTTGGCCCGCAACGATTTGCGTTGGACCTGGCTCAGGTACCATAAGCGTCCCGCCTTCGTTTCCACACTCTTCGACGTCGTTCTCGGGATGGTCATCTCATTTTGGCTCACCCTGCGGCATCGCGTGGACATCATCGAAGCCCGGGGGACTATCCCCGCGGGAATCGGATTTCCGGTGGCCCGGATCCTCCGGCGGCAATTCCTCTTCAACGTCCGGGGGCTGCTCGCTGAGGAAAACGCTGACGCGGGCCGCTGGAGGCGGGATCACCCCGCAGTCCGATGGGTGAACCGGCTCGAGAAACGATGGATTTCCTCCGCGGACGCGGTCATCGTGCTCACCGAGGCATTGAAACGTCTCCTGGCGGGACCGGATTACCTGCCGCGGCCAAGGGCCGAAGGGGTGACGGTGATCCCGTGCTGTGCAGACACCGACCGGTTTCTGCCGGCCCGCGAGACGAGAAGGCCGAAGACCGCCTTCCCCACGTTCGTCTATGCGGGATCGCTCGGCGGGTACTATCTGGTCCGGGAGATGTTCGACTTTTTCGCCGTCGCCCTGGCCCGGTGGCCCCAGGCGCGTCTGCGGATCCTGGCCAACGGGTATGAAGACGGGGCGCGCGAAGCCGCGCGCGGGACCGGCCTGGATCCCGGGCGGGTGGAGATCGAGACGGTCGCCCATGAGGATGTCCCCGGACGGCTGGCCGGCGCCGACGCGGGCCTGGTGTTCGCCCGCCCGGCCTTTGCCCGGATCGGCATGTCTCCGACCAAACTGGCCGAGTATCTGGCCTGCGGTCTGCCGGTCGTCACAACACCTGGAATCGGGGACGCCGAGAGCGTTGTCCTGGAAGACCAGATCGGGGTGGTGGTTCGGAGTCTCGACCGGGCCGGGTACGAGGGGGTCTGCGAGGCGCTCTCGACGCTATTCGAGGAAGGCGAGACCCTGCGGACCCGGTGCCGGCAGTCGGCGGTTCGTCGATTCGGGTTGGAGAGAGGGCTTGCGGGATATCGTGAAGTCCTGGGATTTCTCGGGTTCCGACTGTGACTTTCCCGAGGAGGTTCGCGTATATAGATGTTTCCATCTTTATACGTTGGGGTGGTTGTTAAAATACCCGCTGTTCGGAGCGTTGTCCCGAGACCCGGCCGGAAAGGAGGAAGCCGGACCGCATATGCAAGAACGCAATGATGGGCTTCATGGTCTTCTTTCCCCGAGGATTTTCGGATCTTTCCGCAGGCTGGGACGCCATTCGGAGGGGCGGATGGAAGAACCGCCGGCCTTTCGCGCCTAGCCTTGGGCCGCTGGAAGGCGGGGGGGGGGGGTCGCATGCGCGATGAGCCGCCGGTCCTTGTCCGGGCGCTTCCCCCCCCCCGGCGAGTCGGCCCGGGAGTAATGGAGATATCAGATGGCGAGGCGGGAGCACCCGGGCGAAGGAACCCGCTGCCGTTGCTTTGGCTTCGGAACCGCCCGCGCGACCTCAAACGGCTACGTGGATGCTGAGCTTTTCGTAGTCCTTCTCTTTCATTTCATCCCGCAGCCCCCAACTCTCCAGCCATGCGTGGCTCTCTTCAAAGAAACCCTCGCCGTACGGCTCGAAAACCATCAACTCGCCCAGGCAGAATTTGGAGTAATCATAGTCGCCGCGCATGTCCGCCGGGATGTTCCTTTCCCAAAGGGGCAGGTAAGGCGCCGGGCCCGCGCGAAGCTCCTCATCGGCCCGCCTGAGAACGCGGAAGTACGCCTTCAGGGTATCGGGGTCCAAGTCCTCGCTCACCCAGGAAAGGATCCGGAACTGCCCCATTGCCAGCCGGCGATGGCCCCGCTGAAGCGCCATGTCGATCGCCGGGTCCACGAGGTTGATCGCCCCGATCTCCCCCGACTCCAGGAATTGAAGCCGCTGCACCGGTCCGCCCAGGTTGTTGAGGATGATCTTCTCTCGCGGATGGATCATCTCCATCGCCTTCAAGGTCGTGTAGTGGGTCCCCGCGCGGATTCCGACGCCGATGGGGACGTTCGCCAGGTCCAGAAGAGAGTGGTAAGAGGAATCCGATCGGACGAAGAAGGAATAGTTGGCCACGCCGTAGAGGTCGGGGACGATCTTCCCCATGCCCGCGCCGGCGTTGCTCGCCGCGCCCCAGTGACAGGCCGCGTGGACGCTCGAGACCCCCTCCATGAAAGGGCGGTCCTGCGGCCGCTCGTAGTACGCATCGCCCTGGTGGCTGAGCAACCCGTGCGTCACGCCGTCCAGGTGCTCAGGCGCCAAGCCCTCATCTTGGTAATAGCCGTTTTCGAGCGCAATCCACTCGTGGAGCCTCATGAAATGCGGCACCACCTTGACGGGCTTCAGATTTTGCGTCATCTCTTCATTCCCCCCTTCGCTTTCCGGGCAGCGAAAGTCTTACTCACCTTTTCCAGATATCCCCACCGATAAATCTACTTTAATACAAAACCTGGTTCAATGCAGACCAAAAATTCCTTTCGCCCAAGCATAGCGCTGCGACCTCGTGCGCGCATATCCGAAAGACCTTGACCCTCGGGTCGATGAGCGGTAGATTGAACCAAGACCGCTAGGGGTGCCTTGGACTGAGAGTCATACTCTGACAACCCTTGGAACCTGAACTGGGTAATACCAGCGTAGGGAAGCGGCGGATAGCAGGGACGTTCGCGGGGAGGGACCTTTCCCTTTCCCGAGCCATCGCTTGACGGGCCGTTTCCCTCTCTTCGGGAGACGGCCTTGTTGTTGAGAGCAAAAGAAGGCGTCGCGCCGGACGAGCCGGGGGGGGGGGCGGCCGAAGTTTTCCCGCGGCCCGCGCGGGCGCCGGCCGATCCGGAACGCCATCCCGCGTCCGTCCCGAACCGGACGGCCGGCGCCGGCGGGGCCTCTTCCCGGGTGCGCGACTACGCGGCCCCCGCCCTTCTCCTCCTGTTCTTTCTGGTTCTCTGGCAGGCGGCGGTCGCCGTATTCGCCCTCCCCCACTACATCCTCCCTTCTCCAATCCGGGTCTTTCAGACCCTCGGCCAATCCTGGGACATCCTCCTGCTTCATGCCGGCCGGACGCTCGTCGAAGTCCTCGCGGGCTTCGGGGCGGCCCTGGCGGTGGGCTTTGGCCTGGCCGTCGGGATCACCTATTCACGGGCCCTCCGAAGGGCCCTGTATCCCCTGGTGATCGCCTCACAGACCATACCGGTCATCGCCATCGCACCGCTTCTCATCGTCTGGTTCGGCTACGATATGATGCCCAAAGTGGTGATGACGGCCCTCATCGCGTTCTTCCCGGTGGTGGTCAACACGGTGGACGGCCTCGAGGCCACCGACCCGGACCTGTTGGACCTAATGCGGCTGCTTCAGGCCGACTGGTGGCAAACCTTCCGGAAGGCGCGCTTTCCGGCGGCGCTGCCGTTCATCTTCTCCGGGCTGAAGATCGCGGCGGCGGTCAGTGTCATCGGGGCCGTCATCGGCGAGTGGGTCGGGGCGGACCGAGGGCTCGGCTTTCTGATGATCCGGGCCAACGCCCAGCTTCGAACGGACCTGATCTTCGCCTCCATCGTGATCCTCTCGGCCATGGGCATCCTGCTCTTCCTCGCCGTGTGCGCGCTGGAACGGATCAGCATGCCCTGGGAAAGAGGAAATGAAGGCTGAGCCGGCGGCGGCCTTCGACTTCCCTTCAACGTCCTACAACGAAAGAGGAGACTTCCGAGATGCGAATTCGGCATATGCTGCGGCGGTCGTTCCCCCTGACGGTCCTGGCCCTGCTGGGAGTGGTTTTTCTCCTCCCGGGCCTCGGTCCCGGGGCGGTCTCGGCCGAGGAACGGGTGAACTTTCGGCTGGATTGGACCCCGTGGTCGCTTCACACCTTCCTGTTCGCGGCGCAGGAGAAGGGGTATTTCAAGCAAGAGAACCTCAAGGTCCGCCTCTACGTTCCTGCCCACCCTGAGGACACCCTGAAGCTGGTCGGCGTCGGGAAGGACCAATTCGGCCTGAGCTACCAGACCGACACCATCATCGGCCGCTCGGAAGGCCTCCCCGTCTTATCGGTGGCCGCCGTCGTGCAGCACCCCCTGAACGTCATCCTGACGATGAAGGACTCCGGGATCACGCACCCCCGGCAGCTCAAGGGCAAGAAGATCGGCTCGCCCATGATCCCGTCCGACGACGCCTTTCTCAAGACAATCGCCCGGGTGAACGGCATGACAGTGAAGGATTTCCGCGTCGTCAACGTCGGGTTCAGCCTGGTGCCCCCGCTCCTGAGAGGCAGCGTGGACGCCGTCATCGGGACTTATTGGGTGTGGGAGAAGGTCCAAATCGAGCTGGAGGGAAAGGCGGTGAACGTCATCCGCCTCACCGACCACGGCGTCCCCGACTTTTACGAATCGGTCCTGATCACCAGCGACGGAATCGTCCGGAAGAACCCGGCCCTCATCCGCCGCTTCCTCCGGGCGTCCGGCCGGGGCTGGAAGTTCGTCATGGACCAGCCCGAGGAGGCCCTCCAAATCCTGTTGAAGAAGAACAAAGACCTCCGCCCCGAGCTGGCCCGCCGGGCCATTCAGCTCCTCATCCCTCTGGTGCGCGATGGCGTCCCCAAAGTGGGCTGGCAGACGGAGGCCAAGTGGCGCGAGTTGCGGGATTACATGCTGAACAGTAAGCTGATCCGCAGGAGCGTCCACGTGAAGTCCCTGTTCACCACGTCCTTCCTGCCGTAACGCGCGGGGGGGCCGGCAGCGAGACGGGAGAACCGGCATGAGCGCCCCCCCCGAAGATGCGCCCGCGTCCCTGACGCCGGGTTCGGCCACGCCGGAGGGCACAGCCGCCTACCGCGACCGGTTCGCCGAGGCGACCGCCGAAGGGCACTACCAGCTTTACCAGGACCTCTGGGTCTCGACCATCGGCATCGGCACCTATCTGGGAGAGGAGGATAAGCCCACCGACGACCTCTACCGCCGGGCCGTGGCCCAGTGCCTGGACCTGGGCTGTAACGTCATCGACACGGCGGCGAACTACCGTTGCCGGCGAAGCGAGCGGTCCGTCGGCGAGGGGCTGCGGGACGCGCTCAACCGGGGGAAGACCCGCCGGGAGGAGGTGGTCGTCACGACCAAGGGCGGCTTCATCCCCTTCGACAGCGCGCAGCCGAAGGACCGGGATGAATTCATCGGCTACATCGTCAACACCTTTCTCAAACCCGGTATCATGCAGAAAGAAGACATCGTGGCCGGCTGCCACTGCATGACCCCCGGCTATCTCCAGCACCAACTGGACGCCAGCCGCGCCAACCTGGGGCTGGAGCGCCTGGACGTCTACTACGTCCACAATCCGGAAACGCAGCTTCAGGAGGTCGACCGTCAGGAGTTCCTTTCCCGCGTGCGCGCGGCGTTCGAGACCCTGGAGAAAAACGTCGGGGACGGGAAGATCCGGTACTACGGAACCGCCACCTGGTCGGGGTACCGCCTCAAGCCCGAGGAGCGGGAATACCTCTCTCTGGCCGATCTCGTGGGAGCCGCGAAGGACGTGGCCGGAGAGGACCACCACTTCCGGGCCATCCAGCTTCCGCTCAACCTGGCGATGCCCGAGGCCATCGCCCTAGCCAACCAGCCGGTGGACGGCGAGATGACCTCGCTCGTCAACGCCGCGGGCCATTTCGGCATCTCCCTGATGGCCAGCGCGTCCATCTTCCAGGGCCAGGTGGCGCAGAACCTGCCGGACTTCGTCAGCGGGGCGTTTCCCGGGCTGAAGACCGACGCCCAGCGGGCGATCCAGTTCGTGCGCTCGACCCCCGGGATGACGGTGGCCTTGGTGGGGATGCGTCAAACCGCCCACGTGGATGAAAACATGGCGATCTCGGCGATCCCGCCGGCGCCCATCGAGGACTACGAGAAGGTGTTCAAGCCGGCGGAAGGCTAACTTCTCCGGCGAGATCGCGCAGAACGCGACGGCCGTCCACGGCCGGCGCAAGCGGCCCCGTTTCCAAAATCCTTTCACCCCGATCAGAAAGCTCCTCGGAAATGGCAACCGGGAATCGGTGGGGTCTATTGGCGATTGCCTGGTGCGTCGCGCTCAACATTCGCTCCAGTTCGATTGCGGTTTCTCCGCTCCTGCCGTTGATCAAGGCCAACCTGGGTCTCTCTTACGCGCAGACGGGTTTCCTCTTCGCCATCCCCACTTTTCTGATGGCGCTCTTCGGCATGCAGGGGGGACGGCTCGCGGACACGATCGGAATGAAACAGACTATCACCCTGGGCCTAGCGGTCCTTGCGGCGGACAGCGTCCAGCGGGCGACGGCCACGGGTTACATTTCCCTAATGGTTTGGATGGCGGTCCTGGGCGCCGGGATGGGCATCGCAAGCCCGGGTTTGACCCGGATGGTCAAGGACCGGTTCTCGGACATTGCAGGAACAGCGATGGGGATTAACACCAGCGGGCTCATCATGGGCGGCACGCTGGCCTCATGGTTGACCGTCCCTTACCTCCTGGAGGCACTCGGATCCTGGCGGGGGACCTTTCTCGTGTGGGGCGGCGTGGCGTGCATGACTTTGCTGGTATGGGTCATCCGGGCCCCGGCGAGGGCCCCAACGGGCGGCGAAAGTCCCGTCCGGCCCTCCGGGATCTGGAGAGACAAAACGGTCTGGAAACTGAACGTCATCTTTCTCGGCCAAGGGCTCATCTTCTACTCGCTGTCCTCATGGCTCCCGACTTACTATCACGAGATGGGCCTGTCCCTCGAGGGGGGCTCGCTGGTCCTGTCGATCTTCATCATCGCAAGCCTGCCCTCGAGTCTGGCGGTGCCCTACCTGTCGGACCAGTTCGGGGGGAGAAGGGGCAGCCTCATCGTTTCAACCGTCGTCCTGCTTCCGACGATCGGGGGCCTGACCTTTTTCCCGCTGGCCGCGCCCCGCGCCTACGGCGTTGTGATGGGTCTTTCCATGGGCAGCATCCTCGCCCTGACCTTCATCTTCCCGCTGGATTACGTGGACCCGGCCAAAGTCGGAAGTGCGGCCGGGGCAAATCTTCTGGTAGGATATGGAGGGAGTTTTCTGGGGCCGTTTCTGATCGGCCTCATTCACGACCTGACGTCCAGCTTTCTGGCAGGCTGGCTCTTCGTGGCGGCGGTCATCGTGATGATCATGACAACAGCCTCGACCCTGCCGGCGAGGACCCGATGACGCGGGGAACAGATAGGTGAATGCGGACATGACCGAAATGCGCGACATCGACTTATCCAAGGGCTGCGTTCACGATTACCACCGCACCGCCCGGTGGCTGGAATCTCTGATCGACCTCCCCATTTACGACCACCGGGATTTTCCGGCGGAGAAGGGGCAGCCGTTCGTCCTGGGGCTTCGGCGGTTCGTCGAGTTCCTGGACACCCTGGGCATCTCCATCGAGAACGGCAACGGGCCCGAGATCACCCACGTGGCGGGGACCAGCGGGAAGGGGTCCGTCTCGGCCTTCCTGGCCGCCATCCTCTTCGAAGAGGATAAGACTCGGTCCCGGCCGCGCGGCGTCGGGGCCTTTTTCTCCCCTCACGTCTCCTCCCTCACCGAGCGCACGTGGTCGGACGGGAAGCTCATCGACCCGGCCGGCCTCGACCGGATCGTCGAGCGCATGAAGCCCCACATCCAGCGCGCCTATCTCGAAGGGAAGTACGGCATTCCCTCCTACTTCGAGATCACCCTGGCCCTCGCCCTCCTTCACTTCCGCACCCGGGCGGTCGGGCGAGTCATCCTGGAAGTCGGCCTCGGCGGCACGTACGACGCCACCAATGTCTTCGCGAAGACCGCGCTTTCCATCATCACGAAGATCGGCCTCGACCACACCGACATCCTCGGAAGCACCATCGAGCAGATCGCCGCCGAGAAGGCCGGGATCGTCAAGCCGGGCGGCCTGGTTCTCTCCGGCGTCCAGACACCTCGCGCCCAAAAGGTCATCCGGGAAGTCTGCGCGGAGCGCAAAGCCCGACTCATCTCGCTGAACGACACGCCCTTGGACGCGGCCGCCGGCCTGCGGGAAGCCCGGACGGACGGAAGCGTCTTCGACTTTCTCCCCGACCCGGTGACCAGCCTGACCTCCATCCGGAACCTCGAAATCCGCATGCCGGGGAGTCACCAGGTCCAGAACGCCTGCCTGGCCGCCGCCGCCGCCCAGCTTTACGGCGTGGGCGAGGAGGCGATCCGCCGGGGTCTCGCGAAGACCCGCCTCCCCGCCCGGGTCGAGGTCGTCAGCGACGCCCCAACCGTCGTGCTGGACGGCGCCCACAACCCTGACAAGGCGCGCGCGCTCCGGAACGCCCTCGACCTGACACCCACCTCCGGACGCCTTTTTGTCTTGGGCGTCCTGGGAGACAAGGACGTGGACGGCCTCTGCGAAGTCCTCCTGCCGGGAAGCGCGGGCGCATTCGTGACCCGTCCGTCGAGACCGCCGCGACCCGCCTGCGACCCGAAGCGTCTCGCGGAGGCGGCCTCCCGCTTCTCGCCGGTCCGGGGCGTCTTCCTGGACCCCTTCGACGCCGTGGAAACCGCCCTGAACGCGGCGAAGGAGAATGACCTAGTCTGCGTAACAGGGTCCCTCTTTCTGGCCGGCGAGATTCGCGAGCGCTGGCGGCCCCTGAAAGACATCCTGCGGGAAGGGACGTCTTTTCCGGAGGCGATCAAGGCCGGGAAGACCAAAGCGTCCGGAACCCCTTCAAACGTCGTTGCCGATTCACAGGGCGGCGGCGCAAGGCGATAAACCGAGTCCCTGAAACGCCGAAACCCCTCCGGATCCGAGAATGAACATGGCGGGCTTCATAGAAAGCGCTCGGCCGGCGGAAGGGCAGCCCCCCCCCCGGCTCACCTTCGAAAAACGGCGTCCGCCCAGCCCGAAAAAGAAATGATTGCGCCCCACGGCGACGCCGGCCCCATTCTCCACCTCGGTGGAAAATCCCTGAGTCTCGCCCGCCCCCTGATCATGGGGGTCGTGAACATCACGCCTGACTCCTTTTCGGACGGCGGACGGTTCTTCGAGCCTGCCGCGGCGCTTCAGCACGCCCGCCGGCTGCTGGACAAGGGGGCGGACATCCTCGACCTCGGCGCGGAATCCGCCCGCCCCGGCTCCGCCCGGATCACCGCGGAAGAAGAGCTCCGCCGCCTCCTGCCGGTCCTCGAGCCCCTTCTGGAGAAAGAAGGGGGCCGGACCGTCCTGTCCGTGGACACCTCCAGCCCGGAAGTCGCCGAGGCCGTGCTGCGCCGGGGCGTTCCCCTGATCAACGACGTCCGGGGCCTGCGGGACCCGGACCTTCGAGACGTGATCGGGGGGTTCAAGGCCGCCGCGCTCATCATGCACATGCGGGGCGAGCCGGATACCATGCAGGACGACCCCCGGTACGGCGACGTCGTCGGAGAAGTCAAGGCACACCTGGCGCGTCAGGCGAAGCGGGCCGCCGCCTCGGGGGTCCGCGAGGTGATCATCGACCCGGGGATCGGGTTCGGAAAAACCCTGGCGCACAACCTGGCACTGATCCGGAACCTGTCCGATTTCCGGGACCTGGGCCATCCAGTCTGCTTGGGCGTGAGCCGGAAGGCATTTATCGGCGAGATCACCGGCGCTCCGGACGCCCGGGACCGTCTGGAAGGGACCATCGTCGCCAACGCCTTCGGCCTAGGGGCGGGGGCGGACATCCTCCGCGTGCACGACGTTCAAGCAGCCGTGCGCACGGTAAAGATGGTCGAGGCCCTCCGGGGACCAGAAGGGAAAATTTCATTTTGATTGCGTGAATTCGACCGGCGTTTTAAGTAAAATGAATGACCATGTGTTTCATTGACGGACCCACACGGACTCCGTAAAGGAGTTTTCCTTCGACCGGACAAATCCAAAAGGAATCCCGCAACGTAGATCATCTGATGCGGCTGTTGGGGTGACACATCCTTTCTCCGCTTCCGCAGGCATCGGTCAGTGGAATCGGCCGGGGTTCACGGGCCGATTCCCGGACGGGGGGGTCGAGAAGATTTTCAACGGTTGGGAACTTCCGGAGCATCACGGGGTCTAAGGTTGAAGGAGGGCGAGCGTTCTGCCATCGACCGCACACAGGCGACAGATTGGGTTGGAGAGAAGCCATGATCGATGTCCAAAGCCAGCGCGACACCCGGAAAGTCCCATTGAAAAAGGTGGGTGTGAAAGACGTCCGCTATCCAATCACGGTCCGTGACAAGGCCAAGGGCGAGCAGCACACGACGGCCACCTTCAACATGTACGTGGAGGTCCCCCACCACTTCAAGGGGACCCACATGAGCCGGTTTCTCGAGATCCTCAACAAATTCCGAAACGGCGTGAGCATCGGAGGATTCCATGACATCCTGAATGCCATGCGGGTCCGCCTGGATGCCGATGCCGCCCACCTTTCCATCGCCTTTGCTTATTTTATCGAGAAAAAGGCCCCGATCTCGGGTATTCCCAGCATCATGGATTTCGAGTGCACCTTCTCGGGGACCTCCGGGCCAGGCAAAAAGCGGGACTTCATCCTTGGCGTCACCGTTCCCATTACGACCCTGTGTCCCTGCTCGAAGGCCATCAGCGCGTTCGGGGCGCACAACCAACGGGGGCTGATCACCGCCCGGACCCGATTCCAGGACTCGGTCTGGATCGAAGACCTGATCGAGCTGATCGAAGTCAAGGCGGGCAACCGCATCTACGCCCTCCTGAAGCGGTCGGATGAGAAGTTCGTCACCGAGGAGGCCTACAACAACCCCATGTTCGTCGAGGACGTGGTCCGCGAGGTGTACGGGGCTCTCCATTCGGACCCCAACTTCACGTGGTTCAGTGTGGAGTGCGAGAACTTCGAGAGCATCCACAACCACCAGGCGTACGCCTACACCGACTTCGAGCGCAAGCCATCGGCCGCGAATAAGACGGCGGCCCGGGCGGCTTCCCCCGCTCTGAAAGCCAAGAACGGGGGCCTGAAAAAGTCCGCCCCTGCGGTCGCCGCCACCAGGTCCGCCAACGGCCGAGCTGCCGACGGGAAAAAGGCCGACAGCCGAAGCCCGGCCAAACGCCGGGTTTCGGCCAAGACGAGATAGCGGGCCTCGGGCCGATTCCGGAACCGGCGATTGAGGGTTCTCATCCAGGGCGCGGGAGCCCTCGGCTCCCTGCTGGGATATCATCTGGCCGAAGCGGGCCATGAAGTCACCCTCGGCCTCCGGCGTCGACCCGACAGCTGGCCCCGCCAAGGCGGCTCACACGTACTTTCCCTTTTCTCCCCGGATTCCAACAAAAGCAAGAGGACTGTCCCCATCCGGCTCGTCTGGCCGGAGCAGAGGGATTCACCCGCCGATCTCCTTCTCCTGACCACCAAGGCCCAGGACGCCGAAGAGGCCGCCCGCCGGGCCGAACCCCTCCTCCTGCCCGAGGGGGCGGCCGTTTTGCTCTCCAACGGGTTGGGGCTCGGGCACGCCGTCTCGGCGCGCCTGTCCGGGCGTCTTTTCGTACGGGGTCTCGCATACTGCGGCGCCCTCCTGGAATTCCCCGGCGGCGTCCGGGACACCGGCGGGGGCCGGATCGTCTTCGGTTTGTGGGAGAATGAGGAGCGGGCGGCGTCGGACGCCGGCGGTCGGATGGAATCGATCCTCCGGACGTTCCGCGAGGCGGGGATCACCGCGGAGGCCGCACCCCGGCTGGACCGGGCGCTCTGGGAAAAGGCCATGGCCAACCTGGCCATCAACCCCCTGGGCGCCCTCGCGCGCGTGCGAAACGGCGTCGTCGGGACCGACCCGCACCTCAGCGCCGTCGGAAAGAAAGTCCTCGAAGAGGCCCGCGCCGTGGCGGCGGCGGAAGGCGTGTCCATCGGGCGGGAGGAGGCGGAAGAAATCTTCCGTTCAACGGCGGCGGCCACGGCCGAAAACGAGAGTTCCATGCTGCGCGACCTCTTGTCGGGAAAACGGACGGAGATCGACCACCTCAACGGGGCCGTGGCCCGAAGGGCGAAAGAGCGGGGCATGGCCGCCCCGTTGAATTCGGCCCTCGCCGCCTGGGTGCGCTCCTATCATCCGGGGGCCCGGCCTTGACGTTGAAAAAGCCGGCCGCCGGCCGCGATCAAACCATCCCGAATCACCGGGGCCAGCGGGCCCGGGAGCTGGGAATCGATCCCTATCCCGCCCGCTGTCACGCCAAAACCCCCGTCTCGACGATCCTCGAACCGGGTGCTTTGGAAGAGGGTTGGGCTGCCGGCCGGATTCGCGGGATCAGATCCCATGAGGGGGGCCGGTCGATCGTCCTGTCCGACCTGACGGGAAGCCTGAGGGTCCGGGTGCGCCCGGAGGGGCTTCCCAGCGCCAGCCGGAAGGTCCTGGCGTTCATCCAGCCGGGCGACATCATCGAAGCGCGCGGCCGTCTTTCAGAAGGGGAATTTCTCGCAGATGAGGTCCGGCTTCTCGCGGCCGCGACCGAGCCGGAAAAAGCGGGCGGGGGGGGAGGGGGGGCTGGAATTCCCGGGGCCGGGCGGCTGCGGCTCCGCGCAAGTCTCCTGAAGGCCGTCCGGGGATTTTTCGACGGCCGCGGATTTCTCGAGGTGGAGACGCCCGCCCTGCTCGCCGCGCCCGATCCGGCCCCGCACCTGGATTCCTTCGTCACCGAGTACGCCGACACCCGGGGCCAGCGGCGGTTCTTCCTCCAGACCTCGCCCGAGCTCCCGATGAAGCGCCTCCTCGGCGCCGGCCACGAGCGCATCTATCAGATCGCAAAGTTTTTCCGGAACGGAGAACGGACCACCTTGCACAACCCGGAGTTTACGGGGCTCGAGTGGTACGAGGCCTACGCGGACTATCGGTCGGCCATGGAGACCGCCGAAACCCTGGTGGCATCCGTCACGAAAGAAGTCCTAGGCGAGACCCGGTTGCGGGTTCGGGGCGACACCCTCGATCTGAGTCCGCCCTGGGAGCGCATCCGTGTTCGCGACGCCTTCATCCGCTACGCCGGAATCGACCTCCGGGCGTGCCTGAGCCGGGCGGACCTGGCGGAATCGGCCCGGAAGGCGGGCGTTACCGTCACCCCGGACGACTCGTGGGAGGACCTGTTTTTCAAGATCTCCCTGGAGCGCGTCGAGCCGATGTTGGGCCGGTCGCGGCCAACCCTGCTCTTCGATTACCCGGCGCCCCTGGCCCTGCTGGCGAAGCGAAAGACCGACGACCCGGCGGTCGCGGAGCGATTCGAGGTCTTCGCGGGGGGCATGGAGCTGGCCAACGGTTTCACCGAGCTCAACGATCCGGCCGAGCAGCGCGCCCGCTGGGAGCGGGAGCTGGACGTTCGGCGAAGCGGAAATCCCGACGCCTCCCCCCCCCCGCCGCTGGACGAGGAATTCCTCGAAGCCCTGGAGGGTGGTGTCCCCCCGGCGGCCGGCGTCGCGCTGGGCCTGGACCGGTGGATCATGCTGCTGGCGGACTGTGCGGACATCGGCGAGGTCCTGTGCTTTGCGTTCGAGGCCCAAGGCTGAGCGTCGCGCGTTCTCTCTCGCGAATGGAAAACAGGGATTTTCGGGCGCCTTCCCGGAACGGGGGACCATGAGGGTGAACATCGGGTCGAGATGGGCCGCCGCCGCGCTCGGTTTGGGATCTCCCCGGGGCCTGCTCGCTCCCCCCCCTCCCCTTCCCACCGGGGTTTTTTGAGGCGTATCTCAATCACCCGGGGCGCACGCTCAAGGACACCGTCCATTTGCTGGTGCGGAAATCTGGCGGCGAAAGACGGAAGGCCCTCGAAACGATCCTCCGGGGCCTGGGCGTCCGCTACGAAGTCCAGCGTTACCCGGACGCGACCGGGTCGGGCAAAGGGGCGAATCTCTTCTTCGACCTCGGCGGCGGCGCGAAGACCCTCATCGTTTCCGCCCACCATGACGCCGTCCCGGGCAGTCCCGGCGCGAACGACGACGCCTCGTGCGTCAGCGCGATCCTGGACGCATCCACTAGACTCCGGCGAACGCCGCCGGCCAATCTGAAGGTCCGGTTCATCTTCTTCAACGACGAGGAAAGCGGCCTGAAGGGGTCGAAGGAATACATCCGCGCCCATGACCTGAAAAACGTTCTCGCCATGTTCAGTCTGGAGCTCTGCGGCATCGGGGACGCGGCGGCGGTCTGGGAGTCCGAAGAGACGGAGAGAAAAACCCCGGCGATCCGGACGCTCCTTGAAACCCTCGAAGAAAACAACGTCGCCCACCTCGTGGAAGGAGAAATCCCGAAATTCGGCTCGGACCACGAGTCTTTCAGGAAGGCGGGGATTCCCGCGCTGGCCCTATCCATCTTCCCGAAAAAGGAAGAATCGATCCTGCGGGAATTCATTTTCAACCCGGGCTCGCCCAAGTGGGCCGACCGCGGGAGCCGGCCCTCCATCTTTCGGCACTACCACACGCCGAACGACACGGCCGACCGATTGCGCGAGGGCGCGATGGCCTTGATGTCGGAGAACATTTATCGGACGGTCTTGTGACTGGACCAAACGCTCAAAAAATCGAAGCGGGTCGTTTCAGGGCGCACCGCAAACCGGCAAACCCGGCCACGGCCATATCTTCGGGACCTCCCGGATTCTTTGCCCGCTCATCCCCCCCCCCCTTCAGGCGGTTCGCCCTCCAGGATCACGCTGGCCAGGGCCAGGTCCCGGGAGTGGGACAGGCTCAGGTGCGCGCGGCGCACCCCCAGGGCGTCGGCCACATCCCGGGCGACGCCCGTGAACCGCAGCGTCGGGGCGCGACCCTCTTCCCGGAGGACCTCTACGTCTCTCCAAGTGATCCCGCGCGCCCAACCAACGCCCAGGGCTTTCAGGGCCGCCTCCTTCGCCGCGAAGCGGACCGCAAAGTGCTCATCGGGGCGTCCTTTCGACTCGCAATAGGCCCTCTCTCCGGGCGTGAAGACGCGGCGGTGGAACCGGTCGCCGTGCCTCCTGCCGGCTTGGGCCATCCGATCGATTTCCAACAGGTCGGACCCGATCCCCAGAATCACCACGCCTCTTCGCCTCCATGTTGGGCCGGCCGCGCCGCTCTCGGTCCGAAACCGCCGGGCCCGAAAACGCGATGAGAAATTATAGGCCGATTCCGGTTTGACAGAAAAGTTACATCTCTCCCGTTGGATTCCACAGGCGAGGCGAATAAATTTGGAGTCAAGGTGAGCCATGCGCGTACATCAGAGCGGTGAGAAGAGGGCGCGGAGGCGATTCCAGATCATCCTGGGATTGAGCGTTTTGATCCCTTGCGCCCTTCTGGGCGCCCTCGCGGTGCACATCCTCCGCTCCCGCGAGGCCCAAATGCTCGAAATGGCCCGATCCTGGGACTGGAACTGGGGGCGGACGACCCGTTGCTCCTGATCGGCCCCCATCGAGGAGAAGTCAATCACGCGTAAGAGATTCATCATTTCTTTAGCCCTGGTCCTGTTATCCGCTCTCAGCATTCCCGCCCTTTCCACGGAGATAAAAAAAGAGGAGATGGTCAAGAAAGAAGCTCCGATGAAAGCGGACGGAATGTCGAAGAACAATGGGATGATGATGAAAGGCGACAAAACCAAAAAGACCGAACGATGGACAAAGAATCGAAATAACAGGCGGGTCTGGACCCTTGGTCCTATGATTCATACCATGTAGGATAAAAGGGTGAGACGTCCTTTCACCCCCATCGGGGGACGGAAAAGGAGGAATCCATGCGGTACCTGAAAAAGCCGGAATGGTCGATCCCGGAGCGGGAGGCGACCCCGGAGTCCGTCTTTCTGGATCGCCGGAAATTCCTGGCGGGAAGCCTGAGCGTCGTCGCGGGGGGCGTCCTAGGCGCGCACGGCCTCGCGGGGACCGCGGAGGCCAAGACCAAGCCGCCCAAAGACATGACCTTGGACCTCTACCCGGCGAAACGGAATCCCGCGTTCACCTTGGACCGTCCGCTGACCCAAGAGGCCGTGGCGGCCAAATACAACAACTTTTACGAGTTCGGCGGGACGAAATCGATTCACCTTCTCGTCAAGCGACTCAAGACTCGTCCCTGGCAGGTGAAGGTCGGAGGCCTCGTCCGGAAGCCCAAGACCTACGACATCGACGACCTCATTCGTGCCATGCCGCTGGAAGAGCGCCTCTACCGGCTCCGGTGCGTGGAGGCGTGGGCCATGGCGATCCCGTGGACCGGTTTCCCGGTCTCCGCCCTCATCCGGGCGGTCGAGCCGAAGAGTGACGCCAAGTACATCAAGATGACCACCTTCCTCAACCGGACAGTGGCCCTCGGCCAGCTCCAAATCTGGTATCCCTGGCCCTATGTCGAGGCTCTGACCCTCGAGGAGGGTCTGAACGACCTTGCCCTGTTCGTGACCG
This sequence comes from uncultured bacterium, assembly GCA_964423875.1. Lineage (GTDB taxonomy): Bacteria > UBA8248 > UBA8248 > JACPRG01 > CAYRGS01. The sequence continues at coordinate 93,201 of CAYRGS010000003.1, forward strand.
GCATCTACGGTAAACCCCTGCCCCAGCAACACGGCGCGCCCATCCGGCTCATTACGCCGTGGAAGTACGGCTTCAAGAGCATCAAGTCCATCGTCTCCATCGAGTTCACGGACAAGCGGCCGAAGAGCTTCTGGGAAAAGGTTGCTCCCAACGAATACGGCTTCTGGGCGAACGTGAACCCGAAATTCCCCCACCCGCGCTGGTCGCAAGCATCCGAGCGGATGCTCGGCACCGACGAGCGCAGGCCCACGCAAGTCTTCAACGGCTACGGGAAGTGGGTCGCCTCGATGTACCCGAGCATGAAGGACCGGAAGTACTTCATGTAGCGAGCCCGCGGGTTGCCGGATTCCCCCGATGCTCAAGGGTTTCGGGCAGAGAGCGCATCCTTCGCCCAAAACCCGCTTTTGGATACCGTTGAATCGAAACGACAATGAGTTCGAGGCAGGCACACCTTTCCGCCGTATACGCCAATGCCAAAGGCGAAATCTTCGACGTTCCCAGTCTGGACATGGCGGGCCTTTCGGGGGATAACCTGGTCCGCCCGGACGATGAGGAGCTTACCCCCCTTCCGGACGGAAGCAAGTTCTTCCTCCTGCCCGGCGGGCGACCCATCGGCTGGGACCCCCAAGGCAAGGCGTTTTCCCCGGCTCCGGAGGGCCTGACGGCCGTATCGGCCTTCCCGGCCCCGGGCTTTGCCCGCACCCTGCTTCCCGCCGTGGACTTTTCCGGCGCGCGGACGCCGCTTCCCCTATGGGCTTACACCGCCATTGGGTGGAGGGAAGACGGATTTGTGGCCGCCGCCGTCCGGGTGGACTCGAGCCGCAAGCAGGACCCCGAGCGCTACGACGATCGTGAGCTGGAGGTCCTCGTGAAACGCCGGCTCGCGGAAGACCCGGACAGCCGGCTCCTGGCCCACGTGGCCCATTGCGCGACCGAATATCACTGCTTCGCGGCCAAGAACCTCTTCTACCGGCGGTGGGAGGCGCCCCTACCAACAACGGCCGTGTGCAACGCCGATTGCGTGGGGTGCATCTCCTTCCAGCCGGATGGGGAGTTTCCCGCCTCCCACAACCGAATCGCCTTCATCCCGGAGGTGGAGGAGCTCGCCGCGTTGGCCGCGCCCCATCTGAACGAGGCGGAGGACGCCATCGTCAGCTTCGGCCAGGGTTGCGACGGTGACCCCTTGATGCAGACTCCGCTCCTGAAGGCGGCCATCGGACGCATCCGCTCGGAAACGGACCGGGGCGCGATCCACCTGAACACCAACGGGAGCCTGCCCGACGCCCTGACGGAACTGGCCCGGGCGGGGCTGGACAGCGTCCGCGTCAGTCTCAACAGCGCGCGGGCGGAGGTCTATGCCCCTTATTATCGGCCGAAGGATTACCGCTTCTCTGACGTCCGGGAGACCATCCGCCGGGCGGTGGCCGAGGGACTGTTCGTGTCGCTGAATTACCTGATCTTTCCCGGCGTGACCGACCGGGAGGAGGAGATGGAAGCCCTGGAAGCCCTCATCGAGGGGTCGGGCCTTCACATGGTCCAGACGAAGAACCTCTGCATCGACCCGGCGCTTTACCTGAACACCGTCCCCCCCGCGCGGGGCGGGGTCATCGGGATCGCGGGCTTTCTGGATCGGCTCCGGGAGCGGTTTCCGTCCCTGGACGTGGGCTACTTCAACCGGCCGAAGGAGCGGTTCTCTTTTGTCCGGGGCGGTGGATAGCAGCCGATGGGCGGAGTCACCGCGGGGCATTGACACCCCGCCATTCATTGCGGGGAACCGTTGGTGAGAAATGCCGCCTATCCCACCTCCTGAATGTAATTCACAAGGATGGTCGTCGTCAGTCAGATAAGCGAGGTCCACCGGCTTCGTGACGTAACCGGCGGCCCCTTCCTTCATCGCCATCCTGACGACCTCCTCCTCGTGCACGATGGTCAGCATGATGATCCGGACATCCGGTCAGCGGCCTTCATCCGGGGAAGCGCCTCCAGGCCGCTTATGCCGGGCATCCGGATATCCAGGAGGACAAGATGGGGCTGGAAGGCTTTCAGCTTCGCCAGACCTTCCTCACCATTGTAGGCGACTTCGACCTCATTCTCCTGTGCGATCAGCAACGTTTTCAGGTCCTCGCAGACCATCTCCTCGTCATCGACGATGAGGATTCTTGCCATTGTCTTCGCCCCCTATCACTAAGAAGCCGCGGGCAGCTCGATGGTGAACGAGGCGCCCTCGCCCGCGACACTTTTCACATCGATCCGGCCGCCGTGATTTTCTGGTAATGTCACGTGTTGTATGTAGAAGTCCGAAGAAGGTTTGTTCCCCACTGGGTCTTGAGGCGGGGATGACCGGATCCCTCCTGAGAGCAGAAAGATCATTTGCTGCGCTGAAATTCATTTCGTGAAAATGTGGCATGGATTGAAAGCCGACTCTAAATAGACGAACAATAGCGATATCGGAATTCCTCACGACAGGCGTGTGGGACTGAGATCGAAACAGTGTGAATTGGAGAAGTGCAAGTGGTTCAAGGAACAGTAAAGTGGTTTAATGACTCGAAGGGTTTTGGTTTCATCTCGCCCGGGGAAGGTGAAGAAGACGTTTTCGTTCACCACACGGCCATTCAAGGAGAGGGCTTCAAGTCTCTTACGGAAGGAGATTCTGTCTCCTTCGACATCACGGAGGGTCCAAAGGGACTCCAGGCATCCAATGTGCAGAAGATGTCGGGTTAATTACAAATCCTGGACAGAAGATTCAAAAAGGCGGCCTGATTCAGGCCGCCTTTTTTTATTTTCGATTCAGCCGACAGGGAAAGCTGTCATCCGGATTCGGCGGCGACCAAGCCCTGAATGGGAAAATCCACACCCTCAAACCTTGTGGCCGAATCCCCAAGAGGTTGCTCGCTTTGACTTCCAGGCCACGGGGATATATCCTAAACCACGCTGAGGGGAACCCTAGACAGGAGGATTGACTGTGGATTGGGATGAATTCAGAAACCGCCGAAAGTCCAACGGGGGAGAGGGTCCAC